>JAGXTB010000103.1 GCA_018334165.1 Sphingomonadales bacterium | reverse complement strand
CGGTGCGGGCACGATCGGTGGTTCGACCACCGGCACCCACGGCACGCTGACCATGAACGCTGACGGCTCTTACAGCTATGTCCGCAGCGGCACCGGCGCGATCAATGCGACCGACGTGTTCACTTACACCGTCACCGACGGCGACGGCGATACCGCGACTGCGACGCTCACCATCACGCTGCAGGACGCAGCCCCGCTGGTAGGTGCCAATGTCGCTGTGCAGCTTGATGACGATGCGGTTGCGGGTGCCGGCGGCAACCCGGGCGGCATCGGCGACGATCCCGATGCAGTCAACCTCACCGGCACGCTCTCGGGCTCGGGCGGCGACGGAACGCTGACCTGGGCGCTGAGCACCGCCGGTGCACCGGGCGGGTTCAGCTATGTTGCCAACGGCACCGGGCTCAACGTGTTCCAGGGCGCGACCCTGGTGATGCAGGTCACGCTCAACACTACCAACGGGGCCTATACGGTCAGCCAGATCGCGCCGATCGATCACACCGCGCTGGGCAATGAGAACAACACCGCGTTCACCTTCGGTTACACCGTCACCGACCAGGACGGCGACACGGCAGGCGGCACGCTTGGGGTCAATGTCGACGACGACACCCCGACCCTGGGCGTGGTGCAGAACCAGCAGACCGACAACAATCCGGCGACCAGCCCGGCGGTTGGCACCCTGCACTTCTCGGACGGCGCTGACGGCACCGGCTCGACCATGACGATCACCGCCAACATGACCGGGATCACTTCGGGCGGGCGGGCGATCCTGACCCAGCAGGTTGGCAACGTGCTAACCGGCTATGCCGACAACGACAGCAGCGGCGGGATCACCGGCGGCGACACTGCGGTGTTCACCCTCACCGTCAATCCGGCAGCGGGCACCTCGGGGCAATATGTCTTCGATCTGATCGCTCCGCTTGATGGTGCCCTGGTCAACGTCTCGGTCGGATCGGGCAGTTCGTTCGGTGTCGGCCCGAGCAACTCAGTTACGGTTTCGGGAGGCACTCCGGTGCAGCCGCTGACCATCGTTACCGGCTGGACTCCGACTGGCGGCTTTACGGCAGCAGAGCTGGCGGCCTGGCAGGCGGGTGGCATTCCGACGCTGACCCAACAGTCGAATGTCAATGGCTCAACCGCCGGTTGGGGCCTGGGCAACAACAACTTCGATTCAGGCGAGTTCCTCCGCTTCGACTTTGGCGTGGTGGACGACTATGACGCCGGCGGGGCCTATGTACCGCCCGTCGCCGGTCCGTTTGCCAATGTCAGCTATGCGACCTTTGGCTTCACCAATTTCGGCGGTGGCGATACGATCATCCTGGTCGCGCACTACACCAACGGAACCACCGCGAGCTTCACCCGCGTTGGCGGAACCGATCCGAATACCTATACGATTACCGCACCTCCTGGATTGCAGATCGCCTGGGTCGATACCTACATGTCGAGCGGCTCGATCAAACTCGATCTCACCGATCTGGGCGTAACCAATACGGTCGTGGATCAAACGATCCCGTTCACGCTGCAGCTGACCGATGGCGATGGTGACACCACCACAACCAACAATTTCACGGTCCGCGTGGGTGGCAGCCTCGTTCCGTTCACTCCCGCTCCGCCGGTTGTGCTCGACCTCGACGGCGATGGTGCGGAGTTCCTCGCGGTTTCGGCCGGCGTCACCTTCGACTATGATGGCGACGGCACCGGTGAATCCACCGCCTGGGCCGGTTCTGACGATGGCCTGCTGGCGATCGACCTCAATGGCGACGGCGTGGTCAACAATGGCTCCGAGCTGGTCTTCGGCGGCAATGGCCAGACTGACCTTGAAGGCCTGGCGGCGCGCTATGACAGCAATGGCGATGGCGCCCTCACCGCTGCCGATGCCGCCTTCGCCCAATTCGGCGTGTGGCAGGATGCTGACAGCGACGGCGTGACCGACGCCGGCGAATTCCGCAGCCTTGCCGACATGGGAATCACCAGCATCGCTCTGACGTCGGACGGTGTTGAATACGGCGCAGCAGGCGGGGACGTTACCGTTCACGGCCAAGCAACCTATACCATGGCCGATGGAACCACTGGCAGACTTGCCGATGTCAGCTTTGCTCGTACCGGCGAGCCACGCTCTGCCCGGTCGGCTGAGCTCGTGGCGGCCAGTTCGGTGGCGGCGGCAGGCCTTCTGGCCCAAATGGCGATGGAGCATGCCGGTGCATTTGCCCAAGAAGGAATGGCACGGGACGAAATGGCTTTGACCATCGCTTCCGATCCCGGCTTGTCCGATACATCACCGCTTCAGGCCCAGGGCAAGGGCGGCGATGTATTTGATCCGGTCATGGAACCGCTCGCCAAGCTTGCGCCAAAACCAACCGGCTCGTTCGATCATGGCGAAAGCTCGGCGATGCAGGGCGGGATTGGCCAGGTGACCGACCACTCTGCCGATCTGCATCAGGCTTCCGGCAACGACAACTCCAGAAGCGCACTGTTCAGCAATGACCATGCGTCCTCGGGGATGTTGGGCCAGGCTTCGGTGCCCGGAGCAGGGGCGGCTATCGCGGCCCACCCTGCGGTCGCAGCCGCCCTTGCCGACGGTGCCGGCGCGCAAGCGGTGGACAGCATTGTCGATCACTTTGCGCCGGACTCGGCCGGACCGATGGAACTGGCCGACAATAAAGACGGCTTCGACCTGTACGGCCTGCTCAACATGAACATCAACGGCGGCGGTGAGGGCGCAATGCCGCACTTCTCTGTGATGAACGAACTGGATCATGATCAAGTCAGCGCGCTGACTTGATCGCGATATCACCTGAATTGCTTGGACAACCTGGGGACCAAACAATGCGACTGAAAACAAAATTGCTAACCGCCACGCTTGTGGCCGCAGTCGCAGCCATACCGGCTGCGGCTTCGGCGCAAACCAGCGCATCCGACTTGATGGCCATGTCGGTCAACGAGTTGAACGGAGAGATTGGACAACGCTACAATGCCGCCCTTGCGCTTAGCTTGGACAACGGCACGGTTGCGGCAGACAATCCGCGTTATGTCTGGGCGCTGCAAGCCAAGGCCCAATGCGGCATTGCGCTCGGTTTCCTCAAGAGCAACACCAAGGATCCGGTCAGCATCGGCAAATGCGTTGATGCTGCGGCCCGGATGAATACGCAGCTGACCAGCGCGCCAGTGACACCACCAGTGGTCGTTGCGCCTTCGGCTTGTCCCGAAGAAATTGCCGGCATCGTCTTCTTTGAATGGGACAGCGCCGAAGTACCCGAAAGCGCGATGCCGACCATCCAGTCGGCTGTTCAAAGCATCGCAGCCTGCGGGAAGAAGATCTCAGTTGCCGGTCATACCGACCGCTCGGGTTCGGATGGCTACAATGATGCCTTGGCACTCCGCCGTGCCGAAGCTGTTGCCCGGCTGCTCAAGGCGCAGGGTGCTTCCAGCGAAAATCTCGAGGTTTCGAGCTATGGCGAACGGGAGCCAAAGGTTCCCACTGCAGACGGCGAACGCAGTCCGCAGAACCGCCGCGTCGAAATCACCGTGAAGAATTGATCTGGGGGCCAGGACAATGACCATTCGAAACATTCTATCCGCCGGAACTGCCATCCTGTTGGCCAGCACCGCTCATTTGGCATTGGCTCAGGACGCGGCAACTGTGCCGATGCCGGGCGCCATCCAGTCAACTCAGGCTGCACCGATCTCGATGAAGGATGCGATCGCCATCGCGGTCAGTTCAAACCCCGAGATCGCGCAGGCACAGTACAACAAGGAGGCAATCCAGTTCGAACGCAAGCAGGCTCAGGGGCTCTACGCACCGCGCGTCGATCTTGAAGCCTCGGCCGGCATTCGCCACCTCAACAACCCGCTGCGCCGGCTCGCGGGCATTCAAAACGAGGAACTCTACCCCGTCGGCGGAGAACTGCGCGCGGAATGGACCATGATCGACTTCGGTCGCCGCAAGGGTGAACTGCACCGCCAGGCCGCACGGGTCGATGGTGCCTCGCTGCGCGTATTGGAGCGCTCGCAGTTCATTGGTCTGCAGGTCTCGCGTGAGTACCTGAATGTTCTGCTTCAGCAGCGCATTGTTGCCGCCAGCAAGGACAATGTGTCCTTCCACGAAGCCTTGGTCAAAGATCTCAGTACCGGTGTCGAACAGGGTTCGATCTCGATCGCGGATCAGCAGCAAGCCCAGGAACGCCTGCAGGCATCACGGGTTCGGCTGGTTGAAGCGGAGCAAGCTCTTGCCGAAGCCAAGATCTCGCTGCGCCGACTGACCGGGCTTGATATCGATTTCGTGCTGGAACCGCCGACCCTCTCGGAAGCAGTTCCCGGCAGCGTGACCGATGCGATTGGCCTTGCCCGCACCGATAATCCGCTGGTGCGTGAAGCCGAAGCCGATGTCGATGCTGCCCATGCCCTGGCCAACAGCGTCAAGGCTGATCAACTGCCGCGGATCGGCGTGGACCTGGTCGGCCGCGCCGGTCATGATATCGATGCAGTGAAACATGGCACCCGCGATGCCCAGGCTCGCGTGTTCCTGAAGTGGAACCTGTTCTCTGGCGGCATCAACAAGGCGAACTATCAAGAGATGGTCCGCCGGGCGAGCGAAGCGCGCTACCGCCTCTACGATACCGTCCGCCGGGCCGAAGAAGATACTTCGCTGGCCTGGTCACAAATGCAATCGCAGTCAAAAGTGACCAGCGAACTTGAAGTGCAAAGCCGGGTCAGCGATGATCTGCTGCTGTCGTATCGCAGCCAGTTCAACGTTGGTCGGCGCTCGCTGCTTGACGTGCTGGACGCCCAGAATTCGCGCTACAACACCCAGGTTCGCCTGGAAACGGCGCGCTATTCGGCAATGTTCGCGCGCTACCAGGTTCTGGCCAGCACCAACCGCTTTCTGGGCGCGATTGGCGTGGCTCCAGCAGCCGGCGCGGGTGAGAAGGAGCGTGAACGCTTCAACTATGGCCCGCCCAAGCCGGCCGAACTGGAATACCGCAAGATGCCAAACTGAGGCATCCGCGCGGGGTCCTTGCTGGCCTGGTTGAATACGACGGGAATACAACTTTATGGCCACTGGGCCTCAAACTACCACAATGCCGGGCGACCCGCTGATCGCGGCCATCGCCCGGCTCGCGGAGCACTTTGGCGTTCCGTTTGCCATGGGCATGTTGTCCGGGCTTGCGCTTGATGACCAAGGGCGACTCCCGCTCCATCAGCTTGAACCCGCCCTCGAAGTCCTTGGGCTCAACTGCTTTCCAGAAGAAAGCAGGCGCCTGCCGCGCCGGGCCACCAGTTACCCCGCGGTGATCGCGCTGGCCGACGGCTCGATCGCCGTGGTTCACGAACTTAATGGCCGGGATGCTCTGACCTGGCGTCCGGGATCGACCGAGAACCGCTGGGAAGCACTGGCTTCGCTTGAGGGTGAGTTCAACGGCTGGATCGCAACGGTCCACGGCGACCCTTCGGCCCTGCGCGAAGCCGGTCAGCCTTGGGACGTGGGAGCCCGCGCGCATTGGTTCTGGAGCGAGATCGTCAAGTTCCGGCACCGGTTCCGCTGGGTTTGGGTATCGACCCTGCTGATCAACATCCTTGCGCTGGCGCTGCCGTTGTTCTCGATGAACGTCTATGACCGGGTGATCCCCAACCGGACGCAGGAAACGCTGTGGGTTCTGGCGATCGGCGTCCTGGTTGCCTTTGCGCTGGACTATATGCTGCGCCGGGCGCGCTCGGTCGTCCTCGACGATCTGGGCCGCGAGCTTGATCTCAAGCTTTCGCAGAAGATCTACTCCAAGGTCCTTTCCGCCCCGCTCGCGGATCGCAAGGGACACACTGGAAACCTGGTCGCGCGGGTCTCCGAATACGGCGTGGTCCGCGAATTCTATGGCTCCACGACAGTCATGCTCTTGGTCGACATGATTTTCCTGGTGCTGTTCGTGGCCCTGATCGCCTGGATAGCGGGTTGGCTGGCACTGGTTCCGGTGATCGCCATGGCGGTGATGGCCTTGGTCGGGCTGCGCCTGCGCAGCCAGGTGGTCGATGCAGCGCGAGAATCGCAGGCCGACTATGGACTCCAACAGACCCTGCTGGTCGAATCGATCTCTGGCCTCGAAACCCTGAAGAGCATTTCGGGCGAAGGCGCGATGCTGGGCCGCTGGCGGCGCCTGTTCGAACTGGGCAGCCATTCCCAGCAACGCCTCAAGGACGTCAGCACGACCGCGATCAGCCTGGCCTCCACATTTCAGCAGGTCTCCAACATCGCGCTGATCGTCGGCGGTTACTACCTGTTCGATGCCGGCAAGATCACGATGGGTGCAATCATTGCCATCGTCATGCTTTCGTCGCGTTCGTTGCAGCCGGCAGCGCAGCTGGCCTTCCTGCTGACTCGCGGCCAGCAGGCCCAGCAGATCCTGGATTCGATCCAACGGCTCTGGGAAGCCGACGACGAGCGCCGCATGGGCAGCACTTCGCTGACGCCCACCGTGCGTTCGGCCAACATCAAGCTTGAAGCGCTTGAATTCTCCTATCCGGACGCTTCGGTGCCGTCGCTCAAGGACGTCAACCTGGTGATCCGTCCCGGCGAGCGCGTGGCGATCATCGGCCGGGTTGCCTCGGGCAAGTCCACGCTGGGCCGGATCCTGTGCGGGCTCTATCAGCCCAGTGGGGGCGCGCTGCTGATCGACGGGATCGACAGCCGCCAGTACCGCCCGCAAGACTTGCGCGATGCTTTCCGGTTTGTCGGGCAGGACGCCAGCCTGTTTTCCGGCACGATCAAGGACAATCTTGCACTCGGGGCCGGCCAGGTGCCCGACGAGCGCTTGATCGACGCCTTGCGCGAAGTGGGGGCAGACCAGTTCCTCTCGCAGGATTCGGGCGGCTTCGATCGCGGGGTCGGAGAATCCGGCAGCCAGCTCTCGGGCGGGCAGCGCAGCTTCCTTGCGCTGGCGCGGGCGCTCGTTCGCCCGTCCAAATTGCTGTTCCTCGATGAGCCCACCGGGGCCATGGATATCCAATCGGAGAAACTATTTGTCGAGCGGCTGTCCCAATCGCTGACACCCGATCGAACACTCGTTATTTCTACCCATAGACCTGCGCTTTTTAGCATCTGTGACCGCCTCATTGTCCTCGACAAAGGGCAGATTGTCGCGGATGGCCCAAGGGATGACATCATCAAGTCGGCAGGAATAGGAGTTCGATCATGAACACCGCTGAATTGACCCTGCAGGGGTTGCCCGGCGCGGTCCGGCACCGCTCGAGACTGGAACGCTGGCTGCTCGTCGGCATTGTCGCGATGATCGCCGCGCTGGCACTGTCGTTCGTCCTCCCCCGGTTGACCGGAGCTGCTGCCGAGCCGCAGGCTGCTGAAGCCGACAGCGCCAAGGCCAATCTCGCCAAAATGGGTCCGATCGATACCATTTCGGTCGATGACAAGGCGCAGATCGTGGTTGAAGGTGCCGATGCCCAGGTCGGCAATGCGGCAATCCCCTTTATCGATACACCGCTTGGCCAGGTCCAGGCCTTCGGCATCACTGCCGCCAAGGCCGAAACCTATGCAACCGCGCTGCAGTGCCTGACCCAGGCGGTCTATTATGAAGCAGCGGTCGAACCGCTGCAGGGCCGCCGCGCGGTAGCCCAGGTCGTGCTCAACCGCGTACGCCATCCGGCCTATCCCAAGAGCGTCTGCGGTGTGGTCTATCAGGGCTCAACACGCCGGACCGGTTGCCAGTTCAGCTTCACTTGCGATGGCGCATTGCTGCGCACCCCGGCCGCAGGTCCCTGGCGCGAAGCCCGCGCGGTAGCAGTCGCCGCGCTGGCCGGTTATGTCGAGACCAGTGTTGGCACCGCAACCTTCTATCATGCCGACTATGTCCTGCCCAAATGGGCCTACGAGCTTGGCAAGATCACCCAGATCGGCCGGCATTTGTTCTACCGGTTCAATGGTTCATGGGGCAGCGCAGCAACCTTCAACGGTCGCTATGCCGGGGTGGAATCGATCCCCGCACTGGATATGGCGGCGCTGCGTGACCGCGCGCTTGAAGACGGAATGCTGCTTGAGGAAGCAGTTCCCGCCTTCGTCCCGGGCCTGACCGTCGCGCCCGACGTGACCGATCGCCATGCCGAAAGCGATGTCGGTGGGCGGATCGACATGACCAAGACCTGGCGTCCGTCGATCCCCGATCCGGTTTCCGGCAACAGCCACCTCAAACAGACAGTTGCGGCCACCAAGATGTCCCAAAGCAACGACGCTGTCGCGATCAAGGGCGAAAGTGGTTTGGCGGCGGAAGATGCCAACGGCACGGTGCCATGAGCCAGGGCGGTATGATTTCCCGAATGAAGGACCGATGGCATGGCTGGGATTCCAGCCGCCGGCTGATCGCGGTCTGCCTTTTTGGCATTGTGCTGCTGGCGCTGTGGGCAGGCCTTGCCCGGGTTGACGAAGTGACCCGCGGGGTCGGCAAGGTCATCCCCTCCAGCAAAGTGCAGCTGGTGCAGGCGGTTGAGCCCAGCGTGGTGGGCGCAATCATGGTGCGGTCGGGACAGCTCGTCCAGAAGGGCGAACTGCTTGGACGGCTCGAAAGCGCCCAGTCCCAGTCGCAACGCGGACAGTTACAGGTCGAGAATGAGCGGCTCAGCGCTCGTGCAAACCGGCTTGCCAATGAAGGCGGCGGCGCCGGCGGCGGGTGCACGGCAGGCATGGCCTGCGCCGACGAAGCCCAGCTTGCAGCCGCCCGTCAGGCCACTGCCGCCAGCCGTCAGAGCGCACTTGCCGCCGCAGTCGAGCAACGCCGCCGCGACCTGTCCGAGGGCCTCGCCACGGTGGCCAGCCTGGAAAGCTCTGCGCGCCTGGCCCAGCAGCAGGTCGATACCCTGGCCCCGATGGTAGCCAAGAAGATTGTTCCTCAGACCGAACTTCTTGCCGCCCAGCGCGAACTTGTCGACGTCCAGGGGCGCCTGGCGGCCGCACGGCAAGGCGTTGCCCGCGCGCAGGCCTCGATCACCGAAGCCCAGGCCCAGCTTGGCGAGGCGCGCAACGACTTTCGCCAGCAAGCGCTTAACGAGCGCAGCGAAGTGGCCACCCGGCTTGCAGTCAACCAGGAAACCATCAAGGGATCTTCGGCCGAATTGCGCGCGCCGGTGACCGGCTTCGTCAACGATGTCCGCGCCAACACGGTCGGCGGGTTCGTCAATGCCGGCGAAAAGGTCATGCAGATTGTCCCGCAGGGCGACAAATTGCTGATCGAGACCCGCGTCACCCCCAAGGACATTGCCTTCCTGAAAGTCGGCGATCCGGCAGTGGTCAAGGTTACCGCCTATGATTTCTCGATCTATGGCGGGCTCGACGGCAAGGTCACCAACATCAGCGCGGATTCGATCTACGACGAAGTCGAGCGGGAAGCCTATTACATCGTCATGGTTGAAACCGAGCGCGCCTTTATCGAGAAGAACGGGCGCAAATTGCCGATCATGCCTGGCATGGTCTGCGATGTGGAGATCATTACCGGCAGCAAGTCGATCCTGAGCTACCTGTTCAAGCCGGTGCTGAAGGCGCTTGGTCAGGCCATGACCGAGCGGTGAGCGGGCTTCACGGTTTCAATAACCGTGAATCGCCTTCGCGTTCTGGTTGAACGACAGGATCGGCCGATAATCATAGCTCTGCTGGGCATCGAGCACCTGATCGGTGGCGTTGTCGAGCAGCCAGTACCGGCCATCAATCTTGACCACCAGCATCGCGTGATCCGCCGAACGAACAAGATCGCGTGCGATCACCAGATGCATGTCCTCGCGCTTGACCCCATAGGCTGCAAGCATCTGCATCTTGACGATGGCAATGTCTTCGCAGTCGCCGGCGCGGCGGCGCAAGGTTTCGCTCGCGGTCGCCCAATGATCGGCCTGGCCATAGAGTTCACGATCCTCGACATAACGGATCGAACCGTTGGCCCAGGCATTGATGGCATCGAGTTCGGGCTTGTGGACACCGTCCGCCGAGCGGGAAATGCCGATGAGCGCCTTGCGGCCAAGGCCGCTTGAGCGCACGCGGTTCCAGTCCCGGTCAAAACTGGTTCGTTTGACCGTCAAACGCTTGCTGGAGAGAAAGTCATCGCCAGACGATGCCGGAGAAATCAGCACTGTCGGTCCGAGCGGCGGAGCAACTTTGTCGAGGTGCGTGGCGAAGCCCAGCGACGGTTGGCAGGGCTGACTGCTCGCTGCGCTCAGGTTGCTGGCCCCAGCGCCAGGTTCGGGCCTGGCGGTTACGGCAATGGCCGTGATCTGCGGTGCTGCAACTGGCGCCGCGCCCGCTTGCTGTTGGCGAATCAGATCAAGCTGGCTCACCTTTCCGCCAAGCAACGCTGAAGTCTTGCTGAAAGACGGCGTTGCCGAAACGGGAGGCGCATAGCTTGCAGGCGCAGGACTTCCTGCCTGGCAAACATCAATCCCCGCGAATGCCGAGGACACGGCTGCGGGAATGGCGATCACACTGATGCTGGCCTGAGCCGGCTGCGCCAACAGCGCAGCGCTCGCCAGAGCCATGCCGGAGATGAGAGACCTGCGTACCATGCGGCCCATTTATTGGGCGCGTCATCAAGGTTGCGTGTAGCTTACTGGTTAACGCCAGACGAACGAACGGGGCCAAACGGAGCGCTTCGATCCACGGGATTGCCGGGCAGTAGAGCGATACGGAGATGGCCAATTCCGGGCGATCCCTGCACTGGCGCAGGAGAGCGGCAGCGCCGGAAGCGAGCCAGCACGCGCCTCAAGCAATGTCCCAGGAGATCGGCGCCGCCCTAGTCTGCGCTAAGAACGATCGTATCGCCAGCAGGATCGTACCGCACGTCAATTCCCGCAGCCCGCAGTTCACGGAAACTGACGTAAGCATCCGCGCCCGCCGAAGCGTTCAAGGCGGCAAACAGGTCGGGATCGAGCCGCCCCTCAACCACCGAAAGCAGCGAGCCAACCCGAACTGAGAGGATGGCATCGCCGCCGATCCGGACATCGATGTTGCCTGCCGGGCTGTCATTCAACCGCACAGCAACCTGGTGAAAGATGAACTCCCCGACCACCCGATCAGGCAGCTTTGACTGCTTCCGGGATTGGGAACCGTTCGCTCGCGGCTGCACCAGACCCGCGCGTTCCGATCGCTTTGCACCTGCAAGGCCTGTCGAAGAAGACGCATCTTTCGCTTTGGGGTCCAGTTTGAATTTGATCGGCTGCAACACAAGCGGCGCGGGCCCAGCGTTGTGGTGCGCATCCATGAGCACCACAGGATTGGCCGGTGGTTCAACCACGGCGGCCGGTGCCTCGCGAGCAGCTGGTGCGACGGCTACAACGAATCTGGCCTGATCCGACTCATGCGGCGGAGCAACCGGTTCGGCAACCAGTGTGGCCAAAGCGGGCGGGCTGACAGCCCATGGCTGGGCGGTCGCGGGAGCCGCAACGCCAATTCCGAGCTCCGCCACAGCTTCGACATTCGCCAGCATCGGCGGCGGGACAGCCGGGGAAATTGCAAATGCGGCGGGTTCAAGCGCGCCGGGTTCCACGGTCTGACTGACTTTGGCCAGGGCAGACCCCGTTTCGGTTTCGACTGCGAGGCCTTCACGCAGCACTGCCGGGGCTGCAGCAGCGGCTGTGGAAGCATTGGGGTTGGCCTGCGCCGATTGACCGGCACTGGGCATGGCAAAGCCGCGTTCGGTTGCCTGTTCTTCACGCCCCAATTCTGGCTGCGCTGGCACGGGCGCAGTGACAAGCCCGCCTGGAGCCGCCGATCCCGACGATGGCGGCGCGCTGGCGATGGCGGCAAGGTCCACTTTCGCGGGTTCCTGCAAGCCTGGGTCTGCGTCCTGATTCGGTTCGGAACCGGTTTGGCCCAATTGCGGCCGGAACCGTTGCCCCGCCTGCGCCTGCTCGTCCAACTTCATCGCCGAGATGAATGCGGCAGGCTCCAAGCCGGTATCGGCAGGGG
>JAGXTB010000102.1 GCA_018334165.1 Sphingomonadales bacterium | reverse complement strand
CCCCTCCGTCAGTTGCTGCGCAACTGCCACCTCCCCGAGACAAGCTCGGGGAGGATTATCCCCGCGCCTCGGCATGCCCCAACGGCCCTGATCCAGCTCCAAAGCCCGGTGCCGCGCGCAGGGCGCTGCGCACGAACAGCCGCGCCCGGTCAACCGCTTCGGGCAGGGGCAGCCCGCGCCCCAGGTAGGTCGCGATCGCGCTCGATAGCGTGCAGCCGGTGCCGTGGGTGTGGGGTGTATCAATCCGCGAACCCTCAAAACTCAAGGTGTGGCTGTCAGGGTGAACCAACAAGTCGACCATCCTGTTGCCTTCCAGATGCCCGCCTTTTGCGAGCACTGGCACGTCAAATGCTCTGGCGAGTTCAATCGCCGCGTCGCGGACCTCGGCGATTGTCTGCGGTTCGCAGTTGGTCAAGACCCCAAGCTCAGGGATGTTGGGTGTAAGCAGGGTCGCAATGGGAAAGAGGCGAGCTTTCATGGAATCAATGGTGACTTGATCAGCCAACAGCGCACCTGAGGTTGCTACCATCACCGGATCCAGAACAACTGGAAATCTAGTCAAACCGGGCGGATGGGGCGCTTTAGCAAAGCCCAAATTGGATGTCGCAGCGATCTCGGGGGCGGCGATCAGGGCAGCGGCAACATGGCGAACAATGTCCTCGCTGCCCAACATCCCGATCTTGATCGCGTCGCATCCGATGTCCTCGATACAAGCGGCAATCTGATGCATTACGAATTCACCGCTTAGGTTTTGAACCGCGGCCACCCCCAGCGTGTTCTGCGCGGTGATCGCGGTGATCGCGCTCATCGCATAGCCGCCCAGCACGGTGATGGTCTTGATGTCGGCCTGGATCCCCGCGCCGCCCGAGCTGTCGGACCCGGCGATGGTGAGGATGCGGGGCGGGGGCATGGGTCCTATTTGCTCCCTAGTTCCGTTCGTGTCGAGCGAAGTCGAGACACTGGTGCGCGGCATCTCGACTTCGCTCGATGCGAACGGAGGTTGGTTTTAGCCTTTGAATTTTCGGACTGAGCTCGGCGGATGCTTGTCATGCAAGTGCCTCGCCCGCGTCGGCCGGTCGAGCAGTTCACCGCCGCAATTGGGGCAGCGTTCGTCCAGACCATCGGCGCACTCCGCGCAGAAGGTGCATTCGAAGCTGCAAATGAAGGCGCCGGGTAGCTCGGCGGGCAAGTCCACGCCGCATTTTTCGCAATCGGGGCGCATGTCCAGGCTCATGCCGCAGCTTCCTTGACCGCGTCGCAGATTGCATCGACCACCGTTTCGACCTGCCCGGCATCGTCGCCTTCGGCCATCACCCGGATCACCGGCTCGGTCCCCGAAGGGCGGATCACCAGTCGGCCCTTGCCCAGCAATTGCGCCTCGGCATCGGCGATCACCGCTTTGACCCGCGCGTCATCCAAGGGCTTGCCGCCCGCGAAACGCACGTTTTTGAGCAGCTGCGGGACCGGATCGAACAAGTGGAGCAGCTCGCTTGCCCGCTTGCCCGATTGGACCAGCGCGGCCAGCACTTGCAGCGCGGCGACCGTGCCGTCGCCGGTGGTCGCGTGATCGAGCAGGATCATGTGCCCGCTCTGCTCGCCGCCGACGTTGTAGCCATCGGCCTTCATCTTCTCGAGCACGTGGCGGTCGCCGACCTTGGTGCGTTCCAGCGTCAGGCCCTGGCCTTGCAGGAAGCGCTCAAGCCCCAGGTTGGACATCACGGTGGCCACAACCCCGCCGCCGCGCAGCTCCCCGCGCGCGGCCAGTTGCGTGCCGATCAGGGCCATGATCTGGTCGCCATCGACCGTCTGGCCGTGCTCATCGACCACGATCAGCCGGTCGGCGTCGCCATCGAGCGCGATCCCGATATCGGCCCCGCTGGCGACCACGGTTTCCTTGACCAAGGCAAGGTGAGTCGAACCGCACTTGTCGTTGATGTTGATGCCGTTGGGCTGGACCCCCACCGCGATGACTTCGGCGCCCAGTTCCCAGATCGCGCTGGGGGCAACCTGATAGGCTGCACCGTTGGCGCAATCGACCACGATCTTGAGACCGTCGAGCCGCACATCGTCGGGCAGCGCGCCCTTGACCGCGTGGATATAGCGCCCGCGCACGTCGTCGATCCGCCGCGCCCGGCCAATCTGCGGCGAAGCGGCCAGCGCCAGCTCCTCGCCCAGCAAGGCCTCGATCGCCAGCTCATCCTCGTCGGACAGCTTGAAGCCGTCAGGGCCGAACAGCTTGATCCCGTTGTCCTCATACGGATTGTGGCTGGCCGAAATCATCACGCCGACATCGGCGCGCAGCTCGCGCGTGAGCATGGCGATGGCGGGGGTGGGCAGCGGTCCGGTCAGCACCACGTCCATCCCCACGCTGGTAAAGCCTGCGACCAGCGCGTTTTCCAGCATATAGCCGGAAAGCCGGGTGTCCTTGCCAATCACCGCGCGGTGCTTGTGCGCCCCGCGCAGGAAATGCGTGCCGGCCGCCTGCCCGACTTTCATCGCGGTGGCAGCGGTCATCACCCCGGCGTTGGTCTTGCCGCGGATGCCATCGGTTCCGAAATAGCTGCGTCCCATGACCTGCCCATAACCCGCAAAGTGTTCAGGAATTGCTATGTCCCGCTGCGCCGCTAAAGTCACGCGGACAAGATGCAATTTTCGGGGAGCGTTGAAAGTGCAGGCATCAAGCGAGGCAGCGAAGTTTCCGGAAATCAGGGTTCCTGCCGCGCTGACCTTTGCCGGACTGGTGCTGGGCTTTGCGGTTGGCGTGCTGCTGCACGGCACTCCGGCGCTGGCCAGCATTCTCGAAGTGGCGACACCTGCGGGCCAGCTGTGGCTGCGGGCCCTGCAGCTGACCATCCTCCCGCTGGTGGTGGGACTGGTCTATACCGGGATATCGCAGACATTGGCGGCGGCGGGGGGCGGAAAGCTGGCGCGGCGGGCGGTGGGCATGTTCTTCGCCTGCCTGCTGGCGGCCGGCACCATGGCCGCGATCCTGATCCCGGCATTGCTCGAACTGTTCCCGATCCCCGAACGCGCGGTCGCCGCGCTGAGCGGCGGCGCGGCCGAGGGCACCAAGGTCCCCGGCTTCAGCGAGATCCTGCTGGCGATGATGCCAGAGAATATCTTTGCCGCCGCGGCGGCGGGTTCGATGCTGCCGATGGTGCTGTTCGTCGCGGTGCTGGCCGTTGCCGCCACAAGGATCGCCGACGTGCCGCGCCGGGCGCTGGCCACGGTGTTCGAAGGGCTGGCCGCGGCGATGATGGTGGTGATCGGCTGGGTGCTGATGCTCGCGCCGATCGGGGTCTTCGGCCTGGCAGTGACTTTGGCGGCAAGCAGCGGGACCGACGCGATCGGGGCGCTGGCGCACTATATCCTGGTGGTCAGCGCCGCCGGGCTGGTGGTGACCGTGGGCGGTTTCCTGCTGGCCTTGCTGGTCGCGCGGCGGCCGCTGGGCACTTTTGGCCGGGCGATCCTGCCGGTCTATGCCGTGGCGCTCTCGACGCAGAGCTCGCTCGCCTGCCTGCCCGCGATGCTGGCCGCCACCCGCAAGCTGGGCGTGCGCGAGGCGACTGCCGATTTCGTGCTGCCGCTGGCGGTCGCGATCTTTCGCGGGACCAGCCCGGCGATGAACATGGGGGTGGCGATCTATGCCGCTTACCTGACCGGAACCGAGCTGTCGGTCTGGGCCTTGGCCGTGGGCGTGCTAGTGGCCTTCCTGGTTTCGCTCAGCTCGGTCTCGCTGCCCGGCACGCTCAGCTTCGTAATCTCGGTCGGCCCGATCGCCAATGCCATGGGCGTGCCAATCGCGCCGCTCGCACTGCTGGTCGCGGTCGAGATGCTGCCCGATCTGATGCGCACCGTTGGCAATGTGACGATGGACGTCGCGGTGACGACGGCGGTGGACGAAAAGCAAGACTGACGGCGCCCTACAGCGCCTTTTCGTAAATCGTATATTCCTTGTTGACCGTGCTTTCGATCGCATCGGCGATTGCGTTCATGCCCTGGTTGTCGTCGAGCACCCAGCCGATCTCACCGCGTGTTGCGCCGTATCTGGTGGTGGAGTTGCGCCGGATTGCTTCGATCATCATGAAGGCAAGTTGGCTGGCGAGGCGGCTTGCCTGGTGTTTCTTGAGCACGCCCATGAGCGGCACCCGCATTGTCCTGCAAACGGGCTTGCGCAGCCACCACAGCAGCCTGGCCCAATTGAACGGCCATAATGTACCGCCCATCGGCTTCAGCACTTCGTTGAGGTTTGGCAGAGTCATCATGAAGGCCACCGGCTCGCCCTCGTACTCGGCGATCATGATCAGGTCTTCGCGTACGATCGGTTTGAACTTCTTGCCGGCATAGGCGATTTCCCTGTCGGTAAAGGGAACGAAGCCCCAATTGTCCGACCAGGCGTCGTTGAGGATTTCGAGGATGATCGCGGCTTCGCGGTCAAACTTGGACTTGTCGACTTTGCGGATATTGATCTTCGGGTTCTTTTGGCCCGACTGGACAATGCGCTGGATCAGCGGAGGGAAGTCCTGGGTGATGTCCAGCTCATAAGTGCGCAGCAGCTTGGCCGGCGTGTAGGCCAGGGCTTCGATATGGTGCTGGTAGCGTTCCGGCTGGTGCCCCATCATCACTGTTGGCGGATGGTCAAAGCCTTTGGTCAGTTGTCCGGGTTCTTCCCAGATCGACATCGAAATGGGAGCGAGCACGCGGGTCATGCCCTGTTCGCGCAGCCAGTCTTCAGCCTTGCCAATCAGGGCGGCGGCGACTTGCGCATCTTCGGCTTCGAACAGGCCCCAGTTGCCGGTGCCTGGACCCATCCCTTGTTCCACTGGCTGGGCCAGTGCCAAATGATCGATATGCGCGCAAATCCGCCCGACCACCGCATCGCCGCGCTTGGCCAGAAACAGCTGGACATCGGCGTGGTCGAAAAACGGGTTCTTGCCCGGCGTCAGCAGCTCCTCCACCTCAAAGCGCAACGGCGGGACCCAGTTCGGGTCTGATCGACCCAGCCGATAGGCCAGATCGATAAATGCCTTGAGTCCGGCCTTGTCGTTCACCGGAGTGACGGTTATTTCTGCCTGTGCCACGATGCTGCCTTTGTTCAAGGTCAAGGAGACCCGCGTTTGGTCCCGCCACTACGCGAAGCCGGACCGATTTGGCCAGAACGTTTTGGAATGACTTGATGACCGTGCAGGAAAAGATCGAAGCCCCGCTGCCCAACGCGCAGATTCCGGACGACATGGAAATGTTGCGCGCCGCGGTGGAACTGACCCGCGACATTTCGGCCGCGCGGCCGGGAATTTACTGGCCCGACATGCTGGTTTCGGCCGCGATCGGCTATGCCGGGATTGCCGGGGCCATTCTGCTGCCAGGCTGGCAGGCCTGGGCCAGCGGGGGTCTGGCGGTGTTCTTCCTCTACCGCGCGCTGCTGTTCATTCATGAGCTGACCCATATTCACCGCACCGCGCTGCCGGGGTTCCGGTTCGCGTGGAATCTGCTGGTCGGCATCCCGATGCTCACGCCTTCGTTCATGTACGAAGGGGTCCACACACTGCACCACGCGCGGACCAAATACGGCACGATCGAGGATCCGGAATACCTGCCGCTGGCCTTGATGAAGCCGTGGTCCTTGCCGGCCTTCATCCTGATCGCGGTGCTGCTGCCCATCGGCCTGTTGATCCGCTGCGCCTTGCTGGTGCCGCTGGGCGCGGTGATCCGTCCCTTGCGCAAGCTGGTCTGGGAACGCGCGAGCTCGCTCTCGATCAATCCCGATTTCCGCCGCCGGGCACCTGAGGGACAGTTCGCGCGGATGGTGTTCTGGCAGGAACTGGGCGCGGTGGTCTGGGCCTGGGCCTTGCTCGCCAGCACCCGCTGGCTGGGTTGGCAGCCCTTGGCTATCGCCCTGGCGGTGGTTTCGGCGACCGCGGTGTTCAACCAGATCCGCACCCTGGTCGCGCACCTGTGGCAGAACGACGGCGAGCCGATGACGGTGACCGCGCAGTACCTCGATTCGGTCAATGTCCCCCCGCCCGAACCGTTCGCCCCGCTGTGGGCCCCGGTCGGCCTGCGCTATCACGCGCTGCATCACTTGCTGCCCAGCCTGCCCTATCACTCGCTGGGCGAAGCACACCGGCGTTTGAGCAAGCATCTTGGCCCGAAATCGACCTATCAGGGGGCCAATTACCCGGGCCTGCTGCCGCTGGTCGGGCGGATTGCGCGTTCGACGATGATGCGGCGTTAGCGGTTGCCCCAGGCGGCGTGTCCGGCGCGATAGGCCGAGGCCAGCGCATCGGCCCGCTCGCGAGTGGAAGGCGATCCGGCCAGCTTGTCGATCGGGGCAAAGACGAAATCGACCAGGCTATCGCCCTTGGGCGGGTTGAAGCGACCCTTCTTCGCGTCTTCATAACCCTTGGCGTAGGCTGCGTTGAGTTCTTTCTCGCTCGGTCGATAGGCCATCTGCGCGCTCCTACTCCTCGGTCTTGACCAGCACGGTCTCGCCCACCAGCAGGAACAGCATGAACGGCGCCCAGGCCGCGATCAGCGGAGGGTAGCCGCCGAAGTTGCCCATCGCCAGCGCCGCATTGTCGACCACGAAGTAGGCAAAGCCCAGCGCCATGCCGATCACCGCGCGGATCCACAGGTTGCCCGACCGCGCCAGGCCGAACGCCGCGACCGATCCCAGCAGCGGCATCAGGAGCGCCGAAAGCGGGCCTGAGAACTTGTGCCACCACTTGCCCTCAAGCTCGGTCACGCGTTTGCCCGAAGCCTTGAGCGCTTTGATCGAGCGGCCCAGCGCGATGAAATTCTGCCCGTCGGGATCGACTCGCCCGATCGCCAGCTGCGCCGGAGTGACCCCGGGGGCGATCACAACCGGGCCAGGCAATACGGTTTGCGCGGTGCTGGTGACATCGAATTTGGCGGGGTTTTCCAGCTTCCAGCCGGGCGCGGCAAAGCTGGCGCGGGTCCCGCGCAACTGCTCGGTCACCATGCCCGCGCCATCGCGGCGGTACCAGGTGACGCCTTCCAGCTTGGTCGCCGCGCCCTGGCCGCTGACTTTCTGTGCGGTCAGCACATTGCCGCCATCAGGGACATAGACGTTGAGCCGCACGCCGGTTTCCTTGGGCAGCGGCTTGTAGCGCGCCTGGCTCCACTGCTTGAGTACCCCGGTGCGCGGGGCGACCACGGTTTCGTTAAAGGCAAAGCTGATCATCGAGACCGCGCCCGCGACCAGCAGCAAGGGTGCCAGGATCTGGTGCGCCGAAAGCCCGGCGGCGCGCATCGCGATCACCTCGCTGTTCTGGTTGAGCGGCCAGAAGGTGAAGACCGTCGCCAGCAGCACCGAATAGGGCAGGAACCGCGCGATCAGCTGCGGCACGTTGAGCGAGACGTAGTACCACAGTTCGGCCTCGCCATTGCCGGGCACGGCCAGGATATCGCCGCTTTCGGACAGCAGCATCATGGTCTGCAAGACCAGCACCAGCAGGATCAGCACGCCGATGATCCGGGTCACGAACAACCGCGCCAGGTACATGGTGATCGTGCGCGAAGGGAACAACTCGCTCAGCATCAGGCGGCCTCCGCCGGCTTGTCGCGGTTGAACAGTTTCGCCACCCGCTTGCCCAGGTTGGCCGCGAATCTCTCCAGCCCCCCGATCGGCTGGCCGCCGGGAACGTAAGCGATCCGCCAGAACATCCACAGGATCAGCAAGGCGAAGACCACGAATGGACCCCACAGGATCAGCAAGGGATCGAACCGGCCCTGCGCGGCGGCGGCCTGGCCATATTCGTTGACCTTGTGATAGGCGACCACCATCACGATCGACAGGAACATGCCGAGCGACGAGCTGGAGCGCTTGGGCGGTACCGCCAGTGCCAGTGCCAGCAGCGGCAGCAGCAGCATCATCACCACTTCGACCATCCGGTAATTGAAGCTGGCGCGGGTCTGGTTGCGCATCGTCTCGCTGGCCTGATCGCTCCAGCCGATCCGCAGCAGTTCGGGCAACAGGTACTCGCGCTCCTTGGCCCCGCGCTGGCGGAACTTTTCGATCGCGGGCAAGTCGATCGGCAAGTCGTGGCGCGAAAAGCTCAGCACGCGGGGCGGCTGCCCGGGTTCGTCCTGGACGATCTGGCCTTGGGTCAGGCGCAGCACGATCGTGTCGGGGCTGTCCTTCAGCGCCAGGAACGTGCCTTCGCGCGCCGAGATCGTCGCGACCTGCCCGCTGGGCGAGGAAAAGCGCGCGAAGATCCCGATCAGCTGCCGACCGTTCTCGCGGCTCTGATCGATCCTGAGCGCCATCTTGTCTTCCAGCGTGGTGAATTCGCCCACCTTGATCGAAGCCCCCAGCGCGCCCGAGCGCAGCTCAAAATCGAGCTGTTCGTACCAATAACGTGCATAGGGCTGGAGATAGCCGACGATCCCGAAATTGACCGCCGCCAGCACCAGCGTCAACGCATAGGGCACCCGCAGCAGCCGGGCATAGCTGAGGCCCAGTGCGCGCATCACGTCGAGCTCGCTGGTGGTCGCCAGCTTGCGGAAAGCGAACAGGATCCCCAGCATCAGCCCCAGCGGGATCGCCAGGCTGGCATATTCGGGCAGCAGGTTGGCCAGCATCCGGAACACCACCGAAATCGGCCCGCCCTCATTGCCGACAAATTCAAACAGCTTGAGCATCTTGTCGAGCATCAGCAGCGAAGCCGCGATGACAAACACCGCCAGCATCGGCCCCAGCACCAGCCGGAAAATGTAACGATCAATGGCGGGAATGGATTTCACTGGGGCTGGGCGCTCTGGTTCCTGGTCCGAGCCATAACCGCCCTTGGCGCTTGGCGAAAGCGCTAATGGGTCGGGCGGGTCACGCCTTCTCCAGCGTGCATTGCAGCGGGTGCTGGTTCTGTTTGGCGAAGTCCATCACCTGGTTCACCTTGGTTTCGGCGATCTCGTATGGGAAAATCCCGCACACGCCGACGCCGCGCTGGTGGACGTGGAGCATCACGCGGGTGGCCTGTTCCATGTCCATCTGGAAGAACCGCTTGAGCACGATCACCACGAATTCCATCGGGGTGTAATCGTCGTTGAGCATCAGCACCTTGAACTGGCTGGGCTTCTTGGGCTTGGCGCGGGTCTTGGTAGCGACGCCGAGCTGGTCCTTGCCGCCGCCATCGCTGTCGTCATCGTCGGCAGCGCGGATCGTCAGATGGGAAAGGGCAAGTTTGCTCAGCATCGGGCCGAATTATCCCACTCTGAGGGTAAAGGACAAGTGTTCTCATCCCAAAAACAAAACGGACCGGACAGCAAGGGGGCTGTCCGGTCCGGATTGGGCTCGCGGGAAGCGGCGGGGAGAGGGGGGACGCCGCGCCCGCGAGGGAAGGCTGCCCTTAGGCGGCCTGCTTGACCTTTTCGACGGCCAGGCTGACGCGGGTCGAAATCGGCGCGAAAGCGTCGTTCGCCAGCTTCAGAGCCATTTCCGAGTGCTTCGAGGTCGAAGCAACCGCGGCGTCGAAGTTGCGGCGCAGGATTTCACCCTGCAGCTTGAAGAAGTCGGCCGGCGACTTGACCTGGGCCAGTTCCTTGACGTCGGCGGTCACGGTTTCGAGCACGGTCTTGCCTTCGGCAACGTAGCCCTTGCCCATGTCCTGCAGGCCAGCGGCCAGGATCTTGCCCGATTCGACCAGAGCTTCAACGTTGCCCTTGGTGAATTCGCCATATTCGGCGGCGTAGGTCTGGCCCTTTTCGAAAGCGTCCTTGGCGCGGGTCTGCGCGTCGGCGGCAACTTCCTTGAGCTTGGCGGTGAAATCTTCAGCGACGTTCTGGGTCTTGGTCATGATGGTGTCCTTGAGCTTGGCAGCGGTCGGGGCCTTGGCGGCAGCAACCTTCTTCACGACCTTCTTGGGGGCAGCGGCCTTCTTGGCGGCAACCGGCTTTTTCGCGGCGGCCTTGGGGGCAGCCTTCGTGGGGGCGACCTTGGCAGCAGCCTTGGGGGCTTCGGCCTGGGGCGCGGTCTTCACTTCAACCTTGGCAGCCGCTTCGGCATAGGCCTTCTCGGCAGCAGCATCGATCTTCGCTTCGGGGGCACTTGCCATCGTCACAAATCCTTCTGACAGAACCGGCGAGGTGCCGGCTCATGTTGCAGTGCACAAAATAGTTATTGCACTTGCGAAGTCAAGGGGTTTTTGTGCAATGCAGCATAAATCAGGTTATGTTGATAATACAACGAATTAGAGGTTCTTCAACCCGCGACCACCCCCCTCCCCGTTCGCCCCGAGCGAAGTCGAGGGGTTGCGTTTGCGGCGGTCCCTCGACTTCGCTCAGGACGA
>JAGXTB010000101.1 GCA_018334165.1 Sphingomonadales bacterium | reverse complement strand
CGGTCCCTCGACTTCGCTCGGGACGAACGGGTTTGGGGTGCGGCTTGTACATGCGCAGGGTCTTCCAGCCGCCGATCGCGAAGCGCCTCTCCCTCCCGCCTTGCCAGCGCCTGTGCCATCCCCCGGTTCCTTTCTTTATTTCTGTACAAACAGAAATTCGCGAGCCAAAAAATATGCCCCCGCTCAGTCCTTCTTCTTCCCGCCCTTGCCGCTGATGTATTTGAGCAGGCCAGCACCCAAGCTGCCGCCGCTGCTCAGCCCGGTCAAGAAAGCCGCCCGGGTGGAAACCCGTGCCAGCCACCAGACAGATTCGCAGGGGTCACTGCTTTAGGGGTGATAGCCAGAGCCCCCAAAGCCCTTCCCCGTTGGGGAAGGGTTGGGATGGGGGTTCTGCCCTCTCGTGCGTGGAGCCCCCACCCCAACCCCTCCCCGCCGGGGAGGGGCTTTCCGGATCCGCGAACTTTCCTACACGCCCAAAACCTGCCACAAGCTGCGCCGCTCTTTCTCACCGTCGATCGCCAGCCTGTCACCGCCCCAGCCTTGCCCCTGGCGGTGGACGCAGGGCCAGTCAAAGGTCACACTATCTTTGGGGTAATGTGTTTTAAATCAATTTTTTAACCCCGCCCTTGCGGGTTTCTCGAACACGTTTTGTGTCCACTGCCTAGCCGCAAGCGGCAAAGCCCCACTTGTCCGCCGCCATCCGCAACTGTCTTGCATTGGCCCGTCCCCCGCCTAAGTTGCTTGTCGAAACGCAATAAGCCCGCAGGAGAAGCCCATGGCCGACGCCGAATATGCCCCGCCCCCGGTCTGGACCTGGAACAAGGACAACGGCGGGCAATTTGCGGCGATCAACCGCCCGACTGCGGGCGCGCAGCAGGACAAGGAGCTGCCGGTCGGCGAGCATCCGTTCCAGCTCTATTCGCTGGGCACCCCCAACGGGCAGAAAGTGACGATCCTGTTCGAGGAACTGCTGGAGGCCGGGCATTCGGGCGCCGAATACGATGCCTGGATCGTCAACATCCGCGAGGGCGACCAGTTCGGTTCGGGCTTTGTCGCGCTCAATCCCAATTCGAAGATCCCCGCACTGCTCGACCGCAGCGGGCCGGAACCGTTCCGGGTGTTCGAAAGCGGCGCGATCATGCTGCACCTGGCCGAGAAGTTCGGGGCCTTCATTCCGTCGGGCGGCAAGGAGCGGGCAGAGGTGCTTAGCTGGCTGATGTGGCAGATGGGCAGCGCGCCGTTCATCGGCGGCGGGTTCGGGCACTTCTATGCCTATGCGCCGATCAAGATCGAATACGCGATCGACCGCTATTCGATGGAAACCAAACGCCTGTTCGACGTTGCCAACAACCGCCTGGGCGAAAGCCGGTTCCTGGCCGGCGACGACTATACCATCGCCGATATGGCTACCTATGCCTGGCTCGGCCTGCTCTATCGCGGCTTTGCCTACAATGATTCCGCCAAGTTCCTGTCACTCGATGAATACACCCATGTCGGGCGCTGGGTGGAGGAAATCCTCGCGCGGCCAGCGGTCAAACGCGGGCAGAAGGTCAACCTGCCGACCGGCCTCATCGAACGCCATTCGGCCGCCGATTTCGACGCGCTGGAACAAGCAGCCGAGGGCTGAATATCCCCCTTCCCTTGGAGCCGCGGCCTGATTATAGGCCGCGCTCCTGCTGGGGCGTAGCCAAGCGGTAAGGCACCGGTTTTTGGTACCGGCATGCGAAGGTTCGAATCCTTCCGCCCCAGCCAGGAGAAATCGCTTCCAGCACCTTGCTAGTCCAACGAGGCCGCAGCTATCCTTGATTTGGGTTCGCGCGGTTACAAGGAAGTAGCCTCTCAGTCCTGCAGCTGGATTGATCGGGCCAGCGCCCGCACCTTGCGGGCCATTGCCAACAGATCTTGTTTTCCATCGCCATTGTACATGATCATGATCTGACGATCCCCGATCGATGCCTGGCAATTGATTACGGTCCCGCTGTTTTCAGGGGTCAGCGGCGGTTGCCCGTATCGGCCGCCCGAGTAGATACAGACATCGTCGCTGACTTCGGGGAAGGCATTGCCTTGTTCGCCAAACAGCTTGTCTGGCGATCCCTTCAGCTCCGCCTGCAAAGCGCCGAACGGCTTGTTCGAATCGAGGTAGGCGGCAAATTTCTGCGGGTCCATCTTGGCCTTGAAATCACGGACCTGGTCGGCCCGGCTTAACCCCTGACGCGCTGGATCGCTGTAGGTCGCAACAAGGATGTAATTGGGTGAATTGGCGAATTTTGCATTCTCCACACAGTCGACCAGCTGGGCAAGCATGGCTTTGTCAGGATTTTGTTGCGCTATCGGTTCAAACGCCCGCTTCCAATCCTGACTCGCAGAGCAGAAGCCTTTGGGAATTGCGTAGCTAAAGTTGACTTCACCGATACGAAATCCCGGCTCTTCCGCTGCCTCCTTCTCGCTACAAGCACTCAGCATCAAGACTGCCGCCGCGATCACTACGCCCTTATTCAGCGCCATCGCGTCCATCCTTATTCCAAAGCCAATTCGCCGCAGATAGCCGTTCCGTACGGGCTAGCTAAGGCATGAAAACTATGGCTGGGCAGCCGGCGCCGCCCTTCCTGCCGATCGCTGGTCCTCGAGCGCTTTCTGTTCGGCCTCGGCCTTGTCCAGAATGGCGCGCTGGGTGTCGTATTGGGACTGATAGCCGTTGGCCACATCGGCGGCTTGCCGCAGCTTTTCGGCGGCCTGCTTGGCTGCGGCCTGCTTGCCGGCATTGTCCGGCGCGGCCTCGGCAGCTGCCCTGGCCTTGTCCGCGCTGGCCCGCGCTGCGGCTTCGGCCTGTCTGGCGGGAGTCAGCCGCCTTTGAGCCTCGGCCACGGCAGACTTCCCCTCGGCGAGGCGATAGCCCAGAACATCGCCCGGAACATGGCAGTATTGCACCACCGGATCGGCCCAGGCTCCGGCTTCGATCAGCTCGATTGACGAAAACAGCCAGGTCTTCTTGAAGCGCAGCAATGCCTGATAGGTCCCGACCGGCGCTCCGGCAGCATCGCGCACCTGCCACTGCCCCAATGCGGTGCTGCCATCGCCCGATCGGACAAATTTGAGCGGCTTTGGCTCGAGCGTGTTCCCTGCGACTGCGAACGGGTCCTTGATCGCAGCCAGGTTCTTGCCGCCCAGCGAAGTGCCCTTTGCAGTCCAACGCGTCTTGTCATTCGCGATGAACAGGGGGAGCGGCACCTGGTCTGTCCTGACGGTTTCGAAGTAGGCCTGCATCAGCGCGGATGCACGCGAAGTGCTGGCAGTCACTTCGCTTGGATGCGTTGGATTTCCACGCCGACAAGCCCATTCAGACTTCTGCGCGTCATTCATCCCCGCAAAATCAGGCACGTAATAAGGCACATAATACTGCGCCGCCGCGGGTGCTGCCAAAGACAACAAGACTATCGCCGCCATTGGGTTGCACTTGCCAAGGTGCATCTTCGACTCTCTTATTATTTCAACTGTATGGATCGTGACAATGAATAGTTGTCAGGTCAATCCTTGACCACCGGCAGCCACACCGCGCTGGCCGCATTGCCACCCCAGCGGACCGTCTGGGTCGCCTTCCTGTAGGCCCCCGGCGGCGCATCCATGATCGAGGGGACCCAGCTCTGCGGGTTGCGGTCGTAGAGCGGAAACAGGCTCGACTGGATCTGCACCATGATCCGGTGGCCGGGCTGGAACACGTGGTTCACATGCGGCAGGGACCAGCCGAAGTTATAGGTCTGGCCCGGCTTCAAGGGCGCGGGCGTGGAGAAGCCGTGGACATAGCGGCCGCGGAAAATCTCGATCCCGATGCCCAGCTGATACCCTGGAAGGCCCGACGGCGTGGTCTGCTCCGCAGGATAGACGTCGATCAGTTTGACCACCCGGTCGCTGTCCGCACCCGTGGTCGCGGCGTGCAGTTCGACCCGCGGCGCGCCCTTGATCTGCACCGGCTGGGTCAGCACGGGGGTGGTGTAGCTCAGCACATCGGCGCGGCCTTCGACAAAGCGCTGGTCCTGGACCAGCCAGTTGCGCCAGACATCGCCCTCTATCCGCACCGGGCGCGGCACGAAGGGGACCGGATTGGCGGGATCGGAGACATAGCTGTCCGCGCACATCCTGATAGACCCGGACATAGCCATCATTAACGAACGGCGCGTCCATCACCGGCAGCACTTCCTCGATCTTCTGGCTGCGGTTGCGGCTGGTTGCCTTGCCGGCATCATAGGGCGTGCGGGTCAGCAGGATCGGCGCGTTGGTGGCGCCCTTGCGATAGACGATCACGGTGAACAGCTTGGTCCCGTCGCGCATCGGCATCATCACCTCACGCCGGACAAAGTCGGCCTGCGGGCGGACCCAGTCATAGCTCGCGACCCTGTCATTGGTCATCGGGTCGAGCTGCTGGGCAGCAAGCGGCGCGGCGAGGAGTGCCAGGGCGGCGAGGAGCAGTTTGCGCATCTCGATCAGGTCCCCCAAGGAATTGTGCGAGCGGCGAGCAGCTTTGTTGCGCTTGAGAAGGTCTGTCCGCCTGCTAGGCTAGCCCCTCATCCGTTCGTCCCGAGCGAAGTCGAGGGACCGCGTGTGGGGCTGTCCCTCGACTTCGCTCGGGACGAACGGAACTTGGGAGAATTCTGCAATGCGCGCGACTCAAGCCTTTATCGAAGCAACCGGCGGCCCCGAAGTAATCCAGTGGCGCGAGGTCGATCTGCCCGCCCCCGGCCCGGGCGAAGTGCTGATCCGGCACGAGGCGGTGGGGCTCAACTTCATCGACACTTACTTGCGCACCGGGCTCTACCCGATGCGCCTGCCCGGCGGGCTGGGGTTCGAAGCCGCCGGGGTGGTCGAAGCGGTCGGCGAAGGGGTAGCCCACCTCAAACCCGGCCAGCGCGCGGCCAGCTTTGGCGGCACACCCGGTGCCTATGCCACGGCCCGGATCGCCAAGGCGGCCGAGCTGTTTCCGCTGCCGGACGGCGTTGACAGCCAGACCGCTGCGGCGGTGTTCCTCAAAGGCGCAACCGCCGAAGCCTTGGCCGAACGCGTCGCCCCGGTCGCGCCCGGCGGCTGGGCATTGGTCCCGGCGGCGGCGGGCGGTGTTGGCCTGCTATTGGTGCAGTGGCTGTGTGCACGTGGTGTGCGTGTGATCGGCACCGTTGGTAGCGCTGATAAGGTCTCTTTGGCAAAGGGCGCGGGGGCCGAACAGGTGTTCCTCTCCGGCGACGCCGACCTTGTCGCCAAGGTCCGCGAAGCAACCGGCGGCAAGGGCGTTGCGGTATCCTACGACGGGGTCGGCGCGGCCTCGTGGCAAAGCTCGCTCGACTCGATGGCCCGGCGCGGGACCTTGGTCTCGTTCGGCAATGCCAGCGGCCCGGTGACCGGCGTGGCCTTGCGCGATCTGGCCGTGCGCGGGTCGCTGTTCGTCACGCGCCCGGGGGTTTACGACTACTATGCCGATCCAGCCGAGGCCCAGGCGGGCGCGGCCAAGCTGTGGCAAATGGTCGCCAGCGGCAAACTGGCGGTCACCGTCGGGCAAACCTATCCGCTGCTTGAGGCCGCCCAGGCCCACCGCGATCTGGAGGCGCGGAAAACCACCGGATCGACGCTGTTGCTGCCATGAGCCTGCCCCGCATCGAGCTGATCGGCCTGCCAAGCGACGCGAACTCGTCGTTCGAGCGCGGACCTGCCCAGGCTCCGGCGGCGATCCGCCAGGCGCTGTGGTCGGACCGCGGCAACCTCGCCTGCGAGGACGGGCAGGAAATCGGGATCCATTTCGAACTGACCGACCGGGGCGACTTGCCGCTGACCGAAAGCGCCAGCGACGACGCCTTGATTACAGCTGAAGTGGAGGCCAGCATCCGCTCTGGCGCAGTGCCGCTGGCGCTGGGCGGCGACCACGCGATGAGCCATGCGGTGGTGCGCGGGGTCCACGCAGTCCATGGGCCAGTGACAATCCTGCACTTCGACGCTCACCCCGATCTCTACGATAATTTCGAAGACAACCCGCGCAGCCACGCCTCGCCCTTCGCCCGGATCATGGAGGCGGGCCTCGCCAGCCGCCTGGTACAAGTTGGCATCCGCACCCTTAACGCCCACTGCCGCGCACAAGCCGCGCGGTTCGGGGTGGAAATCGTGCCGATGGCGGATTTCGCGCCGGACACAGTGCCGGTGCTGCAAGGCCCGCTCTATATCAGCATCGACCTTGACGGGATCGACCCGGCCGAAGCGCCGGGCGTTTCGCACCCCGAACCGGGCGGGCTGACGGTGCGCGAAGTTCTGGCCGTGCTGCGCCGCCAGACCGCGCTGATTGTCGGAGCAGACGTGGTCGAACTCAACCCGCGGTTCGATTCGAACGAGCGCACCGCGATACTGGCGGCGAAGCTGGTACGGGAATTGGCCGCGCTGGTGGTTCGCAACGAGCGCCAGAGTCTGATGACATTAGGTTGATGCAAAGTTCTCCCCTCCCCTGGGGGGAGGAGTTGGGGGTGGGGGCTCCACGCCAGCGTCGAACCCCCATCCCAACCCTTCCCCAACGGGGAAGGGCTATGCGATTCGAAGCAACGTCATCGTGCTCTAAACCCGCGCGAACCAGATCACGTGGCGCGGGCCCTTGCCCTTGCCCTGCGCGTCATAGCGGGCGCGGACTTCGACTTCTTCGACTTCGAAGCCGACCTCTTCCAGCCGCCGCTTGAACTTGTGATCGGGAAAGGCTGACCACACTGCCAGCACGCCGCCCGGTGCCAGCGCCTTGCGCGCATTGTGCAGGCCGGCCTTGGAATAGAGCCGGTTGTTGTCGGCGCGGACCAGTCCGTCGGGGCCGTTATCGACATCGAGCAGGATCGCATCGAGCCTCTCGGGCGCGAGCAGGATCGCCTGGGCGACATCGCCCATGTCGAGCCGCACCCGCGGATCGTCGAGACAGCCCGCCGCCACTTCGGCCATCGGCCCGCGCGCCCATGCGATGATCTCGGGCACCAGCTCGGCCACGGTCACCCGCGCCTGCGGCCCCAGCTTGGCGAGCGCAGCGCGCAAGGTGAAGCCCATGCCATAGCCGCCGATCAGAATGTGCGGCGCGGCGCGGCCTTGCAACCGGTCCAGCGTCATGACGGCAAGCGCCTCTTCTGACCCGCGCATCCGCGTGGACATCAGCTCGTTGCTGCCCATCACGATCATGAAATCGCGGCCATGGGCGTAGAGCTTCAGCTCTTCGCCGTCGGGGACCTGCGCGGTGCCGAGCAGTTCGCGGGTCAGCATATCTAAAGCCCCTCCCCATTGGAGAGGGGTTGGGGTGGGGGTACCACGCTGGCGTCGAGCCCCCACCCCCAGCCCC
>JAGXTB010000100.1 GCA_018334165.1 Sphingomonadales bacterium | reverse complement strand
CCGCCGGTTATCGCCTGCCGGCCTGGCCCACCGCCCCCGCTCAGGCGGCAACAGCGCCCCGATCAGTTCCCATTCCGCGTCTGACAAATCCCCACGACCCATGACTGCTCTCCAAAAAACAGCCTTGAATCAGAACTCAGCTCGTTTGGGAATCCCTTTTGTCAACACGACCTAGGGGCCTGTTTGCCGAAAGCTGAGAACGATAGTGGAAGCCTGCGGCTTCACGCAGCATCTCTGCGCCTCCTTTTTCTTCTCTGCGATCTCTGCGTGAACCCCTTTTCTAGTGATGTCCTCTCAGCACGCCTGTGGGAGCAGCAATCACCCAATCGCTGCTGCAATTCCAAGCAGGCGCTGGGCCTGCTCCAGATGCAGCAGCTCGGCCATCTTGCCCTCGACCCGGATTGCGCCTTTGCCAGCATTCTCGGGCAGTGCGAAGGCATCGATCACGGCCCTTGCCCAAGCCACCTCAGCCGGGCTGGGGGTGAAGACCGCGTTGCAGGGTTCGACCTGGTCGGGGTGGATCAGGCACTTGCCGTCGAAGCCGAATTCCAGCCCCTGTTCGCATTCGGCGCGGACCACATCCATGTCGTGAAATTCGTTACTGACCCCGTCGAACACCAGCAGGCCATGCGCGCGGGCGGTGCAGACCGTTTGCGTGAGGATCGGCAGGAACGGCGCGCGGCCCGGTTTCAGCTGCGCACGCATTTCCTTGGCAAGATCGTTGGTGCCCATCGCGAAGGCCGCCAACCGGGTCGAGCCGGCCAGTGCGGCCACTTCGTCCAGCCGGGGCATCAGCGCACAGGTTTCGACCATGATCCACAGCCGCGTGTACGCCGGTGCTGCCGAGATCGCCGCGTCATAGGCGCGGACATCTCCGATGGTACTGACCTTGGGGACAAGGATTGCGTCGGGCCCGGCAGCAGCGGCGGCGGCCAAGTCCGCCTCAGCCCATTCGGTGCCGAACGCGTTGACCCGGATTACCACTTCGCGGCTACCGAACCCGCCCTCGGCAATCGCGGCGACAGCGGCGGCGCGCGCCTCGGGCTTGTGCTCGGGCGCGACTGCGTCTTCCAGATCGAGCACCAGTACGTCGGCGGCCAAAGTCCGCGCCTTGGCCACGGCCTTGGCGTTCGAGGCCGGGAGGTAGAGGACCGAGCGGCGTGGACGGATCATCGCCGGATCATCCGGTCACGCCCGCCGCCGCCAGCACCGCCAGGGTCAGCACATCGGGCGCAATCGCGGTCATCGGGGCGATCTGGACCGGCTTTTCCATCCCCAGCAGCATCGGCCCGATGGTGGCCTGCCCGCCCAGCTCGCGCAGCAGCTTGGCCGAGATATTGGCCGATTGCAGCCCGGGCATGATCAGCACATTGGCCGGGGCCGAAAGGCGGCAGAACGGATAGTTGGCCATGACCGTGGGGTTGAGCGCGGCATCGGGGGCCAGCTCGCCCTCGTATTCGAAGCCGGGCTGCTCGGCATCAAGGATCGCCACCGCCTCGCGGATCGAATCGAGCCAGCGCCCCGGGGGGTTGCCGAAAGTGGAGTAGGACAGGAACGCGACGCGCGGCTCATGACCCAGACGGCGGGCGACGGCGGCGGTTTCCTTGGCGATCACCGCCAGGTCAGCCGCGCTGGGGCGCTCGTTGACGGTCGTATCGGCCAGGAAGGTGGTGTAATTCTTGCCGATCATCAGGTGGATGCCGAAGGGCAGGCGGCCCTCCTGCGGATCGAGCACCTGGCGCACTTCGCGCATGGTCTGGGCAAAGGTGCGGGTCATGCCGGTGACCATCGCATCGCCGATCTCCAGCTTGAGCAGCAGCGAGGCGAAGACGTTGCGGTCCTGGTTGACCATCCGCCTGACGTCGCGCTCCATGAACCCGCGGCGCTGCAGCCGCTCGTACAGCAGCTCGACCATTGCGGGCACGTGAGTGCTGATCGCCGAGTTTTCGATCACCCAGTCGTCCGGATTGGTGACATCGAGCTCGACCAGCTTGGCCTTCACCGCATCGGTGCGGCCAACCAGGATCGGTTCGCCATAGCCGAAATCGCGGTACTGGATTGCCGCGCGCAGCACGATCTCGTTCTCGGCCTCGGCAAAGATCATCCGCTTGGGATTGGCCTTCACTGCCTCATAGACCTGGGTCAGCACCGAAGTGGTCGGGTTGAGCCGGGCTTTCAGGCTGTGGCGATAGGCGTCGAAATCCTCGATCGGCTTGCCAGCCACGCCGGTATCCATCGCCGCCTTGGCGACGGCCGAGGAGACAACTTCCATCAGCCGTGGATCGAACGGAGCGGGGATGATGTAATCGGGGCCAAAGTGGTATTTCTGGCCGTAAGCCGCCGCGACTTCCTCAGGCACGGTTTCGCGCGCCAGCTGGGCGATCGCATTGGCGGCGGCGATCTTCATCTCTTCGTTGATCGCGGTTGCCCGCACATCGAGCGCGCCGCGGAAGATGAAGGGAAAGCCCAGGACATTGTTGACCTGGTTGGGATAGTCGCTGCGCCCGGTGGCGATGATCGCATCGGGGCGGACCGCCTTGGCGTCTTCGGGGCGGATTTCCGGATCGGGGTTGGCCATCGCGAAAATGATCGGCTTGGCGGCCATTTTGGCGACATATTCGGGCTTGAGCGCGTTCGCAGCGGACAGGCCCAGGAAGATGTCGGCACCGACCAGCGCCTGCTCCAGATCGCGCGCTTCGGTGTCGATCGCATGCGCGCTTTTCCACTGGTCCATCCCGCTTTCGCGGCCGCGATAGATCACGCCGGAGCGGTCGCAGACGGTGACGTTTTCGTGCCGCACGCCCATCGACTTGATCAGCGCGGTGCAGGCCAGGGCGGACGCTCCCGCGCCGTTGACCACCACCTTGACGTCCTTGAACTCGCGCCCCGTCAGGAAGCAGGCGTTGACCAGACCTGCAGCGGCGATGATCGCGGTGCCGTGCTGGTCGTCGTGCATCACCGGGATCTTCATGCGTTCGCGTAAGGCCTGCTCGATCACGAAGCATTCGGGGGCCTTGATATCCTCAAGGTTGATCCCGCCAAAAGTCGGCTCCATCAGCGCTACCGCCTCGATAAAGGCATCGGGGTCTTCGGTGGCCAATTCGATGTCGATCGAATCCACATCGGCAAAGCGCTTGAACAGCACCGCCTTGCCTTCCATCACCGGCTTGGAGGCGAGCGCGCCGAGGTTGCCCATGCCCAGGATCGCGGTGCCGTTCGAGATGACGGCGACCAGGTTGCCCTTGGCGGTATATTCATAGGCATCAGCCGGATTGTCAGCGATCGCCTGGACCGGGACGGCGACGCCCGGCGAATAGGCCAGGCTCAGGTCGCGCTGGGTCGCCATCGGCTTGGAGGCGATGATCTCGATCTTACCGGGGCGGATCGTCTTGTGATAGAACAGCGCTTCGCGTTCGGTGAAACGGACGTTGCTTTCGTCGGACATGGTATCTCCTGAGGTCGCCTTTGCCCTAACCCAGCCTTGCGCGACTTGATAGAGTCTGTTTCAGGCAAGCTGAAACAGGGCAACACCGGCCCGCTCCCGTCCGAGGTGCAAGAAAATGTCCGGGGGACATTTTCGCCGAAGGGGCCGGCCACCCAACTCTAGGTTACCCTATGGGTGGCCGGGAGGGGGAGCGGGCCGGTGTTGCCTTCCACGGCAGTGGAACAGACTCTAGGGGAAAGCTGCGTAGTTTGGCCTGCCGAATCGGCTAACTTGCGCTATCGCTGGTGGATGCACGGTTCGCCCGCCCCCACGCCGATGATGGCGCAGTACCTCGCGCTCAAGGCTGAGGCCGGGGATTGCCTGCTGTTCTACCGGATGGGCGACTTTTTCGAGCTGTTCTTCGACGATGCCAAGCTGGCGGCCGGGGTGCTCGACATTGCGCTGACCAGCCGGGGCGAGCATCAGGGCGTGCCGATCCCGATGTGCGGGGTGCCGGCGCATTCGGCCGAGGGGTATCTGGCGCGGCTGATCAAGGCCGGCTGCCGGGTGGCCATCGCCGATCAGACCGAAAGCCCCGAAGAAGCCAAGCGGCGGGGTGGATCGAAAGCGCTGGTGGCGCGTGATATCGTGCGCTTCGTTACTGCTGGCACGCTGACCGAAGAGGCCTTGCTCGAACCGCGCCGGGCCAATGTGCTGGCGGCGGTCTGCGAAGTACGCGGAACTTACGGGATCGCCGCTTGCGACATTTCGACCGGGCGAATGGAGCTGGAGGAATGTGCCGCCGACCGGCTGGGTGCTGCGCTGGCGCGGCTTGGGGCGAGCGAAGTGGTTGCGCCTGAGGGCAGCGATCAGGCCGATGCGATCCCGCGCCCCGCTCGTGACTTTTCCAGCGACGCGGGCGAGGCGCGGCTGAAAGCGCTGCACGAGGTTGCGACGCTCGACGGGTTCGGCATGTTCACCCGGCCGATACTGGCGGCTGCCGGGGGCCTGATCGCCTATCTGGATCACGTTGGACGCGGCAGCCTGCCCTTGCTGCTGCCGCCGGTCGCGCGTGCGGGTGAAGCGCATCTGGCGATGGACGAGGCGACCCGCTCGAGCCTGGAAATCCTGACCTCCAGCCAGGGAGGCAGGCGCGGCAGCCTGATCGAAGCGCTGGATCGCTGCGTCACCGGAGCGGGTGCGCGCCAACTCGCCGATGATCTCTCCGCACCGCTGACCGATGCTCATGAAATCGAGGCGCGGCTGGCCTTGGTGGACTGGCTCCACTGCGATCCCCTGCTGCGCGGCGATCTGCGCACGGTGATGCGCGCGATTCCCGACCTGGGCCGGGCGCTGGGCCGGGTCGTGGCCGGGCGCGGCAGCCCGCGCGATCTGGGGCAGTTGCGCGATGGCCTGTCCGAGGCGCGGCGGATCCATGACTTCCTCAAAGGCCGCAGCGAGCGCCCGGCGCTGCTTGAGGCATTGCTCCCGGCCTTGACCGGACATGGTGCGCTGACCGATCTCTATGCCCGCGCGCTGGTCCAAACCCCGCCGACCGAGCGCAGTCAGGGCGGCTATATCGCCGAGGGCTATGACGCAGCGCTCGACGAATTGCGCCGAATCTCGGGCGATGCCCGCCGCGCGATTGCCGCGCTGGAGGCCAAATATCGCGCCGAAACCGGGATCGCCGCGCTCAAGATCCGGCACAACGGCGTGCTGGGATACTTCGTCGAGGTTCCGGCCAAGCACGGCGATGCGCTGATGGCGCCCGACAGCGGGTTTACCCACCGCCAGACCATGGCCGGGGCGGTGCGGTTCAATGCATTGGCATTGCACGAGGAGGCAAGCCGGATCGCCCAGGCCGGCGGGCATGCGCTCGCCGCCGAGGAAGCCCATTTCGAAGACCTAAGCGCCCGTGCGGTCGAGGCCCGGCATGCCATTGCGGCAACCGCCGCCGCACTGGCCCGGCTCGATGTCGCTGCCGGGCAAGCCGAACGTGCGGCCGAGGGTGGCTGGTGCCGTCCTGAGGTGAGTGGCGAGGCGGTGCTGGAAATCACCGGCGGGCGGCACCCGGTGGTTGAAGCGGCACTGGCCACCAAAGGCGAACGCTTTGTCGCCAACGATTGCCATTTGGCCCCGCAAGACCGCCTGTGGCTGGTCGGCGGGCCCAATATGGGCGGCAAGAGCACGTTCCTGCGCCAGAACGCGCTGATCGTGCTGCTGGCCCAGGCCGGCGGCTTCGTGCCCGCCGAGCGCGCCCGGATTGGCCTCGTCGACCGCCTGTTCAGCCGGGTCGGGGCATCGGACAACCTCGCGCGCGGGCGTTCGACCTTCATGGTCGAAATGGTCGAGACCGCTGCGATCCTGGCCCAGGCGACCGAACGCTCGTTCGTGATCCTCGACGAGGTTGGGCGCGGAACTTCGACCTACGACGGACTGGCGCTGGCCTGGGCGGTGGTCGAGGCGGTCCACGGGGTCAACCAGTGCCGCTGCCTGTTCGCGACGCACTACCACGAACTCGCGCGGCTCGCCGAAAGCTGCGAGGCGCTGTCGCTCCACCACGTCCGCGCCCGCGAATGGCAGGGCGAGCTGGTCTTGCTGCACGAGCTGGCCGAAGGGCCGGCCGACCGCTCCTATGGCCTCGCCGTGGCCAAGCTGGCGGGGGTTCCCGCGCCAGTGGTCGCCCGCGCCAAGGCCGTGCTCGACCGGCTCGAGAAAGGCCGCGCTGAAACGGGCGGGATCGCGGCGGGACTGGGCGACCTGCCCTTGTTTGCGGCGGCGGCGGAAAGCCAGGAGGAAGTGGTCGATCACTTGCGCGAGCGGCTCGACGCGCTCGATGTCGATGCGCTCAGCCCGCGCGAGGCGCTCGACCTGCTTTACGAGCTCAAGCGTGAGGCGGGTAAGCTTCCTTAACCCTCCCGGCGTATTTTGCGGGCATGTTAGGTATCGGGCCCCGCATGAACCAGGTTTTCAGGAGCCGCTGGAAAGCGGTTTTCTGGTCGCTTGGTGTGCTGCTCACGGCTTACTGCACGGTGCCGTTGGCGGATGCGGCGCGCCAGCACGAGGCGGGAAAGACTGCCCATGCCAAGGCCGCACACAAATCGCCCTGGGCCAAGGATTGAAGGGGAAGGGTCATGGACGAGCTCATTTCCGACCGCACCAAGTACATTGCGCTCGCGCTGCTGGGCCTCGCCTCGATTGGCGGTGCCGTGCTGTTTGCCGATGGTCCGCCGGTCGAATCGCTGCCTGCTGAAGCAGCTCGGGTTGCCAAGCCGAAAGACGAGGCCCAGCCCGCGCCCGAAATGGCTGTTGAGCCAGATGTTGAGGCCAGTCCGGCACCCTTGGCTGCGCCCAATGCCGTTCCGGCCGCGCAAGCCGGCGCCGAACCGGGCGACGCTGCGGCTCAGGACGACGGCTGGGGCAGTTCCCAATAACCCAGTTCCCCCAGCGCCCGGGGGATAATCGCAGCCTTGCTCCAGCGTTCGGCGGCGCGTTCGCGCGCGGCCGCGCCCAAAAGCGCGCGTCGATCGGGATCGTCGGCCAACTGGGCGATAGCCGCTGCCAGAGCCTCGGCATCGCCCGGCGGGGTTACCGCGCCGCAGCCATCGACTTCGTCGTAGAGCCCGGTCCCCGGCTCGGTCGTCGCCACCACCGGGCGTCCTGAGGCGAGCATATTGGTCAGCTTGGATGGCAGCACCAGATCGGCCGCGCCCGCGATCTGCGGCAGCAAGTGCAAGTCGGCCATGGTCAGCATCGCGCCCATCCGCTCGGAGACTTGCAGGTCGTGGAGCTGGACATTGTCCAGTCCGGCAGCGAGCCGTTCCAGCTCGGCCCGGTTGGGGCCTTCGCCGCAGATCACGAAAGCCAGGTCGCTGCGGTGCTGGAGCCGCCGCGCCGCTTCGACCAGGATTTCGATTCCCTGCTTGCGGGCCACATTGCCCGAATAGAGCGCGACCTTGCGGTTCCCCAAGCCCCATTCGGCGCGGATCGCTTCGGCTCCGGCGGGATCGGGGGCAAAGCGCGCGTCGGACCAGTTGCGCATTTCGAACACGCGCTCGGGTGCAACGCCTTTCTCACGCAGCTTGGCGCACATCTGCGGGCTGATGGTTGAGACCTTGTCGCCGAGCCTCAGCAGCCGAGCCTCAAGCCAGCGCGCCAGCCGTGCGGGCAGCCCGCGCTGGTCCATCAGTCCGGTGGCGAGCGCGGCCTCAACCTCAAAGTCCTGAACGTGGATCCACAGCCGAGCCCCGGCCACTTTCGCGGCAAGCCAGGCGGTGAAGACACTAAGCAGCGCCGGGGCCAGCACCAACACCAGCTCGGGCCGCTCCGCCTTGGGCCGCAGCGCGGCGCGTAAGGCAAAAGGCAGGGCGGAAAGCGCAAAGCTGGCGAGGTGCACGATCCGCTTCAGCCCGCTGGGCTCGGCCGGCACATAGATCGGGCAGCGGGTCAGCTTGACCCCATGTTCTTCGCCGTGCTGCCGGCCGCCGCCCGCATAGGCCGGATAGGTCCGCCATTGCGGGTAATAGGGCTTGGCGACCACGGCCTGAACCTCGGCTCCGGCCTCGACCAATGCCTCGGCCAGCCCTTGCGTATAGGGTCCGATCCCGACCGGTTCGGGGGCATAGTTGATCCCCACGATCAGCACCCGGCGGCCCTTCACTGGCCCAGCCACTTGCTGAGCGCGGCAAGCTGGCGCGACTGGCGGCGCACGTCGCTGCGGGCGAGCTGGCTGGCGCTGCGCCAGGCGCGCGATGCGGCCCAACCCAGCGCGCCGCCTTCATGGCGCATGTCGCGGGTTGCGGCGGCTTCGCCTTCGGCTGAGCGACGGCCGAGGAGGCGCTGGATTAGTTTTCCGGGACCGGTCTTGAGCGTGGCGGCGAGCTGGGCGCTTTGGCGGGTGTCCAGTTCTTGCAGCAGCAGGTCGGGGGCCATTGCGAGCAGTTCGGGCGGTGCCGGATCTCCGGCCAGTTCGATCGGCGCGCCGGGACGCCAGTGCTGGACCAGTTCGAGCACCAGCCTTGCACCGCTCTGCCAGTTCCCGGCCTTGGCTTCGTCCCAGAATGTCGGCCAGTCGATCGGCGCAGCGCGGAGCAGAAAATCGATATCGGTCAGTAACAAAGGCCCGCAATCAAGCCGGTGCGAATAGACCGCGTGGACGATCAGGTGGGCCAGCGTGTCCTGCGGTGCGAGCATGCGAATGCCCGCTGCATCAAGCTTGGCACGGCCCCGGATCGCGGCTCCGTCGGCGCTGGGGCTGACATGATCGAGCCGTCCGGCGGGTTCCCACAAGTGGTGGTGCAGCTCGATCACCACACCGCGCGGGCTAAGCAGCGGCGGCATGTGCTTGTCGAGCCGGACTACGTCTTCCAGCGCCATCTCGGGTGGTTCCGCCATCACATAGCCGCACCCAAGCAGCACCTGATAGGCACTCAAGACACCCTCAACAGGCACCCAGATGTCCAAATCACGCATCGGCCGCAGCGCGGGCGCGGGATAGGCGTGGCGGGTCAGCCATGCACCCTTGAGTGCGATCGGTTGATGGCCAGCGTGCTCAAGGATCGCACAGCAATCCTCCAGCTCGGCGCCGATTGCCAGGGCCTGGATTGCGGAATGGCGGTGCGCCGCACGCCAGCCATCGCGGATCGCATTGGGGACCACTTCGTCATGCCCGCGTTCGGCATGGAGCAAGGGAGCGAGCCGGTGCAGTGCAGCCAGCCGGTCCAGTTCTTGCCACTCTGCGGGATCGAGCTTGGGAGCAGTACCCTGGCCCAGCAGCGCCAGCAGGCTACGCCGCAGCGCGGGCAGGTCCATGGGCCGGGCTCAGTTGCTCTTCTTGGGCACGGTGAAAGTGCCGGTGATCCGCCCGCCGCCCGTGGTATTGCCCGGCGTACCCAGCGCCGAGGAACCGCCGCCCGGGCTGCCATCGACGCTGGAGATCCCGGTGTTGAGGTCAATCACCAGCCGCCCGCCGGTCAGCCTGTCCTTGCCGCGCATCAGCACCACGCCGCCGGCCATGGTGATGATCCGCCGGTCGAAATCATAGATCGCCACCGCGCCGCTGGCGCTCTGGTCGCCCTTGGTTACCGTGACCCCGCCAGTCGCGTCGAGCCGGTGGATCTTGAAGCTGCCGGCATCGCTGGAAAAAGCCAGCGTCGTGCGCGCCGCGCGCAGGGTCAACCCGCCCTGGCTGATCACCACATTGCCCGCAAGCGTTGCGCGGTCCTGCCGGCCGAGCAGTTCGCCATGGTCGGCCGCAACGCTGACCGGGGCATCGCTGTTGTGCCCGCCGAACACTTGCGCCTGACTGGGGGCCAGCGCCAGCAGGGCGGCAGTGCCGATCGCGAAACCGCCCAGGCCTGAGCGCAGCATGGTCCGGCGCAGCGGGGTCATGGTCCAAAGGCTCATCGCGGCATCCTGAACGAGTGTTGCTGGATCAGCAGGCGCACATTCCCGTCAAGATAAAGCGCGCGTTGATCAAGATCGGCGCTTACCTTGTCAGCGCTGAAAGTGCCAGACGGTATCGACCCGCTGACCCCGCCGGTCCCGCTGGCGCGGCGGG
>JAGXTB010000099.1 GCA_018334165.1 Sphingomonadales bacterium | reverse complement strand
TCGGCCAGCGAACCAGCCTTGATGGCATGCGCGAGCCGTTCCACCTCAACCGGGCGCAGGAAATCGACCCGATGGTCATGGCGACCTTCTATCCGCTGACCATCCACCAGCCCTGTTTGGGTGAGCGGCTGGAGCGGGCGGTTGCGAGCGCCAAGGCTCAAGGCATTCGCGTCAAACTGATCGCTTACCCGCGCTCGCCTTATGGCCAGGCCCGGCTGGGCGCGCGGCAGGAGCAGGAACTGGCCGAGGCGACCCGGCAGCTCGCGGCGCGGCTTGGGCTTGAGCTTCTTGGCTCCACCGCGCAGTGGAGCGACGCCGAATTCACCGATCACGCGCACCTCAACGCGCGGGGGCGGGCGCGGTTCATGCGCGAACTCGGCACTTGGCTGGAGCTGCCGCGATGACCGCGCTATCGACCCTGGTGATCCTGGCCGCGCTGCTGGCAGTGCCGCTGGCCTGGCTGGGCCGCGAGCGCGGGATTGACCTGGTCGCGCTGGTCTGTGCGGCAGTGCTGGCCTGGATCTCGCCGCTCAGCGCCGCATGGGTCGTGGGCCTCGGCGTGGGCCTGCCGTTGGCGATGCGCTTGGCCGAGCGGAACGGCGGACGCGCGCCGCTGGCGGGGGTGACGGCGCTGGTGGTGCTGGGGGTTTTTGCCGCGGCCCAGCTTTCCCCGGGCATCGTCTGGATCGGCGGCGCGTTCTTCACTCTGCGCCAGCTGCATGTGATCGCCGAATGGTGGATGGGCCGGATTGCGGCACCGTCTGTAGCATCGCATCTGCGTTACCAGTTGTTCCTGCCTGCGCTTTTTGTCGGCCCGGTCCACCACTTGCCGGCCTTTGAGCGTCAGTGCCAGCGCCGCCGCTGGGACTTGCCGGATTTCCTCAACGGGGCCGAGCGAGTGTTGATCGGGGCATTCTCGGCCGAATTCATCGGCAATGTGATGATTGCCAACCTGCGCGCGCGGGTGGGGCACGCAATGGCAGACAGCAACGCGTTCCTGCGCGACTGGGCCATTTCGGCGATGGACTGGATCATGCTGTTCTTCAACTTCGCCGGGATGACCGCGATCGCGCTGGGGATCGCACTGATGATGGGTGTGCGGCTGGAAGAGAACTTCAACCGGCCCTGGCTGGCGAAAGACCTGCTCGATTTCTGGTCGCGCTGGCACATGAGCCTGACCAATTGGTGCCGTGACTATATCTATCGCCCGGTGATGGCGCTGACCCGATCGACCTTGGCGGGCCTTGTCGCAGCGATGCTGGCGATTGGCCTGTGGCACGAGATTTCGTTCTATTACGTGCTGTGGTCGTTCTGGCAGACGCTGGGCGTGGTGCTCAGCCGGACGATCATGCCCAACCTTGCTTCGCCGCTCCCGCCAGGTTTGCGCCGGATGCTGGCACCCTTGGCGATCCTGGCCTGGCTGGCCCTGGCCCGCCCGGTGATTGGACTGCTGCTGTGACCCCGTTGGCCCAATACATTGCGCGGTTGGTGCCGGGCTGGGCGGTCGGGCCGGTATTGGCGCTGTGCTATGCCGTCATGCTGATCACCGTGCTGATCGCCAGCAGCAACGATTTGGCGCAGATCATCTACATCGACGTGAGGGGGCAATGAGCGCGCGCATTTTGGTTCTGGGGGCGAGTTATGGCCTGCTGCCGGGGATGCGGCTGGCCTTGGCCGGGCACCGCGTGACGCTGGTTGGCCGGGCCGACGAGATCGCCACGATGGGGCGCGAGCCCTTGAGGCTTGAACTGGCCGGACGCCGCGATGGCGCGCCGATTGTGCTGACGCTGCCGCCGGGGCAGGGGATATCGCTCACCACTTCGGCCGAAGCTGATCCCGGCGCGGCGGACATGGTGCTGCTGGCGATGCAAGAGCCGCAGTACGCCGATCCGGTGGTGGCCGAACTGATGGGCCGCGTCGCCGCATCGGGCCGCCCATGCCTCTCGATCATGAACCTGCCGCCGCCGCCGTTCCTGGCGCGGCTGGGGATCGACCCGGCGGCGCTGGAGGGGGTCTATGCCAGCGCGGCGGTGTGGAGCCGCTTTGCGCCCGAACAAGTCACCTTGGCCAGTCCTGACGCTCAGGCGGTGCGGCTTGATCCGGCGCAGCCGGGTGTGCTGACAGTGACCCTGGCCTCCAACTTCAAGGCTGCGCCCTTTGCCCGGGCCGAGGATCAGGCGCTGCTCGATCAGCTGTCGCGCGATTGGGCGGCCTACAAGCACGAAGGGCAGCGCCCGCCAGTGCAATTGCTGGCCCAGCACTCGCTCCATGTCCCCTTGGCCAAATGGCCGATGCTGATCGCCGGCAACTGCCGCTGCCTGGTGGAGGGCGGCATTCGCCCGATTGCCGAGGCGGTGCATGCCGATCTTGCCACCAGCGAGCAGCTCTATGTTGCGGTTACTGAGCTGGCGCTCTCGCTCGGTGCGCGCGAAGCCGATCTGGTGCCCTTCGCCGCCTATGCCAAAGCCGCCCAAGGCTTGACCCGCCCATCCTCGCTGGCCCGCGCGCTGGCCAATGGAGCGACCCGGGTGGAACGGATCGACCTGCTGATTATGCGCCTCTTGGCCGCGCAAGGCTTCGATCCCGCGCCGCTGGAACCGATTGTCGCGGCCATCGAGGCGCGGCTGGCCGAAAACGCCGCAAGGATCGCTTCCGCAGCTTAGCGATTGCCATATTTAACCGTTCGGTTAAACGCTGACTCGCGAGTCAAATTTGCGAGGGAGCACGGCGGATGGCAATCAAGACCCGGATCACCGAAATGCTGGGGATCGAACACCCGGTCGTCCAGGGCGGGATGCAATGGGTGGGCGTGGCCGAAATGGCCAGCGCGGTTTCCAATGCGGGGGGCCTCGGCATCCTGACCGGGCTGACCCAGCCCAGCGCCGAAGCGCTCGCCGCCGAAATCGAACGCTGCCGGGGGATGACCGACAAGCCGTTCGGGGTTAACATGACCGTGTTTCCCACGATCAACCCGCCCGATTACAAGGCCTATACCCAGGCGATCATCGATTCTGGGATCAAGATCGTCGAAACCGCCGGCACCCCTGCGGTGCGCGAATTGTGGGAAATGATGAAGCCCCACGGGATCAAGATCCTGCACAAATGCACCGCGGTGCGCCACGCACTCTCGGCCGAACGCGCCGGGGTCGATGTGATCTCGATCGACGGGTTCGAATGCGCCGGGCACCCAGGCGAAGACGATATCCCGGGGCTGATCCTGATCCCGGCTGCGGCCGACAAGGTCAAGATCCCGATCCTCGCCAGCGGCGGCTTCGGCGATGGACGGGGCCTCGCCGCTGCCCTCGCATTGGGCGCCGACGGGATCAACATGGGCACGCGGTTTACCGCCACAGTCGAAGCCCCGATCCACCAGGCCTTCAAGGACGCGATGGTCGCGAACGACGAACGCGCAACCGACCTGATCTTCCGCACCTTCCGCAACACCGCCCGCGTAGCCCGGAACGAGATCAGCCAGGCCGTTGTCGCCGCCGAGCGCGAAGGCAAGGACTTCGCCGCGGTTGCCGATCTGGTCAAGGGGTCACGCGGCCGCGAAGGCCTGGCCACCGGCGATACCAACCACGGCGTCTGGTCGGCGGGCATGATCCAGGGCCTGATCCATGATATCCCGACCTGCCAGGAACTGGTCAGCCGGATCGTGTCCGACGCCGAAAGCATCATCCGCCAGCGCCTTGCCGGCATGCTGGCCTGATCAGGAACACACCAGCTTTGCCCCTTACCCCGACTATGCTGAGCTTGTCGAAGCACTGTCCTTCTTGCGACACTGTCATGCGGCACGAAGAACAGGACAGCCCTTCGACAAGCTCAGGGTAGTCGGGGGTGGGGGGCGAGTGTAGTTTGCAAATCGAGACCAAGAGGAACTGAATCATGGCCGAAGCCTATATCATCGACGCCGTCCGCACCCCGCGCGGGGTGGGCAAGCCCGGCAAGGGCGCGCTTTCGCATTTGCATCCGCAGCATTTGGCCGCGACCGTTCTGAAAGCGCTGAAAGAGCGCAACAATCTCGATACCTCGACCGTCGACGACGTGATCTGGTCAACTTCGACCCAGAAGGGCAAGCAGGGCGGCGATCTGGGCCGGATGGCGGCGCTGGCGGCCGGGTTCGATACCGGGGCCAGCGGCATGACGCTTGACCGGTTCTGCGGCGGTGGGATCACCTCGGTCAACCTGGCTACCGCGGCAGTGATGTCGGGCATGGAAGACTGCGTGATCGCCGGCGGCACCGAAATGATGAGCTACACTTCGGCGATGGGCGCGGAAGAGGCCAATGCCGGAATCCGCCCGCTGGGCATGGGTTCGGGCAACCGCGAACTCGACGCGCTGCACCCGCAGAGCCACCAGGGCGTCTGCGGCGATGCGATCGCGGCGATGGAAGGGATCCCGCGTGAGGCGCTCGACGCGCTGGCGCTGGTCAGCCAGGAGCGTGCTGCGCGCGCGATCCGCGAAGGCCGCTTCGACAAGTCGCTGGTCACCGTTTACAACGAAGACGGCACCGTCGCGCTCGACCGTGAAGAGTTCCCGCGCCCGGAAACTACCGCAGAAGGGCTCGCCGGGCTCAAGGCCAGCTTTGACGGAATCGCCGATTTCGATCTGGGCGGAACCACCTTCCGCAAACAGATCCAGCGCCGCTATCCCGACCTCGACTGGAAGGGTGTGCACCACGCCGGCAACAGCTCGGGCGTGGTTGACGGCGCGGCCGCGGTGCTGATCGCCAGCAAGGCCTATGCCGACAAGCACGGGCTCAAGCCGCGCGGCAAGATCGTCGCCTATGCCAACCAGGGCGATGACCCAACGCTGATGCTCAACGCCCCGGTTCCGGCGGCCAAGAAGGTGCTGGCCAAGGCCGGCCTGAGCAAAGAGGACATCGACGTCTGGGAAATCAACGAGGCTTTCGCGGTGGTGGCCGAAAAGTTCATCCGCGACCTCGAGCTTGATCGCGACAAGGTCAACATCAACGGCGGCGCGATGGCGCTGGGTCACCCGATCGGCGCGACCGGCTCGATCCTGATCGGTACCGCGCTTGACGAGCTGGAGCGGATCGGCGGCAAGTACGGCCTGATCACGATGTGCGCCGCAGGCGGCATGGCCCCGGCGATCGTGATCGAGCGGCTGGACTAAGATAGCCTTCCACTCCCTCTCTCCCCACCTCCGTTCGTGTCGAGCGAAGTCGAGACACCGCGCACAGCATCTCGACTTCGCTCGATGCGAACGGCTAGGGTGGGTTGAGGGAGAGATTTCATGACCGACCTGCTCAACCAGATCGCCCAAATCGTCGGCCCGCAAGGCCTGATCACCGGCGCCGACGTGCAGGAACGCGCGGCGGATTTCATGGGGTTCACCCGCTGCCAGGCCCAGGCGATCGTGCGCCCCGCCAGCACTGCCGAGCTCTCAGCTGTCATGAAACTGTGCCACGCTGCCGGGCAGACCGTGGTCGCGGCGGGCGGCAACACCGGGCTGGTCCAGGGGCAGGTTTGCGATCCCGCCGACATCCAGGTCTCGCTCGAACGGATGCGCGCGATTGGGGAGATTGACCCAGTTGGCCGGACCATGGTGGTCGAGGCCGGTTGCGTGGTCCAGAACGCGCAGGAAAAGGCCGAAGAGCAAGGCCTCAAGTTCGCGGTCGATTGGGGCGCGCGCGGCAGTGCCACGATCGGCGGCGGCATCTCGACCAATGCGGGCGGTAATTCGGTAGTCCGCTATGGCATGATGCGCGACAACGTGATGGGGCTGGAGGCGGTGCTGGCCGATGGCACGGTGATTTCGAGCATGAACGTGCTGCTGAAAAACAATGCCGCCTATGACCTCAAGCAGCTGTTCATCGGCAGCGAAGGGACGCTGGGGATTGTCACCCGCGCGGTGCTGAAATTGCAGCCCGCGCCGCTCACCACCCAGACCGCGATGCTGGCCTGCGCCGATTTCGCCGCGGTGCAGCGTTTGTTTGTCGAGGTCGGGCACCAGTTCGGCCCGGGCCTCACCGCGTTCGAGGTGATGTGGGCCAGCTTCTACGAACCGATGGTCGCCTCAGGCCGCCACACCCCGCCGCTGCCCGGCGGCCACGGCTGCTATGTCATCACCGAGATGAGCGGCACCGATCCTGAGGCCGATCCGGGGCGATTTGAAACGGTGCTGGCGGGGCTGATCGAAAGCGAACTGGTGGTCGATGCCGTGATCGCCACCAGCCAGGCCCAGGCCGACCAGATCTGGGCGATCCGCGATGATATTCCTGGCCTGATGATGTTCACCATGCCCAGCGTCACTTTCGACGTCAGCCTGCCGATCCGCGAAATGGACCGCTATGTTGCTGACCTCACCAAGGCCGCCGAGGCCGAATTCGGCGAGACGCTGAAGCTGGTGGTCTTCGGCCATATCGGCGATGGCAACCTGCACATTCTGATGGGTGCTCAGCCGTTTACGGAAGCCACCAAGCACCGGATCGAGGAGCTGGTTTACACGCCCTTGCAGGCACTGGGCGGGTCGGTTTCAGCCGAACACGGCATCGGCATCGAAAAGCGCGACTGGCTGGCGCTCAGCCGCTCGGCCGACGAGATCGCGCTGATGAAGACATTGAAGGGGGCGCTTGATCCCAAGGGCATCTTGAACCCGGGGAAAGTCCTGGCCTGACAAATCACAGCCCCTCCCGTTCGTGTCGAGCGAAGTCGAGACACCGCGCGAGGCATCTCGACTTCGCTCGATGCGAACGG
>JAGXTB010000098.1 GCA_018334165.1 Sphingomonadales bacterium | reverse complement strand
TGATCTGCCGACCGTTCTTCTACGGCGACTGGTCGACGCCCGTCGTGGTCAGCGGCACCGATCCAATTCTTGAGGCCGAGCTCGAGGACGTGCCCGGCGACGTGGATGCCGAAGGGGAGATGACGGTCACCGAAGTCGAGAGCGTGGCTCGTCGCTATTGCGAGGTCGGGGTCGAGCAGTACGGATACGACCCGGACTCACCATCGAGCGTGATCCTCAATCTTGCGTCCGGGCTTTCCGTGACCGGGTTCAGCGGGACGTCTTCTGGAAGCGGCGCGGCAGGAAAATACTCGGCGAATGTGGCGGCGCTCACCGCGAGTACGTCAGTCCAAACGATCTGCGGAACCTCCGGTGCAGACCACGTCGGAACCAAGCGAGTAGCAGCGCGGGTTTACGCTGTTGACGGAAGCGACGTCCAATGGCGCATGGCATGGCGCGTGGGCGACGGCAAGTTCACGTATGGCGATTGGATTGATCAACCGGGCGTAGCGCTCGGTTATGACTGGGTCCAGGTGGACTTCGGAACCGTCACGATCGAAGAGGCGTCAGCCGGAACGCAGCGATGGGAGGCGATCTTCCAGGTTCGCACCACGACCGGAACCGAAGCCGTCGAGATGGACTATGCCGAGGTGATGCCAGCGGAGCGACTGATCCGCATCCGCTCACCGAGGGTCGCCCCAACCACCATCGCAGTTGCCGTTGAGGACGGCTACACGCAGTCGGCTGGTAACGCGACCGGCAAGTCGCCGGACGTCGGTTCCGCATACGTGGGGGCAGGCGATACCGATGACTTCACGATCGACACGACGAATGATCGGGTGCAACGCGCGGCAACGTCGGACTCGGCAGGTGCCGGGCGCGCGTTGACCTCCGGCCCCGCAATCGTTAACACGTTCGTTGCGCTCACGTTGTTGCCCTACACGACCAACACCGACTTCTTCCGAGGGGCGATATTTCGGTACAGCGACATTTCAAACTTCGCCGTCGTCGGGATTGAAAACGCGGCGGGTGTGCGGAGGCTGAAAATCCGCCGCAAGCTCGCCGGATCTTGGTCGAATGTAACCTCCGCGGCCAGCGCGCTCACCGTGACGCACTATGGGGATGCGCTGCGCATCGAGATCGAGGTCTACGAAACCGGCGAATACTTCGTCAACGTGTACGACTCCGCTGGTGACCTGCTCCCGCCAGAGTACGCCGACCTAGACTTCCGCAACTCTGTCTTCGCATCGGGCGGCGGACTCGCATCCGGGTCGGTCGGCGTCTATGACGAGCAATCTGGTGCGTCGGCCGGCACCCGTCAATATGACGGCCTCGCTGGATACGCGATCGAACCGATGGGCGCGGTTTGTTTCGCCGACCAGTCGGCCATCATCTCGCACGATCGCGTCGAGCGCTACGACCCGACCGGGACATTCTTGGGCGAGCCCGACAACGTACGTGGCTCGCGGCTCTTCATTCCCCCAGCGGGCGACCAGTCAGCCGTCACTCGGGTCGTCTCCAAGCTGCGCCGGCGTGACCTGGTGCTGGCAGATGACAACGTGGTCGACGACGAGCACGAGATGTCGATCCGCTACCGCCCCCGCTACCGCAACCCCATCGGCACAACATGAGGCCGCCGCTCGAACTCCACGCAGAGATCGAGACCGCCGAAGGCCGAACCTACAGGTGGGACGCAGACGCGCGCAACGCCGGCGACCGACCGATGGACATGAAGTTCGGTCACAAGATCATGGAGGGATGCGCGCAGGGCGGATGCGTGCTTGCCCGCAAACCCGGCGACTGGCCGGATCTCGGCCTCTACGACACGCTGCGGTATGTGACACTCGCCGGTGAGGTTGTCTGGGAGGCGCGCGTCGCGCAGCTCGCGCACGACGTCGACGCGGAACGGCACCGGATCGGCGTACAGGCTGGCTCGTGGATGAGTCACGCACGAGATCGGCCGATGTCGCCGTTCCTCTACCGCGACGCAGACCTGACCCATTGGCAGGCTCTTGAAGAGCTGCGCAAACTTCGGTCGACCTTTGACACGCAGGCGATAGGGGCGAACGTCGGCCCTGATGCGCTGACCTTCACCTTGCCGAGCAGCGCGGTCGACGGCTCTGCGATCGCTGAGTTGGTTTACATCGCGCCACCCGGCGCCAAGGCGGTCAGCGTCGAATACAAGGGCGCAAACGTGAACATTCCTGGCGGCTATGAAGCAGCGCGATTCGACTTCGCCGACGTGGTCGCAGACCTGACCACCGGCACCGGCACGTTCGAGCGCGAGTCGGCGACGCTCGACAGCACCGATCGAACGGCTACCGCATCCGTCGCGCGAGCGTTCATCGCGACCGCCCTCTGCGCGAATACGACCGGCACGACTCCAAGCGACGGGGCCAAGCGCTACCTGACCAAGGCCGCAACGATCGGCGACCACGGCTTGACCAACCAGGGCGACGGATTCCTCGCTTCCGACATGATCGCCCACAGCGCCGCCCTCTACGCCCCGCTGCTCGACGCCTCGAACCTCACGCCGTCGACACACATCGTCGAGCACGCCGTCGAGTTCGGACTGATCGACCCCTACGACTTCTGGCTGCGGCTCAACAAGTACGAGGGCCGCAATCTCGCCGTGCGTCCTGGCCGCATCCTCACGTTCGAGGACTTCGACACCGAGACCGTCGTCTGGCGCGTGCGACTCGACGAGAAGGGCGTGCGCGTGCGGTACGCCGGCCCGGCCACCGAACGGGTCGTCAACGGGGTAATCGTCTCGTACCAGAACGTCTCCACGGGGCGCTCGACGATCATCACGCCTGACGACGAGCCCCGCCTAGCGGACGACGACCCCGCGATCCCCGCCAACCGCCACGGCATCGACGACTGGGAGCCGATCCAACTTCCCGACCCCGACAGCGAAGAGGGCGCGATTCGCTACGGCGAGCTGGTGCTTGCGCGCCTCAACCGTCGCCGCCGCCCCGGCAAGATCACGATCCGCGGGCACGTCCGCGACTACGCCGGCAACTGGCACCAAGCCTTCAAAATCAAGGACGGCGACACGATTCTCGTCGAAGACGAAGAGGGCAATCCGACCGGAGTGCCGCTGCTCGTACACGAGATGCAGTACGACGGCAACACGAAGATCGCCACGGTCACGGTCGACGGCGAATCACAGGACGCAGACGCTTTGCTCGATCAAGTAATCACCGAACGCCGCACCCGCCGCGTTCGGTAGTCAAGGCCCGCCCCCGATGCGTGAAACATCGAGGACGGGCACAAGCCACCGACGAAAGGGCCGTCGATGACAAACCGCAGTATCGCTGAAAGAGGGCGTCTATGCAAGGAGTCCGTCGCGTGAACCCAAAGCAGCAAAGAGCGCAGGAGGCGCAGGGCGATCCGATCGGTGACCTGCGTGAACGCATGGCGAAGGTGGAGACGATCTGCAAGTACGGATTCCCTGCGCTCGGGCTCTACATCACGGCGCTGCGATTCGTCCCGTCGAGTGTGGCGCAACTGCCGAGCGACCCTGTGAAGCCGGTCTCGGCGGTACTCAAGTTTCTGTTCTGACCCGCACCATCAACCCCACCGGAGGTCCACATGCCATCCCTCAAGCGTCGCGTCAGCGATCAAGAGTCTCGCGTAGCCAAGACTCGATCGCGCGTGATCTCACACGCGAAGGCCGGGCGCCGCGCGCCTCGGCTTCGCCGTCTGCTCGCCCGTCAGCGCGGAACGCTCGCGCGACTGCGCCAGGCGCTTGCCCGATCGCGCGACCCGCGAACGATCGCTCGCCGCTGGGCGGCTGCGCAGGTCGGCACCGTCGAGAGCCCGCCGGGTTCCAACCGCGGCGGCAACATCACGATCTGGCAAAAGTTCTTCGGCGCTTGGCTCGTGGGCCTCGCGTGGTGCGGCGTGTTCGTCGGCCGCGCGCTGGCGTACGCGGGGGTCGCCGTCACTCACCGCGTCGCGTCGGTCGCCAACATCGAAGATGACGCGAAGGCCGGTCGCAACGGCTTCAAGCTCTGGCGCGGGCCACGCGAAGGTCGCGCCGGCGACGTCGCCGTTCTCTTCGCCCGAGGCGTACACGTTGAGCTGATCGCCAAGCGCGTCGCCGGTGGCTACATCACCTACGGCGGCAACACCTCGCCCGAGGGCGGCGGCGGCTCGCAGTCCAACGGCGGCGGCGTCTACCGGCGCTTCCGCCCCTATTCGCAGGTTCACGGGATCGCCGTGCCTGACTACCCGAACTGAAAGGAGCCAGTATGGCTACCCAACACCCGACCGGATTGACCGCAGCGCTGACGACCATCCTCGTGTGGGGCGCGCTCAAGCTCGGTGTCGAGATCCCCGCAGAAGTGGCGGTTGCGATCGTCGGCGTGCTGACGACAATCGTGTCCTACTTCACGCCGCGCACCACGCAGCTCGAGGTCGGCACGCCCAACGACGAGATCACGGGCGATGTTCGCTGATCGAGTATGCGCATGCGGCTGCGGCGAGTCGATGGAGGGGCGGCGTCCTAACGCCCTCTACCATTCGGACGCCTGCCGCGCCTACGCCTCGGACGTTCGTCGCGGCAAAACCGCAGCGAAACCGCAGAGCACGGTGATTCGGATGCCGTCGACCCTGCCGTGGTGCCTGCTCGCGCTGTTGCTCGGTGGACATCTGTCGCAGGCGGTACTCTGAACGCTCACGCAGTACCCGTTGATTGAACGCCCTCGGCCGACTGGTCGGGGGCGTTTTTTATGCCGCGATGATCCGGCAGAGACGGCGATAGAACGAGCGGCTTTTGTAGGCGCTAGTTGCTGGTCGCGGGCGATATGGCGACACCGCGCACTCGGCGTAGACGTTGGCGAATCGCTCGTCGCCGTACGTGTCTGGGAAGACGGTCTTGAACCAAGCCCGCTTCCACTCCGGCCCCTGAAAGATGAAGTGGTGCCCGAGCTCGTGGAGGAAGGTGTGCCTGGGTTCCATCGGATACGTGTCACGGGCAATTGCGATCCAACCGTCCGGATGCGCGCATCCCGATGGGTCGACGGCGTAGCCGCAGATGCTCGTGTCGCGATGAACAACGAAGCGACCGGCTGGCAGCGGCACCCGTGCCGAGTTCGCCCACGTCTGGTAAGGCTCCGCGCGAGACCCGTCGGGGTTGACTAACTCGACTGCGCCGGCCGACGACGGGGCGAGTGCGAGAACGGCGATCGCTGCAACCAGGTACCTCATGCCGCCACCGTACACCCGTCGCAACCGTTTTTCAACCTACCCGCGCGTAACAAAACGGAACCTATAGGTTCCTAATCGGACGGCCGCGCAAATGTGCTCACACGGGGGAGGTCAACCGTGCCGCGTCGCCAGCGGGAGGCAATTGAAGACGTACTCGCGACGGTGCGATACCGCATCACGACCCTGCCTGTTGGCGATCCTTGGCGCGACTACTTCGTGGCGCTGGCGGTGGACTTGGACGGCGACCCGGAGGAAGATGAGCCTGATCGTCGTCCTGGTCTTCGGCTTGTGACGCCTTCCAACGATCGATAGCCATTTGCCATAGCTCCCATGCTGGGATGCCGGTCAGCTCGGCGTAGGCGGCGACCATCTGGCCGGTGATCGGCGACCACTTGCCGCGCTGGGTTTCGAAGTTGCGCACGGCGTCAGACTGCCGGCCGACTTGCGTGGCGATCTCAGCGCGGCCTACGCCGCACTCTTCGCGCGCCGTACGGCAGACGTGCGCGATCCATTGTCTCGGGTCGTCTTCCATGGGTGACCAGCGTAAACCCGATTCCCAGAATGTGCAACTTTTGCAGGGTTTTCTAAACTATGTTGAAAAAACACTTGACAAACGTCCGAGCATCCTGTACTATGTAAAACATGCACACCACGGAATCAGCAATCACACGGACACGGACGTTGACAGTCTCGCTCACCGAGACCGAGCACGCCGAGTTCACACGGCTTTCCCGCGAGCGGCACGATCGCACACCGGGCAAGCAGGGCCAGCGTGTCGTCCGCGAGTGGATCGCCGCCGAGCAAGCCGCCGAGGCCGAAGCCGCAGCACAGGGGAAGGCAGCATGAGCAACTTCCCCGAAGGCGTTGCGATGCCGTTCCTCGACGATGCCCCCGACTACATCGACTGCGACGAGTGCGGCGAAGAGGTCGGAGCAAACGAAGTGTCAGAGGTTGACGGTCGGACGTTGTGTGACACATGCAACCCGCCGACCACGCTGGCGCAGATTGCCACTCGCAAGTTCGGCCTACGCGAGAGCGGGGGTCGGTTATGACCATCGTCGCCACAGCCAAGGCCACCGACTCGAATCTGGCCGATGCCAAATACTTCTACGACGAGGCGCTCGCGGTTCAACAGGATCGGCTGATCCGCGCCATGAACGAAGCCGAGGCCGCTCTCGATTCATACACGCGCCTTGAGGTCGAGGTCACCAATCTGTTCCCCGCCGTGAAGGTCACACGCGACGAGAAGTTGACCGACGCGGCGCAAGGGTTGACCGACCAGATGCAGTCGTTCCACTTCGGGGAGGTCGACGGATGAACGACGCGCCATCACTCTTCGACGCTCTCGACGAGCCGGTCGCTCGCGCCACCGACCCCGAGACTTCACACGCCGCGCCGGCCACCGTCGACCGCGACGCAATCCAGCGCATGATCCTCTCGATCGCCGACACGCTCGGGCCGTTCACGCACGACGACATGTGCAAGGCCGTCAACCGCCGCCGTGAGTTGGCAGGCGAGACGCAACTCGAAGCCTCGACCGTCCGCTCGCGCACGAACGAACTTGTCAAGCAGTCGCTCATTCGCGACACCGGCAAGACCGCCACCGTCCGCAAACCAGGAAAGAAGCGCGCGTCCAAGGTGACCCTCTGGCAGATCACAAGCCTCGGTCACTTCCGCGCACCATCCGACGAAAGGCAGGCAGCATGACCCCCATCGAGGCATTCGCGATCGTCGGCATCGGCTACAGCCTTTTCCACGCGCTCCCCAAAATCGTGCGAGGTCTGACCTTGTCTCGCGCAATCCCCGTCGCGCACGACCAACATGGCGCGGCGGGTCAACTTGCGGCCAACGGAATAGCCGCGATCAAGAGCGCCCCCCAGCGCTTGATCACAAATCGTTCATGGCGGAACGACGCCGCTCGGTCGGGGCCGAGCCGACCGAGCGGCACCAACTTCTCCGTCTCGCTCGACGAGCACGAAGCGGCAATCGCCGAGGCGTTCGCGCGTGGCATGGCGTTCCAGCAGCAGCGCGAGCGCATCGGCCTGTACGCCGTCGACGCGCCGAGCGCAGAGATCTTCCAGTTCCCCACAAACGAGAAAACCGCGAGCTAAGTCGCGGCTTCTCTGTCCACCCCCGAGTCGTAGGAGGACTCGAAAATGAATGAAACAATCGTAGATGCTGAAGTGGTCGAAATGCCGGAAGTCGAGGTAGGCACGGCAGTAGCCGTGGCACCCGCGGGCAACTTGTTCGCCACCGATCCAGTCGAGTCACTTGAGAAGGCGAAGGAAGTCGCGTCAGCTCTGACCGACGTGTTACGGGGCGGCGGCATGATCGCCAACATCCAGCGCAAGGAATACGTCAACGTCGAGGGGTGGCAGACGCTCGGCTCAATGGTCGGCGTGTCGGGCGTGGTAACGCACACCGAGAATATCGGCAACGGCTGGATGGCAACAGCCGAGGCCAGGACGATGGACGGCCGCGTGATCGGTCGCGCCGATGCGATCTGCTCGCGCGACGAGTCGACGTGGAACTCTCGCCCCGACTACGCGCTGCTCGGCATGGCCCAGACCCGCGCGATCTCGCGAGCCCTTCGCGGCCCGCTCGGGTTCGTTGTGAAGCTGGCCGGCTTCGAGGCGACCGCTGCCGAAGAGATCCCTCACGACGGCGACAGCCTCGGTGGTGGTTCGCGACCCGAGGACAACCTACAGATGGGCGTCCTGCCCGAAGGCGCTCCATTCTCGGCCACCGTCCGCGACGCCTCATGGGTGAACGCCAAGGGCAAGGACAAGATCGTCCTGATCGCTGGCGTCGCCAACACCAACCCCAACAAACAGGACGCAGGCGAAAAGCTCTGGCTCGAACCGGGGCGACCCGACTACAAGCAGTTCGTCGAGCACATCTGCGGCGGCATCGAGCCGCCCGTAGGAGGATCGCTGGCCGCACTTGTCGGCAAGCCCTTCGACCTGACCGTTTCCCTCAATGGCCAGTACCGCAACTTCGCGATCTCTGCGCCGACACCCGTGGAGGTTGCAGCATGACCGACGAATTCCAGAAAGCAGGCGCGGCAAGCGCCACGGCCGCGGCAGCTCCGCCGCCGCCGGCCCAGGTCGAGATCGTCGAGCCGCAGAAGCTCGAGCACGAACGCGCCGAACGCGCGGTGACCATCAACCCGTACATCGAAGCCGCACACACGATGGAGATCGCCACCGAAGCCGACGCGACCGAAGCCGCCGAGTGCATCGGCGACCTGACGCGGTTCGCAAAAGAGGCCGAGGCGCGGCGCAAGGAACTCAAAGCCCCGATCATCAAGTGGGGCAAGGAGATCGACGCCTACTTCAAGGCGATCATCCAGCCGCTGACCGACGCGCGCGCCGTGCTCGAGCCGAAGATCCTCGACTACCGCGCCAAGGTGCAGGCCGAGATCGACGCAGAGAACGCTCGCATCGAAGCCGAGCGTCAGCGTCAGCAGGAACTCGAAGACGAGCGTCAGCGCAAGATCGCAGCCGAAGCCGCGCAGCAATTGGCAGAGGCCGAGGCGTCCGGCAACGAGGCCGCGGCCAAGGTCGCAGAACGCAACCTCGCGGTCGCCGCCGAAGTCAAGACCGTCGCGCCGGCCGTCGAACCGCTCAAGCAGGCGTCGACCATCAAGGCCGACAACGGCGCAAGCGCATCGGTGCGCAAGACGTGGAAGCACACGATCACCGATCCGATGCAAGTGCCCCGCGAGTACCTGATCGTTGACGAGAAGGCGATCGCCAAGGTGATCCGTCAGCACAGCGATCCGTCGCAGCTCGAAATCCCCGGCGTGAAGATCGAGCAGGTCCAGTCGTTGGCGGTGCGCACATGACGAGCGCCACCTGCAACAACTGCAACCGCGACGCCGTGATCGACTGGCTACCCGGCAACGACGGCGACCCCGAGCTCTGGTGCTTCGGCTGCTTCATCGAGAACTACGCGGCGATCGACGGCAGCGTGGTCGTGCGTGAGCGCCGGAGCGGCGACCGGCTCGACCCCGGCGAAGTCCTGGCCGGTGAAGTGACCCTCGACGTCAGGCACGAAAAGCCGGTGCGCGCGTGACCCTTCTCTCTCCGCAGCAGGTCATGGAACGTCTGGCCGAAGTCGAATCGCAGCTCGAAGAAAACGAACGCGAGCTTTCGGGAGCAGCCACCGCCTACTTCGGCCTCAAGCGCGAGCGCGACGTAGCGCGGGCGCAGGCACTACTCGAAGCCGACGGCAAGAACTCAGACGCCCGCAACGCGCAGGCGCTCCTGCAGATCGAGAACACCGACCTCTACCGCGAGTTCGTCCAAGCGGAGGCCGCCTACGAGGGTCTGGCACTCGCACAGAAGTCGCTGATCGCTCGCGCGACCATCGGACAATCGCTACTCCGAGCACAGACGTCGTACGAGTCGCGGGGCATGGGGGCGTAGGCGTGGGCTGGTTCAAGGTGGACGATCAGTTCTTTGAACGCCCAGAGGTTCTGGACGTTGGTGAAGACGCGGCGAATCTCTATCTCCGTATGGTCGCGTGGTGCTCGCAAAGGCGCGAGAGCCGCGTACCGCACACGGTGGTTCGCGACTGGACGCGCGGCGACGACCTGGACGAGCTCACCCGTCGGCTTGTGCGCACGCGATTGATTCGCGAAAACAAACGGCACTTCGTGGTGAGCATGCGGTTCGTCAAGATCGGATTCGGCTGTTGGCAACTCAACCGCAAGAGCCGCATTGAGGCGGCGTCGGGATTCGCCACGCCGGAGCAGATCGCGTGGCGGGTGGCGTTCTACGGCGGACTCTGCTGGATCTGCCGCAAGAAGCCGTACGAGGCGATTGACCACGTGAAGCCGATCGCCGCCGGCGGGTCGCTCTGGCCAGCGAACTTGCGGCCAGCCTGCAAGTCGTGCAACTCATCCAAGGGCGCGACATGGCCGTTCGAGCGGGGGGCGTGAGCGTGTACGAGGCACCCGCAGTCCAGTTCTACTTCGGAGACTTCTTGAATGACACGGCAGACATGACCCTCGAAGAACGCGGCGCTTACATCACGCTGCTCGGCTATGCCTGGATCAACATCGGAATTCCGCTTGATGAGAAAAAGATTCGAAGGATTTTGGGAATAAGCCCCCACAAATTCTCACGCATTTGGCCAGAGCTTTTGCCGAAATTTTTTGCACTTCCAGACAAGTACGTCAATCCCCGCATGGAGGAAGAGCGGGCCAAACAAATCGCTTACAGAGCGGCAAAAGCCGAAGCCGGACGCAAGGGCGGACAGGCATCGGCTGCAAGCAGAGGGGGTAGCAGTGCTTCGGATTCGCTTGAAGCAAACGGCCAGCAGAATCCAAGCCCTTCGTCTTCTACTTCGTCTTCGTCTTACGAATCTCCACAACCAAAAGATTCTTTACCCATCACTGCAACTTCTACAGCTGTAGTCGCGCGCGAGGAACTTGAGCTCGCCGAACCCGTCGACCCCACCAACCGTGACGAAGCCCTGGCCGAGCTTCGTGACCGAATCCAGCCGGCCGAGGAATCGAGGACTGCGGCATGACCACCCCAGGAGGTAAGGAAATGTCAGATGGTGTGGAAGTGGTGAAGGACTTGGATGTGGAAGTTGTGGCGGCGGGGCAAGAGGCTTTGTGCTTGCTCGGCTCCGCGTGGCGTGGCGATTGGAGTGACTTCGACGGTCGCACACTTCGCGCCCAACTTCAAGAGGCGTCCGATGTTTTCGCGGGAAAGTTGACGCTTGAAAACTTCCTGTCGCTGACGGGGATATGCCCACGCGGACATTGGACTTTTCACTGTTCGCCCGACTGCGTCACCACCCAGAAAGGAACCCCTGAGGCATGAGTGAGAAGGCATTGAGCGGCGACCGGATTGCCGACGAACTGAAAAGGCTTTCAGCAGTTGTGGATGTAGCGGCGAAGCAACCGCAGGCGATTGACCTCGCTGGCGTTTCCCGCGACCTGAACAACCTCGCCGCCACCATCCAATCCATCCGAGAGCAGACGCTTGAAGAAGTTGTGGAGATGGTTGAAGCGGCGGCGGCGAAGGAACGCGAGCTTGACTTGAACGCCAAGGGCGCTGAGTACGCGACCTACCACTACACATACCAAAGGCTGGAATCCCTCGCCGCCCAACTAAAGGAAGCAACCAATGAGCGACCCCATCCGTATGCCCGCCTCCTACGACGCATGGAAAACCCAAGGCCCACCCGATCCCGAAGTCTGCCCCAAGTGCGGCGACTACATAGACGACGCCGGCAAGTGCGAGGACGAGAGCTGTGACTTCCAGTACATCGAGCCTGACTACGACGACCGCGAGGACTGAGCGATGACCACCCCATCGAATGACTTTGTGAAAGCCAACACCCCCGAAAGCCGAGAACTGGACGTTGAAGGCGACCACTTCGCCGCCCACCACATCGGCGGTACAACGTGGCGCTTCGGAAGTGGCGACGAAGCCCTGGACGACCGTGTGGGCACGATCACGCTTGCTCCCCGTGGCTACGTCAACTGCGGCCTCGCAAACGCTCGATGGATCGTTCACGCGCTCGATCAGGTCAAGCAACAAGCAAGAGCAGATGAGCGGCGGAGGATTGATGAGTTGGCGGCGCGGGTGGCCGAGACTCCCGCCGAGCCACACAGAACGGACGGCGCGGGGTTCAAGGTTGAATATCTGGACGGCGGTGTACTGCTGTATCCGGAGTGCGATGACGACGCCTACGCGGTGTCCGAGTTCGCAAATGCCCCGACGCTCACCCAAGCCCTAGAAGCCTCCTCCGAAGGGGAAAGGGGTGATGTGGCGGCGGAGAAATTGGACGTTTTGCATTTGTGCATGTTGGCCGAAGCGTTGGCCAATGAGTACGTGCGCGAGGCTCCCGACAACGTTTCTCGAACGACGCGGCGATTGAACGTGGAACAGATTTTGACCCTCACACGAAAGCTGAATCCCCCCGCCGCCACCAACCCCACCCCAGAAGGCCCGAAGCCAACCGGAACGATCTTTGAGCTGGACATGTTTCGTGAACGGTTGGAGCGGTTAGCGGCGGATTGGCGACGCGCACCCAAGCCGCGACCGTGGAGCGAGTACGACCGCGCCCTAGATCGCTGCGGGAACATCGCGGGGGACTTCGCCGCCGAGCTAAAAACCCTCATCGACAACTGCACCGAGCAGTACGTGACCCAACCCGCAGGGAACGATGGTGTGAAGGCGACGATTTTGCGAACAGGCGACGGATGGTGCTTGCGAAGGCCCAGATTGAGCGACGTGCATTACACGGACATCGAAGATTTGGCCGAAGATTTGGCCGACATCTTCGCCGCCAATCCCAAGAACGGAGAGAACCAATGACCCCCAACACACAGACGGGGTTGAACCTGACCATCGAGAACGGCTCGGTTTTCAGCAACGGCGAGTTCGTTTTCATGTGCGGTGCGCCGCCAGAGGCCGCAGAGGACGCGGCGAAAGCTGCAATCGCCTTCATCGACACACAGGCAGCCCGCATCCAATCCCAAGCAGAAGAACGGGGGCGGGATGCGGCGAATCGTTTGCGGACGGTCGCAGACGGACTCAAGCACCCCGACGGCCTTGGCTTGGTCAGCACCGACTTCGCTGCAATCGCCCTTCGCGCCGTCGCGAGGAAGATCGACGGAGCAGAACCGACACAAGAAGAACTGGCGATGGAAGCCGCCTACGCCAAAGCCCTCGCCGCCAACCCCACCACCAGAGAGGACGGGGATGATGAGTAACCAGTTGCAGAACGCAATCGACACACTCGGCTGGACGAACCAGTCTGACGACGACTCATGGAAGTACGCCGCGTGGCAAGTCATGAGGGCGATGCACAACGAGATCGGACGGCTTTCCCGTGAGGTCGAAAAGCTCGCCGCCACCCCAGAAGCAGGTGATGGGAGTGAGTGAGTACAAGCCAACCCATTGCATCGAATGTCTTATGGCGTGGCTCCTGTTTGGCGACGGGGCGATCTGTTTGCTCCACCGTAAGCCCGTGTTCTGGATTGGAGGCAAGTCGTGAACACAACCGAGATCGTCGGCCGTCACTTCACCGCAAGAGGCGCACACAACCGCTGGCTTGCCGTTGGCGGCGACAAAGACGGGCCGCACCACTACGTCGAGAAGTCCAAGCGAGGACTTCGCCGCTATGCCGTGGTCAAGGTTCTGGTCTCGCCAATTCCGATTTGGGAGCCTGACCATGAGTGAGAAGAACGAACGCATCGAGGGTGACAAGGCGGCGAAGATCAAGCCCGTCGGTTTGGTCGAAGGCGAGTTCTACTACGCAATCCTGCTGCCAAACGACCCGGAGTGGCAGGTCACGCTCCGACCGCGCAAGGTTGTCGCTCATGCGGAGAACGAAGACGAAGCCGTTGATCTTGTCGGCGTACTTGACGAACAAGCCCGCCACTGGATCAACCACACCCAATCCCAGCAGTCAGAGCTACGGGGGGCGGCGGAGGCCGTGGTGCTGACACGCGACGCACTCCGACAGGCTCGCGCCGATCACGAGGGCACGGCTATTCAGAGCAAGGCCCACGAACGGCACGAAGACGCACTCCGCCACCTCGCCGCCGCCCTCTCCAACAACCCCCAAGTATCGGAGGGGTCAGAAGCGGCGGAGGGTGGAGATCGTCTGTCCAACACCGGCGACGAAGAAAACCCGATCCATCCTCGCGGGTACTCGGAGCCGACACGCCGTCTAACGGCCCAAATTGCCGAGCGATACTTCAAGGGCGAAGACGCACCGACCGCCGCCGATCTTGCTGACGAGTTTGGAACGGAGCCGATCTGGATTCGCCGCATCATCGCTGCGCACGAAAACGGTTCCAAGGCTTGCGCCCGGTTCCTTTCCGATGCCGAGGACGTGTTCGGCACAGCCGTCGCCGCCACCATCACATGCCCCGATTGCGCCGGCGACGGATACCCAGATGCAATAGGCCTGGGCCGCACATGGAAGAACGCCTGCACGACTTGCTACGGGCTGGGCAACGTCCCGAACCCGCTTGCGTCCGAGCAATCAGAAGGGGGCGGGTCGTGAGCGGCCTTGAAGAAGTCATCGAGTTCACCGAGGCAATGGCCGAGTTGCTTTGGGCCATTGCGCAGCACAAGTACGGCTGGACGCACATTCGAAGCCAAGATGACCGGCTGGCCGCTCGCGAGCTTGAGCGATTGGGTTGGGCAACGATTCACCACGACAAGCAGATCATCAGCGCGACGGATGCAGGTAAGGAAGAGATCGTTCGCCGCTGGCCGGTGACTCCGTATGGCCTCGGCACTTACGACGAGCAGCCGTCCGGATGGACGCCGCTTGCCGCCACCACATCAAATCCACCCACAGAAGGGAAGGCGTCGTGATCGAAAAGCGCGTCACACAAAACGAGTTCGGCGAGCCGGTGCTGACGATCAAGATTGTCGGCGTCACGGACGTTTACCGCTTCGCTCGGCTGATGGAGCATGGCCAAGTTGAGTTTTGCCACAAAGGGCGGCTGACGCTCCGTTCGCTGGCGAAACAGATCGGGCGCAAGAACTTCAAGGAATTGGTCGGATCGTTGGAGCGTGGCTTCACCGAACCAGACTGGTCGAAGCGGTACTTCGACGAAGACGCGGCCACAGAAGGGAAGGACGCATGAGGAACTACGTCTGCGAAAAGTGCTGTGTGGAGATCACCCCCGAAGAAGTCCGCTGGGCAAACACGATCCACGACTACTTCAACGGACGGCCCGACTTCCCGACCTGTCCTAAGTGCGGAAAGCGAGTCGAGCGCCAGTTCGCCGCCACCAAGAAAGGAACCCCCAATGACTGACGCGATCCCGAATGACAAGGTGACAGGCGGCGAAGCCACTCGCCCAGACTTGAAAGACGTTGATCCGTTGAATCCGGTCGTGCGCTTCAACGGCGGGATCGTGAATGCAGTCCTTCGCCGCTACGGAGACGGATCGAACCGCCACTACGCCGAGGCAGTGATCGAGGCCGACGAACGCCGACTGGACACCCTGCGCTTCGCGGAGGAAATGGGCCAAGTCGAGATCACGATTCGCAGTCTCCCGCTGGACACCGGACACCCAGAGAACCGTGAACCCATCGACACACCCTCCCCCGAACCCCTCCCAGAGGGTGGGGCAGCAAACGGAAAGGATTATGGTCGCGCGTCCGAAGTGGTGACCCCTGCCGACGACTCTCGCGTGGCGGTGACGTTTCTCGCGGAGCGCATGGATCACGAGAGCGACCAGCACGGGAGTCAGCTCGTACTAGGCGGAATCCAAGGCGACCCAAATCTCGCGGGACTCGGCGAGTGGGACTTGGGCGCGGCTGGCCCGGGCGGGTCAGTGTTCAACTTCATGGAGCCGGTCGAAGTCACAATCCGAACCGCCACGCGAGCAAACCCCGACGAAGGGAACGCGACAGGGACGCCGGACGTAGGCGTAGCCGAAGTCGATAAACCAAACCCCGATCAAGCCAACCAACTACTAAGGGAACTGGAAGCATCGGCGAGCGCCTGCCTTGAACGTGCGGCGGTCGATCCGGTGTGGGAACGCGACGGTGTGGATGCGATGGTGCTTGCCGACTTGGAGCGTGATGCCGCCGCCGCCCGTAACTACCTCTCCGAAGGGAGTGAGTGATGTATCGCATCGAAACCAAGCGAATCATCATCGGCTGGGAGGCGTATGCGCGGTTCGGGTTTGAGGGGCTGTTCGCATACGGCCTGACCCGCAAGTCAGCCACCGCCCGAATGAAGCGCAAAATCTGCCGCCGCAAAGGACGCATCGACACAAAGAAAACCGAACTGTTTGACCCATCCAAAGGGAGGGCCGAGGGGTGAGCGTCCCCGACTACATGACGGTCAAAGATCTCGCGGCCAAGCTCAAGATCCGCGAGGAAACCGTGCGCCATGAGATCGGGGAGGGCAAGTTGCCGGCGGCGAAGATCGGCAACGGATGGCGCATCGACCCGGACGACGCCCTGGCATGGATCGAGTCGCGCAAGGTGTCTCACTTGACAGACCGCCGCAAGAAGGTAGATTTGCCGCGTGACCCCGCAGCCCAAACGTTTGCCCTCGGGAAGGTGGCGAGTTAGGTGGCGCGACGAGTCGGGCAACCTGCGCCAACGCAGCTTCGACAAGAAGCCGATGGCGAGCGCATGGGCGGCGCACGTCTCTCATGCTCGGCAGATGGGGGAGCTTGCGCAGATCGACGCTGGCAAGAAACCGCTCGGAGTGCTGGCCGACGAGTGCAAGACCCGCCGCTGGGAGAACCGCGAGCCTGCGACCTGCAACCGCTACGTGCGAACGTGGAACCTGCACATCAATCCGTATCTGGGGACAACGCCGGTCGTGCGGGTGACGGCTCCGGTAATCGAGGATTGGCTGGCGACGTTGAAGCGTCAAGGCGTGAGCGCGGATGGGCGCCGCAGGGCGCTGTCACTCTTACGGTCGATTCTGGCCCGAGGAATCGAATGGGGATACGTCCGGGGCAATCAGGCAGCGTCGATCCCGATGCCGACCGCCGATCCGAAACCGTCAGTGAGGCCACTGGCCCCGGCGCAGGTCGAAGCGATCGTTCGCCAGATGGATCGCCCGGAGGATCAAGTCTTGACGCGCCTACTCGCCTATGCCGGACTCCGACCGGGCGAAGCCTTGGCGCTGACCGACCAGCACGTCAAGAAGAAAACCCTGCTGATCGAGCAGGCGGTATCCAACGGCCGCATCAAGGCAACCAAGACGCGGCAGGTGCGATCTGTCGACCTACTGGCCCCGCTCGGATCGGAGCTGCGCGAGTGGATGCTGGCGACGGGGCGGCGCGGGCTGCTGTTCCCGCGCTTCGACGGGGAGCCGTGGCGCGACACCGACTATCAGAACTGGACGCGCAGAATCTTCGCGCCCGCGGCGAGGGATGCCGGGATCACAGCGACCCCGTACACGCTGCGCCATTCGTTCGCAAGCCTCTTGATCCATGCCGGCGAGCCCGTCACCTACGTCGCGGCCCAGCTGGGTCACGCGCCGACCATGACGCTCGACACCTACGCGCACGTCTTCGCAGACTTGGAGCGCGGCGTGGACTTCGACCCCGCAAAAGCGATTGCCGAGGCTTTGTCCGTGGTATGACATTGGTAGGATTCCCAGTGGTGCGTGCGACTGGGGAACATGCCGAATACCGCTTGGGAATGGGATGGGCCGGGCAGGACTCGAACCTGCGACCTAGGGATTATGAGCGCCTTTCAGCGCATCCGGCCCACGCTCGTCGCCCATCAGTAAACCCGCTTCCCGCCTGCGATTCAGCACCGAATCCGGCCGCATCAAGAAGCGACGAAAAGCGCCTGAAAGTGGGCGCGGGTATGGCGCGCGTATGACTCGCGTGAACCCCGAAGCCGTGGAGCGAATCGCGTCGGGCATCAATGCGCTCGGCCGGAGCGGCATGGTGGCCGCGCACGCGCTCCGCGTACTCGCCCGTCGCTACCACCGAAAGGAATCATCTGCGGTCGCTCGATTCCGCGAAGCCCAGTCGAACGCCTGTCGATCTGAACGATTTGGGCCGGGGTGGTGTGAATGAGCGTCGCATCCAGCAGAGGCGCACCCGGCCAGCGCCAACCAAAGCAGAAGGCACCGTTCGGCACCGTCCGCAAACCCCTCGCCCAAAAGAAGCGCGAGCAGACCAGGATGAGCGCCGACGCATCGGTGCAGTCCGAACTCACCGGATCAGCAAGGTGCCTACTGCTCGGGTTCATGGAGGGTGACTGCGGGGACAAGCCGCAGCGCTGCCACATCATCAGTCAAGAACTGATCCGCGACACCTACCCGCACGGCGCTTGCCGTGAACATGGTTCGGAGTTCTGGGTTCCGACGACGCGCAACGGCGCGGCGGCCACACTCGCGCAACTGTTCCGGCGCGACGACATTGTCGCCCACGAGACGATCACCCTCCAACAGATCCTCGACATGTCGGCCAACCTGGTGCCGGGCTGCGACGTCCACAACAAGGACGGGATCGAGTTGGTCGAGGCGTTGGACGCTCGGAAGGTTGCTGGCCTGCCGAGCTACCCCGCTGGGTTCGGTGAGTTCACCCACGAGTTCCGGTTCTCGATCGAGGGGTCGACGTTCTGGTACTACGTGCCGATTGAGGGGGCGGGGGCGTGATCGAGCGAGCATCCTGCCAGTCCTGCGGATCTCTCACGGTCTACACCGGCGACCGGCGGTGCCGCCATTGCGACGGCGAGTTGATCAAGGTAGAACTCTCGGCAGTCGTGCGCAAGCCGGGACGATCGGACGGCAAGCGATCCAAGTGGACAGACCTTCGCCGCGTTCAGGTGGTCGAAGCCTACGCGCAGGGCCACAACATTCCCGAGATCGCGGAAGCCGTTTGGGAGGCGATGGGCTACGCGAACCCGGCCACGGCACGGGCGGCCATTCGTAACGAGTTCGGCCGCATGAACGTCGCGCTTCGGCCTCCGCGCAAGTGCTCGGTCAACGGCTGCCGACGCGATCCGGTCACGGGGTTGAAGTTCTGTTTCTCGCACTCGCCAGACCATGCGGAGCGCCGCCTTGAGATCGGAGAGATCATGCGCGCCGCGCAAGAGAACTGGCCCCGGACTGGCGAGGCCCATCCGATTGCGAAGATCAGCGAGGCGCAGGCGCGGGAGATCATCAAGTCAGACGAGCCGACGGAGACTCTCGCCGATCGATATGGACTTTCCGCCGGACATGTTGCGCGCATTCGTGTAGGACGCGCCTGGTCGCATCTGGTGGCGGCATGACCTGGCGCATCCTCACCGGCGACTGCATCGAGCAGATGAAGACGCTCGCCGACCAGTCGGTGCAGACGTGCGTGACGAGCCCGCCGTACTTCGGGCTGCGCGACTACGGCACGGCCGAATGGGATGGTGGCGACGCCGAATGTGGTCACACCATCGTCAAGCCGGATCACGACGCCAAGGCGTCATTCGCCGGCCGTGTCACGCGTGGAGAGCGCTCGGCCTGCATCAAGTGCGGGGCCACTCGCATAGATCAGCAGATCGGCATCGAGCCCACTCCCGACGAGTTTGTGGCAGCGGTCGTCGATGTGTTCCGCGAGGTGCGCCGTGTGCTGCGCGACGATGGAACGGTCTGGCTGAACCTTGGCGACTCGTACAACGCTCGGCAGAAGGGCAGCGACGAAGGCTGGGACAAGTCGCGGCTCTCAAATCCCGCAGCCGTTCAGAAGGCCCAGGCAGCATCGCTTCGGCCGCGTCCGCCGGTCGCGGGGTCGAAGCCGAAAGACTTGATCGGGATCCCCTGGTTGGTCGCATTCGCCCTGCGCGCTGGATTTGCCACGTGCTGCGGATGCGAAACAGAGATGCGCGCCGACCTCTGGCCCATCCGAAACGGGCACCGCATCTGCATCGATTGCGCGCTTGCAGGTCGCCGCGAGGCGAAGGTGATCCCGACGGAAACCGGCTGGTACGTGCGTCAAGACATCATCTGGCACAAGCCAAACCCCATGCCCGAGTCCGTCGAGGACCGCTGCACCAAGGCGCACGAGTACATCTTTCTGCTCTCCAAGTCGCGCCGGTACTTCTATGACGCGGAGGCGATCAAGGAACCGGCCAACTTTCCTGATGGCCCCGGCAACATGGACCGCAGCAAGTACGCCGACGCGTACACGGCCGGCGACGAGCGGCACCGAACCAAGGCCGGGCTCGCAGAAATCGGCGCGCTCGAGAAGCGCAACAAGCGCTCCGTCTGGACTGTCAGCACCAAGCCATTCAGCGGCGCACACTTCGCCACGTTCCCACCCGACCTGATTGAGCCGTGTGTGCTGGCGGGATCGGCCGAAGGCGACACGGTGCTTGACCCCTTTGCAGGATCAGGAACGACGGGCATGGTCGCCCTTCGACACAACCGTTCGTTCATCGGCTGTGAGCTGAGTCCCGAGTACGCCGAGCTCGCACGCAACCGCATCCGTGACGACGCGCCGTTGATGAACCATTCGACGGAGGCGGTTGCGTGATCGCCATCTGCAAAACCTGCGGCCGTCGCAAGCTCGGCGATCGCGAATACTCCCGCACGACCCGCCAGCAGCGATGCACCGACGAGCGACACGTTGGCGAGGTGCTGGTCACAGACAACCAGGCTCGCGATCTCGCAACAGCGGCTCGCGCCTACAACCATGCCACGGACGTCGAAGACCGGGCGACCGCGTTCAACGACTGGCTCGCTGCTCTGACCGAAGGATTGCCCGAACAGGAATCCGAGCAGATGGGGCTGCACGTATGAAGGCCGATCTCTGCAAGTGCGACGGGCCGCAGCTCTTCCGCGATCGTCTCGACAACACCGTCCGCTGTTACAACTGCGGCAAGCCGCCGCGCGATGATCTCGGCGGCGGC
>JAGXTB010000097.1 GCA_018334165.1 Sphingomonadales bacterium | reverse complement strand
GGGGGAGCGGGCCGGTGTTGCATCGCTTGCGAACGCAAGCAAAAAAACAGCGCAATCCTATTCACAGAACGGCTTGGCCCCGGCCAAGTCTTTCTTGTTCCTTTCGCAGTTGCAAAAACAGCTTCGTGTCGTCATGGGGGTTCATGGCGCAATTTTCACTGCTTTTGGCGGTGGGGTCGGTTGCGCTTAATTGCTGGAATTGGGGGATTTGCGCGTCCGCGCGCGCGAATCGCCGCGTTTCGGCGCGACGACAGGACGGATTTCGACAATGGCATTTCCAAAGCCGCAGGGGCTGTACGATCCCGGAAACGAGCATGACGCGTGCGGTGTGGGTTTTGTCGCCCATATCAAGGGCGCGAAAAGCCACGGCATTGTCACTCAGGCGCTGGAAATCCTCAAAAACCTCGACCATCGCGGAGCGGTCGGGGCGGATCCCTTGCTGGGCGACGGCGCGGGTATCCTGATCCAGATCCCCGACGCGCTCTACCGCGAATGGGCCAGCGAAGCCTTGCTGACCCTGCCGACCGAAGGCGACTATGCGGTGGCGATGTGCTTCCTGCCGCAGGACCAGGCAGCGCGCGACTTCGTGATCGGGACCTTTGAGAAGTTCATCGCCAAGGAAGGCCAGCGGCTGATCGGCTGGCGCGACGTGCCGGTGAACCCTGAAGGCCTCGGCAAGGCCGTGCTGGCCGAAATGCCGGTGATCCGCCAGTGCTTCGTCGCCCGCGGCGACAACTGCGCCGATCAGGACGCGTTCGAGCGCAAGATCCTGACGATCCGCAAGCAGACCCAGAACCCGCTTGCGGCGCTCGCCGAAAAGCACGGCATGCCCGGCCTGACCGAGCTCTACATGCCCAGCTTCTCGACCCGCACGGTGGTTTACAAGGGGCTGCTCTTGGCCACCCAGGTCGGCAGCTTCTACAAGGACCTAGAGGATCCGCGCTGCGTCTCCGCCTTGGGACTGGTCCACCAGCGCTTCTCGACCAACACCTTCCCCAGCTGGAAGCTCGCGCACCCGTACCGGCTGATCGCCCACAACGGCGAGATCAACACCGTGCGCGGCAACGTCAACTGGATGAACGCGCGCCGCCGGACGATGGAATCGGAGCTGCTCGGCCCCGATCTCGACAAGATGTGGCCGATCATCCCGCACGGCCAGTCGGACACCGCCTGCCTCGACAATGCGCTCGAGCTGCTCTTGGCCGGCGGCTACAGTCTGGCCCACGCAATGATGATGCTGGTGCCCGAAGCCTGGGCCGGCAATCCCTTGATGGATGCGGGGCGCCGCGCCTTCTACGAATACCACGCCGCCTTGATGGAGCCGTGGGACGGTCCTGCGGCAGTCGCCTTTACCGACGGTCGCCAGATCGGTGCGACGCTCGATCGCAACGGCTTGCGCCCCGCGCGCTTCCTGGTCACCGATGACGACCTGGTGGTGATGGCTTCGGAAAGCGGCGTGCTGCCGATCAAGGAAGACAACATCGTGCGCAAGTGGCGGCTTCAGCCCGGCCGCATGCTGCTGATCGACTTTGCCGAAGGGCGGATCATCGAGGATGAGGAACTCAAGGCCCAGCTCGCGGGCGAGCACCCTTACGAGGACTGGCTGGCCCACGCGCAGTACAAGCTCAAGGACCTTGACCTGATCGAGCCTGAGTTGGCCGCCTTGCCGGTGGAGAGCACCAGCTTGCTCGATCGCCAGCAGGCCTTTGGCTATACCCAGGAAGACCTGTCGCGCTTCCTTGAGCCGATGGCCACCAGTGCCGACGATCCCTTGGGCTCGATGGGCACCGATACGCCAATCGCAGTGCTGTCCAACCGCAGCCGGCTGCTGTTCGACTATTTCAAGCAGAACTTCGCCCAGGTCACCAATCCGCCGATCGATCCGATCCGCGAGGAGCTGGTGATGAGCCTGGTCTCGATGATCGGCCCGCGCCCCAACATGCTCGGCCACGAGGCGGGGACGCACAAGCGGCTGGAAGTCGATCAGCCGATCCTGACCAATGACGAGGTCGCCAAGATCCGCTCGGTCGAAGCCGCGCTTGACGGCGCCTTCCGCACCGAGACGATCGACATCACCTGGGACGCCAAGAGCGGGGCCGAGGGCCTTGAAATGGCGCTCAAGGAAATGTGCTGGGCTGCGACCGAGGCGGTGTTGCAGGACAGGAACATCCTGATCCTGTCTGACCGCGCGCAAGGCCCGGACCGGATCCCGATGCCCGCGCTGCTGGCCACTGCGGCGGTGCACCACCACCTGGTTCGTCAGGGGCTGCGGATGCAGACCGGCCTGGTGGTCGAAACCGGCGAAGCGCGCGAAGTGCACCACTTCTGCGTGCTGGCAGGCTACGGCGCCGAAGCGATCAATCCCTATGTGGCCTTCGAAACGCTCGAGGACATCCGGGTCCGCAAGGGGCTGCCGCTTGATGCCAAGGCGGTGCAGAAGAACTACATCAAGGCGGTCGGCAAGGGCATCCTCAAGGTCATGTCCAAGATGGGCATTTCGACCTACCAAAGCTATTGCGGCGCGCAGATCTTCGACGCGGTGGGCCTCGCCTCCAGCTTCATCGACCGCTACTTCACCGGCACCGCGACCACGATCGAGGGCGTGGGCCTCAGCGAAGTGGCCGAAGAAGCCGTCCGCCGCCACCGGGCCGCTTATGGCGACAACCCGATCTACAAGTCGATGCTCGACGTGGGCGGCATGTACGGCCTGCGCCTGCGCGGCGAGGAACACGCCTGGACTGCCGACAATGTCGCCAACCTGCAGCACGCGGTGCGCGGCAACTCTTCGGACAAATACAAGGCCTTCGCCCAGTCGATCAACGACCAGTCGAGCCGGATGCTGACCATCCGCGGCCTGATGGAGCTGAAGAAGGCCGACCGCCTGATCGACGTGAGCGAAGTCGAACCCGCGAGCGAGATCGTCAAACGCTTCGCCACCGGGGCGATGAGCTATGGCTCGATCTCATGGGAAGCGCACACCACGCTGGCCCAGGCGATGAACGCGATCGGCGGCAAGTCGAACACCGGCGAAGGCGGCGAAGACCCGGCGCGGTTCAAGCCGACCGCCGATGGCCGCAACTTGCGCAGCGCGATCAAGCAGGTCGCCTCTGGCCGCTTCGGGGTCACCACCGAATATCTGGTCAATGCCGACGATATCCAGATCAAGATGGCCCAGGGCGCCAAGCCCGGCGAAGGCGGCCAGCTGCCCGGCCACAAGATCGACAAGACCATCGGCGCGACCCGCCATTCGACCCCGGGTGTGGGCCTGATCTCGCCCCCGCCGCACCACGACATCTATTCGATCGAGGATCTGGCGCAGCTGATCCACGACCTCAAGAACGTCAACGGCGGGGCGCGGATTTCGGTCAAGCTGGTCAGCGAAGTCGGCGTCGGCACGGTTGCCGCGGGCGTGTCCAAGGCGCGCGCGGACCATGTCACGATCTCGGGCTATGAAGGCGGGACCGGCGCTTCGCCGCTGACCAGCCTGACCCATGCGGGCAGCCCGTGGGAAATCGGCCTCGCCGAAACCCAGCAGACGCTGCTGCTCAACAACCTGCGCAGCCGGATCTGCGTCCAGGCCGACGGCGGCCTGCGCACCGGACGCGACGTGGCCGTGGCTGCGCTGCTTGGCGCGGACGAGTACGGCTTTGCCACCGCGCCGCTGATCGCGGCGGGCTGCATCATGATGCGCAAGTGTCACCTCAACACCTGCCCGGTCGGCGTCGCGACGCAAGACCCGGTGCTGCGCGCGCGCTTCACCGGACAGCCGGAGCACGTGATCAACTACTTCTTCTTCGTCGCCGAAGAACTGCGCGCGATCATGGCCGAGATGGGCTTCAAAACTGTCGCCGAAATGGTCGGCCGGGTTGACCGGCTCGACAGCCGCAGCGCCGTCCACCACTGGAAGGCCAAGGGCGTCGATCTGGCGCGGATTCTCTACCAGGCCCCGCTGGGCGACAGCCCCTCGCTCGGCTGGTCGGGGACGCAGGACCACGGGCTCGAGCATGCGCTCGACAACGATCTGATCGCGGCCGCCGCCGATGCGCTCGACAAGCAAAGCCCAGTGCTGATCGAGCGCAAGGTGATCAACGTCAACCGCGCGCTTGGCGCGATGCTCTCGGGCGAAGTGGCGCGGCGCTATGGCCATGCCGGGCTGCCCGACAATAGCATCAAGATCAAGCTGACCGGGGTCGCGGGGCAGAGCTTTGGCGCCTGGCTGGCCCACGGGGTGACGCTCGACCTGACGGGTGACGCCAACGACTATGTCGGCAAGGGCCTGTCGGGCGGGCGGGTGATCGTGCGCCAGCCGCCGCATGTCGAGCGCGAGGCCGGGGACAACATCATCGTCGGCAACACCGTGCTTTATGGCGCGATCGCGGGCGAGGCCTTCTTCAACGGCGTTGCCGGCGAACGCTTCGCAGTGCGCAACTCGGGCGCGGTTGCCGTGGTCGAAGGCTGCGGCGATCATGGCTGTGAGTACATGACCGGCGGCGTTGTCGCGGTGCTGGGCAAGACCGGGCGCAATTTCGCGGCGGGGATGAGCGGCGGGATCGCCTATGTCTATGATCCCGACGGGCAGTTCGCGGCGCTGTGCAACCCGGCGCAGGTCGATCTGCTGCCGATATCGCCGACGCGCGACGAGGACGCCAATGACCTTGGGGGCGCTGGCCGCCCGCAACAGCGCACGGTCAGCGCCAGCAACCCCGGCATGGGTGACATGCTGCGCCACGATGCCGAGCGGCTCAAGATCCTGCTTGAGCGCCACCACCTCCACACCGGCAGCAAACGCGCCCGCGCTTTGCTGGATGACTGGGCGGGGACGCTGGGCAAAGTGGTCAAGGTGATGCCGCGCGATTACGCGAAGGCATTGCAGCAACTCGAGGCCGAGCGGCTTGAAGCCGCTACGGTCGCCGCGGAATGATCCAGCCGCTCACATCGGGCCTCAAAAGCCCTTCCCCGTTGGGGAAGGGTTGGGATGGGGGTTCCACACCAGCGTTGACGCTCGGCTTCGCCTCGCTCCCCCACCCCCAACCCCTCCCCGCCGGGGAGGGGAGCACAATGCTTGCAGGAATTTGAAATGGGCAAGGAAACCGGCTTTCTCGAGCTAGACCGCCAGGATCGCACCTATGCCGATCCGCAGGAGCGCGTGCACCACTATCACGAATTCGTGATCCCGCCCGAGCAAGGCGCGCTGCAGGCGCAGGCCAGCCGCTGCATGAATTGCGGGATCCCCTATTGTCACAACGGTTGTCCGGTGAACAACATCATCCCGGACTGGAACCACCTTGTCTATGAAGGCGACTGGCGCGCGGCGCTTGACGTGCTGCATTCGACCAACAATTTCCCCGAATTCACCGGGCGGATCTGCCCGGCGCCCTGCGAGGCGAGCTGCACGCTCAACATCACCGACCAGCCGGTGACGATCAAGTCGATCGAATGCGCGATCGTTGACAAGGGCTGGGAAGAAGGCTGGATCCAGCCGCAGCTCCCCACCCGCCACACCGGCAAGTCGGTGGCCGTGGTCGGATCGGGCCCGGCCGGCCTGGCCTGCGCCCAGCAGCTTGCCCGCGCCGGGCACTCGGTGGTGCTGTTCGAAAAGAGCGACCGCGTCGGCGGTCTGCTGCGTTACGGCATCCCCGACTTCAAGCTCGACAAGCATTTGATCCAGCAGCGGCTGGTGCAGATGATGGCCGAGGGCGTCGAATTCCGCACCTCGACCGAAGTTGGCGTGACCGTCTCGGTTGCCAGCCTGAAAGAGAACTTCGATGCGATCGTGCTGTCGGGCGGGGCCGAAGAGCCGCGCCCGCTGCTGATCCCAGGGTTCGAACTGCCGGGCGTGCGCTTCGCGATGGAATTCCTGACCCAGCAGAACAAGCGCAATGCCGGTGACGACGAAGTCCGCGCCGCGCCGCGCGGCTCGCTGACTGCCACCGGCAAGCACGTGGTGGTGATCGGCGGCGGCGATACCGGCAGCGACTGTGTCGGCACCTCGATCCGCCAGGGCGCGGCCTCGGTCACCCAGATCGAGATCATGCCCAAGCCCCCCGAAAAGGAAGACAAGGCGCTGACCTGGCCCGACTGGCCGATGAAACTGCGCACCTCAAGCAGCCACGAAGAAGGCTGCGAGCGCGACTGGGCGATCCTGACCAAGCGGGTGGTCGGCAAGAACAGCCAGGTCACCGGGCTTGAATGCGTCCGGGTCGAATGGGTCGGCGGCCAGATGCAGGAGATCGCGGGCAGCGAGTTCACGCTGCAGGCCGATCTGATCCTGCTGGCGATGGGCTTCACCGGCCCCAAGAAGCAGGGCCTGCTCGATCAGGCCAAGGTCGATCTGGATGCGCGCGGCAATGTCTTTGCCGATGTGTTCAGCTATCGCACCAGCGACCCCAAGATCTTCGCCAGCGGCGACATGCGCCGCGGCCAGTCACTGGTCGTCTGGGCGATCCGCGAAGGCCGCCAGGCCGCCCGCGCGGTTGATGAGATGCTGATGGGAGTGAGCGAGCTACCGCGCTGACCGAAATCAATCGGTATCGACCAGCACCACTTCGCTGTCTTCCAGCGCGGTGACGGCCACTTCGGTCTCGCCGGTGATCGCCACCCCGTCGCGGGCCAAGGCCTCTACAGAGCCGATCCGCACCCGCCCGCTGGCCGGGACCAGATAGACATGGCGTTCGGGTGCAGTCGCATAGCGGACCGTCTCCCCGGCCTTGATGAAGGCCCCGGCTACCCGCGCCGGGGCATGGATCGGCAGCGCGTCGCCGTCTTCCGGCAGGCCCGAGGCGAGCGTCACGAACTGGCCGTGGCGGCCCTCCTTGGGAAACGGCCGCGCGCCCCAGCTGGGGGCATGTCCGCGCGCATCGGGCACAATCCAGAGCTGGAAGATCCGGGTCTCCTGATCCTCAAGGTTGTACTCGCTGTGCTGGATCCCGGTTCCCGCGCTCATCACCTGGACATCTCCGGCCTCGGTCCGGCCCTTGTTGCCCAGATTGTCGCCGTGGCTGATCGCGCCCGCGCGCACGTAAGTGACGATCTCCATGTCCTGGTGGCCGTGCGGCGGAAAGCCGCTTTTGGGAGCGATCGCATCGTCGTTCCACACCCGCAGCCGTCCCCACTGGGTCCGAGCCGGATCGTAGTAGCCCGCGAACGAGAAGTGATGGTGCGCGTCGAGCCAGCCATGGTTGGCCGCGCCCAGCGAGGCAAAGGGACGTAGTTCGATCATGGTAATCTCCTGTCGAGACCAAGATAGGGATTGAACCCCGCGCCGCCAGATGGGAGAGCGCCGCCACGCCCGCAACGAAAGTTTGACCCGTGCCAAGAATAGCCTTCCTCGCTTGCCCCGATACCCTGCCCGGATCGCCCACCCGGCGGCCCGATGCGTTCGAGCATGACTTGCTGTTCGATGCGATTCTGGCCGGGCTGGGAACCCGCGCCGAACTGGTCGATCTGGACTGGCGCGCGCCCATGGATGAGCTGACCCGGTTCGACCTGGCCTACCTCGGCACGCCATGGGACTATACCGAAGCCAAGGACGAGTTCCTGGCGCGGCTGGAGGCGCTGGAAGCGGTCGGCGTGGTTGTGGCCAACCCGGCCCAAGTGATCCGCTGGAATTCGGACAAGCTATACTTGCGCGAACTGGCCGAACGCGGGGCCGCTTCGATCCCGACGCTGTGGCCCGAAAGCGCTGGCCCGGCTGATGTGCTAGCCGCCTTCAACCATTTCGATTGCGAGCGGGTGGTGGTCAAACGCCGGGTCGGCGCGGGTGCAATCGGGCAGGACAGCTTCAGCCGCGCCAATCCCCCGCCCGCCGACTGGACGATGGACCAGCCCGCGATGATCCAGCCGTTCCTGCCTGCGATCCAGAGCGAGGGCGAACACAGCTTCATCTTCGTGGACGGCCAGTTCAGCCACGGCCTGGTCAAACAGGCCACTGGCGGCGATTACCGGATCCAGTCGCTCTATGGCGGGATCGAGATTGCGGTCGAACCC
>JAGXTB010000096.1 GCA_018334165.1 Sphingomonadales bacterium | reverse complement strand
CCAAAGTTGAAGGCGCCGTCCATATCGCCGATCCCAATCCGCGCCGGGCCTTTGCCTTGCTGGCCGCCGGGTTCTTTACCCCCGTGCCCGAAACCATCGTCGCGGTGACCGGGACCAACGGCAAGACCAGCTGCGTCGAGATGACCCGCCAGATCTGGCGGATGGGCGGCGAGCGTTCGGCCTCGATCGGCACGCTGGGCGTGACCACTGCGGACGAGAGCATTTCGACCGGTCTCACCACGCCGGACATCGTCACCTTCCTCGCCAACATGAGCGGGCTGGCGCGTGAAGGCGTAACCCACGTTGCTTTCGAAGCCTCCAGCCACGGGCTGTCGCAGTACCGCAACGAGGGGCTGAAGGTCATGGCCGGGGCCTTCACCAACCTCAGCCGCGACCACCTCGACTACCACAGCGACATGGATGACTATTTCGCGGCCAAGATGCGGCTCTATGACGAAGTGGTCGATGCGGAAGGAACAGCAGTCATCTGGGCCGATGACGAATGGTCGGCCAAGGCGATCGGGCACGCCGAAAAGCGCGGGCTGGGCGTGCTCACCGTGGGCGAGAAGGCGGGTACGCAAGGGTCGTCGATCCGTCTTCTCGCCCGCACCCCGACCCAGCTGGGGCAGACGCTGGAAATCGAATTCGCTGGCGAAAAGCGCAAGTTCAACCTGCCGCTGATTGGCGCCTATCAGGCCGCCAATGCGCTGGTTTCGGCCGGGCTGGTGCTGGCAACCGGCGGCGATCCGGCGCAAGTGTTTGACGCGCTGTCGCGGCTGCAACCGGTGCGCGGGCGAATTGAGCGCGCGGCGATCAGCCGGGTCGGCGCGCCGGTCTATGTCGATTACGCTCATACCCCCGATGCGCTCGAAGCCGCGATTGCGGCGCTGCGCCCGCACTGTGCCGGGCGCCTGATTGTGGTGTTCGGCGCCGGGGGGGACCGCGATCCCGGCAAGCGCGAGCCGATGGGCAGAGTGGTGGCGAGCCAAGCCGACCTGGGCATCGTCACCGACGACAATCCGCGCGGCGAAGACCCGGCCTCGATCCGCGCCATGGTCATGGCCGGCGGCCCCGGAGTGCTGCGCGACGGCGGAGAGCGGCGCGCGGCCATTGCCGCAGCCATCGCCGAAGCGGGCCCCGACGACATCGTATTGATAGCAGGCAAGGGCCACGAGCAGGGCCAGATTATGGGAGCAGGGGAACAATGCAGGGTCTTGCCCTTCGACGACGTTACCGTGGCGAGGGAATGCGCCGCCCCATCCGCGAGCGCGGCCCCATGAACGCCCCGGTCCGGATCCTCGACTGGCCGGGCGAGGGCGAAGACGAGCTGGGCCTGGCGCTGTGGGACGCGGTTGCGCTGGCCCGGGCGATGAAGGGCGTTGCGGTGGGCGAATTCCAGGCCTCCGGGGTCGAGATCGACAGCCGCGACGTGGTTCCGGGCGACCTGTTTTTCGCGCTCAAGGGCGAAAGCATGGACGGGCACCGCTTCATCGACATGGCTTTTGCCAAAGGTGCCGCCGCAGTGGTGGTGGACCGCCCCGTGAGTGGCCCCCATGTGCTGGTTGACGATACCTCAAGTGCGCTTGAACTGCTTGCCAAGGCATCGCGCGAACGCACCCGGGCACGGATTGTCGGGGTGACCGGATCGGTCGGCAAGACCGGGGTGAAAGAGGCGATCTTTGCCGCGCTTGATCGCTCGAGTCGGGGCAATGCCCACCGCTCGGTCAAGAGCTACAACAACCACGTCGGCGTGCCGCTCAGCCTCGCCCGGATGCCTGCGCGCAGCAAGTTCGGCATTTTCGAAATGGGCATGAACCATGCCGGAGAGATCGCCGCGCTGACCGCGCAGGTCCGCCCGCATGTCGCCGTGATCACCACGATCGCGCCTGCGCACATTGAGATGCTGGGCAGCATGGAAGCAATCGCCGACGCCAAGGCCGAGATTTTCGCAGGGCTGGAACCCGGCGGCACAGCCGTGATCCCGGCTGACAGCCCGCACCACGACCAGCTCAAGGTGGCAGCCGAGGCGCTGGGCGCGCGGGTGATCTCGTTCGGCAGCGCAGCCAACGCGCAGGTCCGACTGCTCGATGCCGTGCCCGCGCCGGGCGGCGGATCGCTGGTTACTGCCGACATGGGCGACCGCAAGCTGTGCTACACCGTCGCTGAACCCGGCGAACACTGGATCGCCAATTCGCTGGCCGTGATGGCCGCCGTCCGCGCCGCCGGGGGAGACCTGGGCGCAGCGGGCCTCGCGCTGGCGGAAATGCAGGGCATGAAAGGCCGGGGCCAGCGGATCGAGCTGGCGGTTCAGGGCGGCAAGGCGCTGCTGATCGACGAAAGCTACAACGCCAACCCGGCCTCAATGCGGGCGACGCTGGCGCAGCTGGCGGTCACGCCCGCCACTCGCCGGATCGCTGTGCTGGGCGCAATGAAGGAATTGGGCGAGCATGGCCCGGCGTTCCACGCCGAGCTTTCTGGACCTGTCCTGGCCGCTAATGTCGATCAGGCGATCCTGGTGGGCGACGAGATGCGCCCACTGGCCGAGGAATTGGGGAAAGGCGCGTTAACCGCGCTTGGCAAGCCCCTGAGCGTGGCCCATTGCGCTAATGCTATGGAGGCGCTCGAAGCGCTTCTGGGACTTGGCCTGGCCAGCGGCGACGCGGTGCTGGTCAAGGGGTCGAACTCGGTCGGGCTGGGGGCATTGGTCGCCGCGCTCGCGCAAAAAAAGGACTAAGGCAGGGCAATGCTCTACCTGATCGCGCAGTATTTTGAGTTTGAGGGGCTGGCGAACCTCATTCGCTACCAGACTTTCCGCGCGGGCGCCGCGCTGATGACCGCGCTGGTGATCGGGCTGATCATCGGCCCGCGGTTTATCGCCATGCTGCGGATCCGCCAGGGCAAGGGCCAGCCGATCCGCGAGGACGGTCCGCAAAGCCACTTCGCCAAGCGCGGCACGCCGACCATGGGCGGGCTGATGATCCTGACCGCACTGGTGGTGTCGATGCTGCTGTGGATGGACCTCAGCAGCCCGCTGGTCTGGGCTTGCCTGGCAGTAACCATCGGCTTCGGCGCGATCGGCTTCATGGATGACTACGACAAGGTCAAGAAACGCACCAGCGCCGGGGTTCCCGGGCGAGTGCGGCTGCTGGCTGAATTTGCGGTTGCGGGGATCGCGGTGTGGATGATGGTCCAGACGGTCGATACCAACCTCTATGTCCCGTTCCTGTCGGACCGCTATATCCCGCTGGGGCCGTTCTACTATGTCTTCGCGGCATTCGTGATTGTCGGCGCGGGCAATGCGGTCAACCTGACCGACGGGCTCGATGGCCTGGCGACCATGCCGGTGATCATCGCTGCGGGTACCTTTGCGATCATTGCCTACCTGGCGGGCCGGGCCGACTTTTCGGAATACCTTGGCATTCCGCACGTGCCGCGCGCGGGCGAGCTGGCGATCCTGTGCGCCGGGATCATGGGTGCGGGCCTGGCCTTCCTGTGGTTCAACGCGCCGCCTGCCGCCGTGTTCATGGGCGATACCGGCAGTCTGGCGCTGGGCGGAGCGCTGGGCGCAATCGCAGTCGCCGCGCACCATGAGATCGTGCTGGGCATCGTCGGCGGGCTGTTCGTGGCCGAGGCACTGTCGGTGATCATCCAGGTTGCGGTATACAAACGCACCGGCAAGCGGGTCTTCAAGATGGCCCCGATCCACCACCATTTCGAGCAATTGGGCTGGCAGGAATCGACCGTGGTGATCCGCTTCTGGATCGTCTCGATCGTGCTCGCCATGATCGGCCTGTCGACGCTGAAGCTCAGATGATCACCACCCCCGCCTTTGCCGGCAAGCGATATGCCGTCCTGGGCCTCGCGCGCTCGGGGATGTCGGCGGTCGAAAGCCTGCTGGCGGGCGGGGCGCAAGTGACCGCATGGGACAGCCGCGAAGAGCCGCGCCGCGCGCTGGAAGGGCGCTGCGAGCTGGCCGATCCGGTCTCCATCGACCTGACCGGCTATGCCGGGGTGGTGGTCTCGCCCGGGGTGCCGCTCAACCAGCACCCGATCGCGGCTCATGCCGCCAGCTTTGGCGTGCCGGTAATCGGCGATATCGAGCTGTTCTCGCTGTGCCGGCCCGATCTGCCCGCGCACCGGGTGGTCGCCATCACCGGGACCAACGGCAAGAGCACCACCACGGCTCTAGTCCACCACATCCTGCAAAGCGCCGCACTGCCGGTGCGGATGGGCGGCAATATCGGCGTGCCGGTGCTGGGCACCAATCCGCTGGCGGCGGGCGGGGTCTATGTGCTGGAACTGTCGAGCTATCAGATCGACCTGACCCACAGCCTGGAAAGCGATGTTGCGGCGCTGCTCAACATCACGCCCGATCACCTTGAACGCTATGATGGTTTCGCCGGTTATGCAGCGTCCAAGGCGCGGCTGTTTGCGATGCAGCGGCCTGACCAGTTCGCGGTGTTCGGCATGTCCGATCCCAAGACGCAGTCGGTTGCCGCACGCGAAAGCCAGCTGCGCGAACAGTTCCGCGTCCGCTCTGTCGATGGCAAGGATCTGGTCAAGCTCCAGCCGGATTGGCCCAGCCTGCAAGGCCCGCACAATCTGCAAAACGCCGCCGTTGCGGTGGCGATTGCCGAGGCGCTGGGCCTGACCCCGATGCAGTGGCGTCCCGCGCTGGCCAGCTTCCGCGGGCTGCCGCACCGGATGGAACGCGTCGCCGATCTGAACGGGGTGATGTTCATCAATGATAGCAAGGCGACCAACCCGGCCTCGGCCGCGCCCGCGCTGGGGGCCTTTCCGCCCGCCGGGCACCCGCGGATCCACTGGATCCTGGGCGGCCTGCCCAAAGGTGACAACCTTGACGAATGCAAGCCCTACTTCGGCAATGTCGCCGCCGCCTATACCATCGGCGATGCCGGGCCGCTGTTCGCCGAATTGCTCAGCCCGCACATGAAAGTGACCCGCAGCGAGATGATGTGCGAGGCGATCCGCGAGGCGATGGAAGCGGCCCAGCCGGGTGATGTGGTGCTGCTGTCCCCGGCCTGCGCCAGCTTTGACCAGTTCCGCGACTATGAAGCGCGCGGCGATGCCTTCCGCCAGATCGTCCAGGCGCTTTCCACGCCCGAACCTGCAGCCCAAGCGAACGGAGGGCGCGGCTGATGGCGTCAAACCCGCCCCTGGTGCCGCGTGGCGGCCGGCTTGGCCTCGAAGGCGCGGCGACGCGTTATCAACGCACCCGGCGCAGCGAGCTGGCGATCTGGTGGCGCGAGATTGACCGGGTGCTGCTGTTCCTGGTGCTGGCGCTGATGGCGATCGGCGCGGCGGCGGTGGCAGCCGGCAGCCCGGCCACGGCGCGGCGGCTTTCGACCGCCAAGGTCAAGCTCGACGACTTGCACTTCTTTTACATTCATTTGCGCTGGCAGGTGCTGGGGCTGGCGGCGATGTTCGGGGTTTCCATGCTCAGCCGCGACAATGCGCGGCGGCTGGGGATCGTGCTGGGCGCAGTCATGCTGGTGGCGCTGATGCTGGTTCCGGTGGCGGGTTTCAGCGTCAACGGCGCCAAACGCTGGCTCAACCTGGGGGCATCGCTCCAGCCCAGCGAATTTCTGAAACCCGCTTTCGCCATCGTGATGGCATGGATCCTGTCGTGGCGCGCGCGCGATCCGCACTTGCCAGTGATCGAACTGTGCACCGGGCTGATGGGGATGATCGCGGTGCTGCTGATGGCCCAGCCCGATTTCGGTTCAACCATGCTGTTCGCCGGGGTATGGTTCGTGATGGTCTTGATGAGCGGAATTTCGCTGAAACGGATCGGCCTCGCTGGCTCCTTTGGCGTCGCCGGGGTGGCGCTGGCCTATATGTTCTATGAGAACGCCCGGCACCGGATCGACGCCTTTCTGGGCGGCGGCAGTGCTTATGACCAGGTTGACCTGGCCCAGCGGACCTTGCTGGCGGGCGGCTGGACCGGCAGCGGGCTGTGGCTGGGGACCAAGAAGTTCGGCCTGCCCGAAGCGCACACCGACTATGTCTTTTCGGTGATTGGCGAGGAATTTGGCCTGATCGCCTGCGCGGTGATCGTGGTGCTGTTCCTGGTGCTGGTCACCCGTGTGTTGCTGCGCCTACTGGATGAGGAAGACCTGTTCACCACGCTGGCCGCCGCAGGGCTTACCGCGCAGCTGGGCGGGCAGGCCTTCATCAACATCCTGGTCAACCTGCAACTGTTCCCGTCCAAGGGCATGACCCTGCCGCTGATTTCCTATGGCGGGTCATCGACCATCGCGATCTGCCTGGGGGTCGGGCTGCTGCTGGCGATCACCCGGCGCAATCCCTATATCAAGCGCGAGCGGTTTTCGCTGCGGCAACTGGGCTTCGGCAAATGAGCGGTCCTTCGCGTCACTATGTTCTGGCTGCCGGGGGCACCGGCGGGCACCTGATCCCGGCCTTTGCGCTGGCGGTCGAACTTGAGCGGCGCGGGCACCACGTCGCCCTGATCACCGACGATCGCGGCAGCCGCCTGCCCGGCAAGCCGCATTTCCTGGTCAGCCACGTGCTGCCCGCCGGGCGGCTGGGCAAGAACCCGCTGCACTGGCCCAAGGGGATCGAGGCGATCCTGGAAGGCAAGCGCATGGCGCTGCGCCTGTTTGACAGCTTCCAGCCCAGCGCGGTGATCGGTTTTGGCGGCTATCCCGCCTTCCCGGCGCTGTGGGCCGCGACCGGGGCGGGGATCCCCAGCATAATCCACGAACAGAACGCGGTGCTGGGCCGGGTCAACCGCTTCCTGGCGGGCCGGGTCAACGCCATCGCCACCTCCTACCGCGAGACCGACCGGCTGGCCACCAAGCATGCCCACAAGGTCCACCTCGTCGGCAATCCGGTCCGCGCCGAAGTGCTGGCGCTGCGCGAACAGCCGTTCCCGGCCTTCAGCGAAGATGGCCTGCTGCGCGTGCTGGTCACCGGTGGCAGCCAGGGCGCGGGCGTGCTCAGCCAGGTCGTGCCCGATGGCCTGGCGATACTGCCCCCGGCCTTGCGCGGACGCTTGCAGGTTACCCAGCAGTGCCGCCCCGAGGATATCGAGCCGGTGCGCGCACGCTACGCCGGGCATGAGATCCCGGCAGAACTCGGCACCTATTTCGAGGACATGGCCAGCCGTCTGGCGGATTCGCACTTGTTCATCGGCCGCGCCGGGGCTTCGACCGTGGCCGAGCTGACTGCGGTCGGCCGTCCGGCAATCCTGGTCCCGCTGCCGATCGCCACCGACGATCACCAGGCCGCCAATACCCGCGAGATGACCGCGCTGGGCGGGGCGCGGATGATCCGGCAGGAACGCTTTACCTCGGCGGAACTCGCCAAGCAGATCCAGGCCATCGCGATGAACCCTGCGACGCTCGCCACCGCCGCCCATGCCGCGTGGAACTGCGGCTATCCTGGTGCGGTCAGCGATCTGGCCGATCTGGTCGAAAGCTTTGGCGGGGCAGCAATGATGGACGTGATTTCGGCCGTACGCGGTGAGGCGGGGGCCGGGGCTCTGGCCGGAGATCCCGCATGAGCCAGGCACTGCGTCAGAAGAGCGGCCACCGCATGCCGACCGAGATCGGGACGATCCACTTCGTCGGGATCGGCGGGATCGGCATGTCCGGGATCGCCGAAGTGATGCACAATCTGGGTTACCGGGTGCAGGGCAGCGACATCGCCGAAGGCTATGTGATCGAAGGCCTGCGCAAACGCGGGATCAAGGTGGCGATCGGCCATGCGGCGGAGAACCTGGGCGATGCGGCGGTGGTGGTCACTTCCACTGCTGTGAAGCGCAGCAACCCCGAAGTCGCCGCCGCGCTGGAAAACCGCGTGCCCGTTGTCCGCCGCGCCGAAATGCTCGCCGAGCTGATGCGGCTCAAGCGCACGGTCGCGGTGGCGGGGACCCACGGCAAGACCACAACGACTTCGATGGTCGCGGCGCTGCTCGATGCGGGCGGGGTCGATCCCACGGTGATCAACGGCGGGATCATCAACTCCTACGGCTCGAACGCGCGGCTGGGCGAAAGCGACTGGATGGTGGTCGAGGCGGATGAGAGCGATGGCTCGTTCCTGCGGCTCGACGGCACTATCGCGATCGTCACCAACATCGATCCCGAGCACCTTGAGCACTACGGCACTTTCGATGCGATCAAGGACGCCTTCGTCGAATTCATCGAGAACGTGCCGTTCTATGGCTGCGCGGTGCTGTGCATCGACCACCCGGAGGTCCAGGCGGTCATCCCCAAGGTTCGCGACCGCCGGGTGGTGACCTATGGCTATAGCGCGCAGGCCGACGTGCGCGGAGAGAATGTCGTGCCGCATCCCGGCGGCAACCACTTCGACGCAGTAATCCGCCAGCGCGACGGCAGCCAGCGCCGGATCGAGGGGATCGAATTGCCGATGCCGGGCCGCCACAACGTCCAGAACGCGCTCGCGGCGGTAGCGGTGGCGGTGGAGATGGGCGTGTCGGACGAGCTGATCCGTACCGGTTTCGCCAAGTTCACCGGGGTCAAGCGCCGCTTCACCAAGGTGGGTGAAATCGATGGTGCGACGATCATCGACGACTATGGCCACCACCCGGTCGAAATCCGCGCGGTGCTGGCCGCGGCGCGCGAAGGCGTGGGGACGGGCCGGGTGATTGCCGTGGTCCAGCCGCACCGCTTTACCCGCCTGCGCGATCACCTGGCTGACTTCGAAGCCGCCTTCAACGATGCCGACATGGTCTATGCCGCGCCGGTCTATGCCGCCGGCGAGCAGCCGATCGAAGGCGTGGACAGCGCGGCCATGGTTGCGGGGATGAAAGCCCGCGGGCACCGCAATGCGCAAGTGATTGCCGGGCCGGACGAGCTGGCCGATATGCTGGCCGAAGTGGTCCAGAGCGGCGACATGGTGGTCTGCCTGGGTGCGGGCGATATCACCAAATGGGCGGCCGGGCTGGCGGACTCTATCAAAGTGCGGAGGGGGCAGTGACCAACACCCCAACCTCCGTTCGTGTCGAGCGAAGTCGAGACACTGCGCACGGCATCTCGACTTCGCTCGATGCGAACGGGGTTAGAGGAAAACTCACCAGGGATGCCCCCCTGGCCCCGCTGGTCTGGTTCAAGAGCGGCGGTGCGGCTGAGTGGCTGTTCGAGCCGAAGGACGTGGCCGACCTCCAAGCCTTCCTGCGCGACCTCGATCCGGCCACGCCGGTCATGGCGCTGGGCCTCGGCAGCAACCTGATCGTGCGCGATGGCGGTGTGCGGGGCGTGGTGGTGCGGCTGGGCAAGGCCTTTGCCAAGGTCTCCAAGAGCGCCGACCTGACACTCGATTGCGGGGCTGGGGCCAGCGGCATTCTGGTCTCCTCAACCGCGCGCGACGAAGGGATCGCTGGCCTCGAATTCCTCCGCTCGATTCCCGGCACGGTCGGCGGCTTTGTACGGATGAACGGCGGCGCCTATGGCGGCGAGGTCAAGGACATCCTGATCGATTGCGACGTCGTGCTGCGCGATGGTTCGCTGCACACCCTGCCGGTCGAGGCACTGCACTACAGCTACCGCCACAGCGAACTGCCTGAAGGCGCAATCGTTGTCGGTGCGCGGTTCAAGGGCCGCCCTGGCCAGGCCACGGACATCCAGGCCGAAATGGACCGCATCTCCGCCAGCCGCGAAGCCAGCCAGCCGCTGCGCTCCAAGACCGGCGGCAGCACCTTCAAGAACCCTGAAGGCCACAAGGCCTGGCAACTGGTTGACGAGGCCGGGTGCCGGGGGCTCACCATGGGCGGGGCACAGGTCAGCGAAAAGCACTGCAACTTCCTGCTCAATCTGGGTGATGCCACCAGCGCCGACATCGAAGGCCTGGGCGAGGAAGTGCGGCGGCGGGTGAAAGACAAGTCGGACGTCGAGCTCGAATGGGAAATCCAAAGGGTGGGAAATAAGTGAGCGCCAATACGAAAATCCTCCCCCTCAGGGGGAGGTGGGCCGCCGAAGGCGGGTCGGTGGGGGAATACCTTATGCGACTC
>JAGXTB010000095.1 GCA_018334165.1 Sphingomonadales bacterium | reverse complement strand
CGCAGCCAGGCGAGCTTCTTCTACCTCCCCGCCGAAATGGCTGCCCAGCCGCCCGAAGTGGGCCGGGCGGTGCGGCTGGGCGGGATGGTCGAACTGGGCTCGATCCAGCGAGAGGCCGACGGAGTGACGATCCGGTTCGTGATCACTGACGGCAAGGCGCGAGTGCCGGTGCGCTTCACCGGGATCGTGCCCGACCTGTTCAAGGAAAACTCGGGCGCGGTCGCCGAAGGCAAGCGCGGGCCCGACGGAGTCTTCGTCGCCGACAACCTGCTCGCCAAGCATGACGAGAAATACGTGCCGCGCGAGATGAAAGACATGACCGCCGGCCAGGCCCGCCAGGCCGTGGAAGAAACCAAGTGATCGCAACGCTAGGCCTTGCTGCCCTGTGGCTGGCCGCTGCGCTGGCCATGCTGCAACTGGTTGGTGGCGCGCTGGCCTTGCGCGCAAATGGCAATCCGCTGGTCGCGGCGCTGCGGCCGGTTGCGATGATCCAGGGCATGTTGGCCAGCCTGGCGATGCTCTGCCTGATCGTGCTGTTCTGCCAGACCGACTTGTCGGTTGCGCTGGTGGCGACCAACTCGCATTCGGCCAAACCGCTGCTGTACAAGTTCGCCGGTTCCTGGGGGAACCACGAAGGCTCGATGCTGTTGTGGGTCGCGGTGATGGCGGCAGCTGGCGGCGTCGTCGCCTGGGTTGAGCGGCGCTTGCCGGAACGCACGATCCTGGCCACGCTGGGGGCGCAAGCCTTTGTCAGCCTGGGCTTCTATGCCTTTCTGCTGTTTGCCTCGAACCCGTTCACCCGGCTCGATCCGGCAGCGCCCGAAGGGCAGGGGCTCAATCCGCTGCTGCAAGACCCCGGCCTCGCGTTCCATCCGCCAACGCTTTACATCGGCTATGTCGGGCTGTCGGTGGCCTTCAGCTTTGCCGTCGGCGCGCTGCTGACCCGTGAGGTTTCGCCCACGTTCGCCCGGGCGATGCGGCCCTGGGTGCTGGGGGCCTGGATTTTCCTGACGCTGGGCATCCTGTTCGGGTCCTACTGGGCCTACTACGAGCTGGGCTGGGGCGGCTGGTGGTTCTGGGACCCGGTCGAAAATGCCTCGCTGATGCCCTGGCTGGCAGCCACGGCCTTGCTCCATTCGGTCTCGGTGCTGGCCGCGCGCAATGCGCTGCGCGCCTGGACGGTGATGCTGGGCGTGGTGGCATTCTCGATGTCGATGGTGGGCACGTTCCTGGTCCGCTCGGGTATCCTGGTTTCGGTCCATGCCTTCGCGGTCGATCCCACGCGCGGCCAGTTCATCCTGGCGCTGCTGGCGATCAACATCGGGGCGGCGCTGGCGGTTTTCGGCCTGCGCGCGGCGAGCGTGACCGAGGGTGAACGCTTTGCCCTGACCAGCCGCGAAGGCGCGCTGGTGTTCAACAATGTCATGCTCACCGGCGCGCTGGGTATCGTGCTGATCGGCACGCTCTACCCACTGATCGCTGAAACAGTTGGCGCGAGGGTTTCGGTCGGGCCGCCCTATTTCAACCCGGCCACGGCGATCTTTGTCCTGCCGATGCTGGTGGTCATGGCCTTCGGCCCATTGCTGCGCTGGCGGCGCGACAGCATGAAGCGGATTTCGCCGCTGCTGCTGGTTCCGGCCACGCTGGCGCTGTGCGGCCTGGCCTTTGGTATTTGGCGCGGGATCGGCGTTCTGCCGCTGCTGGGCCTGGCGCTGGCCTGCGGGCTGGTGGTGGCGAGCGTGATGCCGCTGTGGGGCCGCAAGCTCAGGACGGTCAAGTTGCCGCTGTGGGGCATGGTCACCGCGCACCTAGGGGTCGCGCTGGCGCTTGGCGGGATGGCTTCGGACAGCGCCTTTACCAAGGAGAAGCTGGTCGCTGCCCGCCCGGGGGAGACAATCGTGGTGGGCCCCTGGTCATTGCAATTCGCCAAGGTCCAGCCGATCGCCGGGCCCAACTGGACCGCGATCGAAGCCACGCTTGAGGCGGGCTATGACGGCGGCAAGCCGATCACGCTCAAGCCCCAGGCCCGCGCCTTCTGGTCGCCGCCGCAAGGCACCAACGAAAGCGCCCTGGCGACCCGCTGGAACGGCCAGCTTTACGCCGTGCTGGGTGAACAGGCCGAAGACGGACGCTGGCAGCTGCGCTTGTGGTGGAAGCCATTTATTACGCTGATCTGGCTGGGCGGGATGCTGGTCGCGCTGGGCGGGCTGCTCGCATTGTTCGGGCGGGTCGCCAGCGATCTGCGCCGCCTGATCGCGGTCGACAAGATCGCCTATCGCCGCAGGAGGCAAGGCCCATGAGCGAGCAAAAGCCTTCGGTGCCTTCAAGGTGGGCCTTGTGGCTCCCCCTGGTGCTGTTTGGGGCCTTTGTGGCGCTGGTGCTCTACGGCCTGCAACGCCCGGCCGAACGCGAAGTGCGCAGCGCGATGATTGGCAAGCCGCTGCCGCAGTTTGTCTTGCGCGCCGCTGTCGATGATCGTCCGGGGCTGAGCTTTGCCGACATGGCCGATGGCAAGCCAAAGCTGCTCAACATCTTTGCCAGCTGGTGCATCCCTTGCGCGGTCGAAGCCCCGCAACTGGCGCAGCTGCGCGCCCAGGGCATCGACGTGGTGGGCGTTGCGATCCGCGACAAACCCGATGACCTCAAGGCCTTCCTCCAGCGCCACGGCAATCCGTTCAGCCGGATCGGCGCGGACGATGTCAGCGCGATCCAGTTCGCGGTGGGATCTTCGGGCGTTCCGGAAAGCTTCGTGATCGATGGCAAAGGCACGATCCGGTACCAGCACATTGGCGAGATCCGGGCCGACCAGGTTGAAATGATTGTGCAAAAAGTCAGGGAGGCCGGGCAATGAAGCGCTTGCTCCTGGCCCTTGCGCTGATTTCGGCGCCGCTCTTGGCGAATAGCCCGCTGCCTTCGGCACCCTATGCCTATGTCCAGCTGGAGGATCCGTCGAAGGAGGCCGAGGCCCAGGCCTTGATGCAGTCAATCCGCTGCCTGCAATGCCAGGGCCAGTCCATCCACGATTCGGATGCGCAGATTGCCGGCGATTTGCGCAACCAGATCCGCCTGAGAATCAAAGCCGGCGAAAAGCCCGAAGCGATTCGCGCCTGGCTGATCGAGCGTTACGGCGACTATGTGTCCTATGCGCCGCGGATCAACAGCCTGACCTGGCCGCTGTTCGCAGCCCCGGTGCTGCTGCTGGGCTTCGCTTTCTTCATGCTGCGCCGCCGTTTCGCCAAGGGAGACGCGTGATGGGATGGGTGCTCGCAATTGGCCTGGCCGCAGGTACCTTGCTGGCGCTTGCGACCCTGCTCAAGGCCCCGCGCGGAAGCTGGGAAGCCATTGCGGCGGCGCTGGTTTTCGGCTTGGCGGGCTTTGCCTGGCAGGGGCGGCCGGATCTGGCCGGTGCACCGAAAGAAGCAGAGCAGAAGGTCGCCCAATCAGGCCGGGCACTGGTCGAGGCGCGGCAACAATTGTCGCAAGGCGGAGCAATTTCGGGTGACCGGTTGCTGGTTACGGCCGATGCATTGTCGCGCAACGGGGCCTTTGGCGATGCCGCAGCGCTGGCAATCGGGGCGGCAGACCGCAATCCCGGCAATGCCGATGCCTGGCTGGCTGCGGCCAACAATCTTGTCGCGCATGCCGATGGCAACCTGACCCCGGCTGCCCGTTATGCTTACAGCCGGGCCAGCGAAGCCAACCCCGAGCATCCGGGACCGCCGTTCTTTCTGGGCCTGGCACTGGCCCAGAACGGCGAGCTGGAGCAGGGTCGCGCGATGTGGGCCGGCTTGCTGGCGCGCTCACCTGCGGATGCTCCCTGGACCGAAGATATCAAGGCCCGACTGGCCGCGCTGGACGAGTTTATCGCCAGCCGTGCGAAACCGGCACAGTAACCGCAGGCGGCGCTGGACCGGCCCCATACATGGTGCTAGGCGCGGCGCCTGATTTCCCGCCTGCCGTGCAGGTTTGAGGGGGGCATTGAGTCGCATGAATGAAGCCACCGCTTCCACCCCGGATTCCCAGTCCGATCCCGTCACTCCAGCGCACGGTCACGGCCATCATCCCGGCGGGTTGATTGCCCTGGCGGTCGGTGCGGTCGGAGTGGTTTTCGGCGATATCGGGACCAGCCCGATCTATGCCTTCCGCGAAACCTTTGCCTCGCACCACGGCGCGCCAGGGATCCAGGTTGATCCGATCCACATTCATGGTGTTCTCAGCCTGGTATTCTGGTCGATGATGATCGTGGTGACGTTCAAATACGTCCTCACCATCATGAAGGCCGACAACAAGGGCGAAGGCGGCAGCCTGGCCTTGCTGGCGCTGATCAACCGCAAGTCCGAAAACGCAAAGTGGACTGCGCCGTTCGTGCTGCTCGGCGTGTTTGCGACCGCGCTGTTCTATGGCGATTCGATGATTACCCCGGCGATGTCGGTGCTTTCGGCGACTGAAGGCCTGCAATACGTCCACCCCGGGTTCAAATCGTGGATTGTTCCGCTGGCCGTGGCGATCCTGTTCGCACTGTTCGCGATCCAGGCGCGCGGGACCGAGAAGGTCGGCAAGCTGTTCGGTCCGATCATGCTGCTGTATTTCTTCGCCCTCGCCGCGATGGGCCTGATGCATCTGAGCGCGATGCCGGCGATCATTCTGGAAACGATCAACCCGGTCAATGCGATCCGGTTTTTCATGACCGACGGGTTTCGCGCCTTTGTCGCGATGGGCAGCGTCGTGCTGGCGGTGACCGGGGCCGAGGCGCTCTATGCCGATATGGGCCATTTCGGCCGCAAGCCGATCGGCGTCAGCTGGATGACCTTTGTGCTGCCTTCGCTGATGCTCAACTATATGGGGCAGGGGGCGATGGTGCTATCGACCACGCCCGAACAGGCCGCGGAACTGATCAAGGACCCGTTCTTCCTGATGATCCCCGATGTGGTCCGCATCCCGGTGATCTTCCTGGCGCTGGCGGCCACGATCATCGCCAGCCAGGCGGTCATCTCGGGCGCTTTCAGCCTGACCCAGCAGGCGATCAACATGGGCTTCCTGCCGCGCATGCAGATCAAGCACACCAGCGCGTCAGCGGCCGGGCAGATCTACATTCCCACGCTCAACTGGGCGCTGATGGTCATGGTGATCATCCTGGTGCTGTTCTTCCAGTCCTCCAGCAACCTCGCCGCAGCCTATGGCATCGCAGTGACCGGCGCGATGTTTATCGACACGATCCTGCTGGCGGTGGTGCTGATCACACTGTGGCGCTGGCCGCTGTGGAAGGCCCTGCCGCTCATCGCGGTGTTCATCATCGTCGATTTGGCCTACCTCGGCGCAAATCTGCTCAAGGTGCCGCAGGGCGGCTGGGTGCCGCTGGCGATCGGGTTGTTCATTTTCACCCTGCTGACCACCTGGTCGCGCGGCCGCAACCTGATGCGCCAGTCGATGACCGAAGGCACCATCCCGATGGAAGTCTTCGCCAAGAGCGCGCATTCCAGCGCGACCCGCGTGCCCGGCACCGCGATCTTCATGGCCAGCGCGGCATCGGGCGTGCCTTCGGCGCTGCTCCACAACATCAAGCACAACAAGGTGCTGCACGAACGCGTGGTGATCCTGACCGTGGCGATCCAGGACGTGCCCTATGTCGATGAGGCCAACCGCTGCAGCGTCAAGGATCTGGGGAAGGGCTTCTACCGGATGGTGCTGAAATACGGCTTCCTGGAAGAGACCGACATCCCCACCGCGCTCAAGCGGGCCGATATCTGCGGCGGTCCGTTCGAGATCATGAAGACCAGCTTCTTCCTCAGCCGCCAGACGCTGCTGGCATCGGAAAAGCCGGGCATGGCGATCTGGCGCGAAAAGCTGTTCGCCTGGATGCTGCGCAATGCCGCCAGCGCGATGGAATTCTTCCGCCTGCCCACCAACCGCGTGGTCGAACTGGGCAGCCAGGTCGAGATTTGACGGTTCGGGCCTAGGTTACCCAACCACCGTTCGTGTCGAGCGAGGTCGAGACACTGCGCGCGGCATCTCGACTTCGCTCGATGCGAACGGAAAGGGGTTAGGATTAACTCCGCAGGCCCTTGTTGCGGGCAGCGAACCACGGCTTCATCCGGCGGATCGCTTCCTCGACCAGCGGGGTCGAGACGGCGAAGCTGATTCGCATGAAACGATTGCCGTGGACCGGATCGAAATCGATCCCCGGTGCGGTGGCAACGCCGGTGTCTTGCAGCAGCTGCTTGCAGAACTCCATGCTGTCATCGGTGTAGTCCGAAACATCGGCATAGACATAGAACGCGCCGTCGGGCGGGGCGATCCGGGCCAGGCCGAGCTCAGGCAGCGCCGCCAGCAACAGCTCGCGGTTGCGGGCATAGGTCTGGATGTGGCCTTCCAGCTCTTCGGTGCAGTCCATCGCCACCAGGCCGGCATGCTGGGACAGGCTGGGAGGTGTGAGGAACAGGTTGCTCATCCGTGCCCGCGCCGCGTCGATCCCGTCTGCCGGAGCGACCAGCCAGCCGAGCCGCCACCCGGCCATGCTGAAATACTTCGAGAACGAATTGACCACCCAGGCTTCGGGCATGACCTGGAGAATCGAGGGAGTTTCCATGCCATAGGAGATGCCGTGGTAGATCTCGTCCGAGATCACCGTGATCCCGCGCTCGTGGCAGACCCGGGCGATTGCTTCCAGTTCCTTTTGCGGGATGATTGTTCCGGTGGGGTTGGCGGGGCTGGCCAGGATCACGCCATCAGGCGCGGGGTCAATCGCGGCGAGGGCAGCGGCCGAAAGCTGGTAGCGCGCTTCGGGGCCGCATTCGATCTCGACCGGCTCCATGTGCAGCGCCTTGAGGTTGTTGCGATAGGCCACATAGCCCGGTCGCGCCATCGCCACCCGCGCGCCGGGGGCAAAGCAGCTGCTGAGTGCGAGCACCAGCGCGGGGGAGGCCCCGCAGGTCAGGATGATCTGCGTGGGGAGTACCTCGACCCCGTAGATCTCAAGGTAGTGCTGGCAGATCCGCGCTTTCAGCGGCTGGCTCTCCCAATAGCCCATCGCCTCACTGTCAAGGATGCGGTGCGCCTCGGCGATTGCGGCGGCGGGCGCGCCGGTGCTGGGCTGGCCGAACTCCATGTGGATCACGTCGCGCCCTTCGCTTTTGAGGCGGTGGGCGAGGGCGGAGACGAACATCGCCTTGAATGGGTCGATCTGGGCAGTCATCCCAGGCGGGGTAGCCGGGGCGCGGGCAAAAGAAAAGCGCGGCGCTCCGGGGAAGGAACGCCGCGCCTCTCGGTGGCTCGTAAGGCTAAGGCTTAGCCGAGGTTCGCGCTGACCATGCAGTAGAGCATGGGGATCGACAGCAGCGTGTTGGTGCGGCTGGCATAGAGTGCGCGCGGTGCGGCGGCGGCCTTTTCTTCAGCCGTGGCTTCGACCAGGCCGAGGATCTTCTTCTGGGCAGGCCAGATGATGAACCACACGTTGAAGGCCATGATCAGCGCCAGCCACATGCCCAGGCCGATCAGATTTTCAGCGGCGGTGGCCCCGCCAAAGGTCATTGCGCGGTGGGCATAGCCACGGACGAAGGCAATCGCGAGGCCGGTCAGCACGGTCAGCAGCGCGCCGTAACGAAAGAAAAACAGCACCTTGGGAGCGATATAGCCGGTGACGCCGCCCTTCAGTTCGGCCGGGATCGTCGGCATGGTCGGCACCTGAACGAAGTTGAGGTAATAGAGCAGCCCGATCCAGACGATGCCGAAGAAGACGTGCAGCCAACTCAGCACCGAGCTGGCATTGAGCGGCAGCGCGCCTTCCGAGGCGCCCACGAAGTGGTAGGCCACTGCCAGCGCGAGCACGAACCCGGTCAGCAGCACCAGGTGCAGGTTTCCGAAAAACTTGGCCATTGCTTCCCCCTAATCTTGTTTGAGATTGATCGATATTAACTTGCTATCCGTTCGTCCCGAGCGAAGTCGAGGGACCGCGTCGGTGGCTGTCCCTCGACTTCGCTCGGGACGAACGGATCAAAGGCATGGCTTTGCCCTGCCAGCGCACTATTGCGCGCTTTGGCGGGCTTGTCACCTGTGTTGCGCGGCATTTTCACTCATGCGGCGGGTCGGTGATCACTTCTTCCTCTGCCTCTGCCAACAGTCCGTGGCGCATCAGCATCGGGATCTGGGTAAAGGTGAACAGGAACGACAGCGGCATGAACACCCACAGCTTGGCTGCGATCCATGTGCTCAGGCCATCCATTCCAAAAAGGCCGTGTGTGTCCTTGTTGAAATTATGGCGAAGCACTTCGTTGAGAGCGGCGAGGACGAAAAAGAACAGACCCCAGTTGCGCGACAGCTTGAGCCAGCCCACATCGTTCAGTCCCTCAAATGCGGCTTCGAGCAGGTATTTGAGGTAGGCCTGCCCGCGCCAGACCCCGAACAACAGGACCACACCGAACATCAGATAGATCGCCGTCGGTTTGATCTGCACCCACCATGAATCACGAAGCAGGATTGTCAGCCCGCCAAAGCCGACGATCAGCGCGGTGGACAGCCACAGCATCGGCGAGGCATGGCCGAATTTGAACCGCGAGAAGACCAGCGCGGTCACTGCAGCAACCATGAAAGCGCCGGTACTCATCAGGATCGCCCGCATCTGCCCGACCGGATCGCCGTCGCCGGAGGGTAGGTAATAGCGATAGACCACAAAGAAGATCACCACTGGGCCGTAATCGACCAGCAAGTTGAGCCAGCCCGGTTTGGACTTCGCTTGCGGCTTGGCTTCACCCGTCATCACGCCACCCCGGCGATGACGCGCGCGACCAGATCGGGGTCGAACGGGCGCAAGTCATCCAGCTTCTCGCCAACGCCGATCGCGTGGATCGGCAGGCCGTATTGCTCGGCTGCGGCGACCAGAACGCCGCCGCGCGCGGTGCCGTCCAGCTTGGTCATGATCAGTCCGGTCACCCCGGCCACCTCCTTGAAAATCTCGATCTGTTGCAGCGCGTTCTGCCCGTTGGTGGCATCGAGAACCAGGACCACGTCATGCGGGGCTTCGGGATTGAGCCGGCCAAGGACGCGGCGGATCTTGGCCAGTTCGTCCATCAGCTCGCGCTTGTTCTGCAGGCGTCCGGCGGTATCGACGATCAGCGCGTCGGTGCCCTTGTCGGTCGCGGCCTTGACTGCATCGAACACCACGGCGGAAGGATCGCCGCCTTCGGGGCCGGTGACGATTGGCACGCCGACCCGGTCGGCCCAGACCGCCAATTGGCTGATCGCTGCGGCGCGAAAGGTATCGCCCGCCGCCAGCATCACGCCGTAGTCGAGTTCCTGGAAATAGTGCGCGAGCTTGGCAATGGTGGTGGTCTTGCCCGATCCGTTGACCCCGATCACCAGGATCACTTGCGGGCGGGGGAAGGCGACGACGTCGATCGGTTTGGCCACCGGACGCAGGATTGCTGCGATTTCTTCGGCGACTGCCTGCTTGATCGCGGCCTCATCGGCCCCGCGTTCGAAGCGCTCGGCGGAGAGCTTATCGCGGATCCGCGCGGCGGCGCGCGGGCCGAGGTCGGAGAGGATCAGCGCATCCTCAAGCGCATCGAGCTGACCCTCGTCGAGCCGGGTCTTGCCGACAATGCCGGACAGATTCTCGCTCAGCCTTTCGGATGTCTTTTTGAAGCCGCCAAAGATGCGGTCGGTCCAGCTGTCGCCGCTCATGCCAGCAAGCCTTCGACAATACGGGTTGGGGTAATGCTCACAAGCTCTCCGGCAGGCGCTGCGGGCGGCAAGGCCACTCTTGCGAAGTTCGGCGCATGGCCGGTTCCGTCGCGCTCCGCAAGTACGCTGAGTGGCTTGCCCACCAGTGCGGTTAGCCATTGGCTGCGCTGCGCGGAAACTGCTGCCCTAAGCTCAGCGGCGCGGGCCTTGATTGTGGCGGGATCGACCTGCGGCATGCGCGCCGCGGGAGTGCCGGGACGGGGGGAGTAGGGGAAGACGTGGCCGTGGACGATCCGGAGCTCGGCGATGATCGAGACATTGTCCTGGTGCGCAGCCTCGTCCTCGGTCGGGAACCCGGCGATCAGGTCAGCCCCGATGGCGAGATCGGGGCGGCGGGCCTTGAGCGCGTTGACCAGTCCGACTGCATCACGGCGCAAATGGCGGCGCTTCATGCGCTTGAGAATCAGGTCGTTGCCGTGCTGCAGCGAAAGGTGGAGATGCGGCATCAGTCGGTCCTCGCTGGCGATCAGATCGAACAACAGCGGATCGATTTCTACCCCATCGACCGAGGACAGGCGCAGCCGGGGCAGGGAGGGGAACCGGGTCAGGATCGCTTTGACCAAGGTTCCAAGCCGGGGAGCACCGGGCAGGTCGTGGCCCCAGCTGGTCAGGTCCACCCCGGTCAGCACAACCTCGCGGGTGCCCAAATCAACGTGCACAGCAATGTCACTCAGCACGCCTTCAATCGGCACTGAACGGCTGGGTCCGCGTCCCTGAGGGATCACGCAAAAGGTGCAGGCATGATCGCAGCCGTTCTGTACGACAATGAAGGCGCGGGTGTGGGTGGCAGAGGCGGCGAGCGCGGCGGGCGCAACGTTCCAGGCGCGCGGATCGAGCTTGGCCGCATTGGCGATCAGGCCATCGACCTCATGCATCGAACCCAACGCTGACCGTTCGACCTCGGCGGCGCAGCCAGTGACCAGCAGGCGGGCATTGGGGCGGGCCTTGCGGGCGCGGCGGATCGCCTGGCGGGTCTGGCGGACGGCTTCGCTGGTGACCGCGCAGCTGTTGACCACCACCAGATCGTCCTCGCCCGCCAGCATGGCGCGCAGGCTCTCGCTTTCGGACAGGTTCATCCGGCAGCCGAGCGAAATGACCTCAGCCGCCAAAATCGGAGCTTTCAAAGGTGCCGCGGAAGCTTGCGGTGGCGGGGCCAGTCATGCGAATCCGGCCTTGCTCGGTCCACTCGATCATCAGTTCGCCGCCGGGCAGCGCAACGGTGACAGTGCGATCGACTAACCCGCGCCGCATCGCGCCAATCGCCGTGGCACAGGCTCCGGTGCCGCAAGCGCGGGTCTCGCCGACACCGCGTTCCCAGACCCGCAGGCGGATCCGCTGGCGGCTTTCGATGGTCGCGACGTTGACGTTGATCCGTTCGGGGAACAGCGAGTCATGCTCGATCTCAGGCCCAAGCCGGTTGAGATCGACCGCGCTGGTGTCTTCGGCGAAGAAGATCACATGCGGATTGCCGACGTTCACAGCGGTGGGGTTGTTCAGGCCTTCCCAAGCCACCGGCATGTGGTGCGTATCCATCGGGTAGGCCAGCGGCACTTGGTCCCATTCGAAGCGCGGCTCGCCCATATCGACTGCTACGCCGCCCTCGGCCGGATCGACCTGGAGCAGTCCGCCCAAAGTCTCGATGCTGGCGCTCCGGCCCAGCAGCAGCCCGACCGCGCGGCTGGCATTGCCGCAAGCCTCAACCTCGCCGCCATCGTGGTTGAAAATCCGCATCCTGAGATCGGCGCTGTCCGAATTTTCGAGCAGGATCAGTTGATCACAGCCGATCCCGGTCTTCCGGTCGGCTAGCGCCCTCGCCAATGCATTGGTCATCACCGGAACGTCACCCGCGCGCGCATCGAGAACAACGAAATCGTTGCCCAGGCCGTGCATCTTGATGAAGGCGGTGCGCATGGCCGCGCTCTAGGACGCGGCGGCGCTGGCGTCCAGTCTAGGCGGTGCGGCGCTGCGGTTCGGCACCTTGCTCAGCTGGGGCCGACTCGGGAGCTTCCAACAGCAGATCGAGCTGGGCCAGTTCGGCCACGGTGCATTCGGCCGGCAAGGGGAAGCCATAGAGATAGCCCTGGCCCTTGAAATTGCCGTATTTGCGCAGCTCGGTCAGCACTTCCTCGTTCTCGATCCCTTCCGCGGTGATCGGCAGGCCAAGCCCTTCGCCCAGCGCGATGATCGCTTGAACGATCGTGGCGCTGTCCTTGTCATCCAGCAGGTTCATTACAAAGCTGCGGTCGATCTTGATCCGGTCAAACGGCAGGCTGCGTAGCTGCGAGAGCGAGGAATAGCCCGTCCCGAAATCGTCGAGGCTGACGGTCACGCCCTGGTTCTTGAGGCTGGTGATCAGCGAATGGACCAGCGCAATATTCTCATGCAGGCAGCTTTCGGTCACTTCGATTTCCAACCGGCTCGGCGGGAAATTGGCTTCGACCAGGATCTTGAGCAGCTTTTGGGCAAACCAGGGATCACGCAGTTGCACCGGCGAGATATTGACCGACAGGGTCAGTTTCGGGTCCCAACCACGAGCATCGCGCAAGGCTTGGCGGATCAGCGATTCCGACATCTCTGCGATCAAGCCGATTTCTTCTGCCACCGGAATGAAGATGTCGGGACTGACCACCCCCAGCGTGGGCGAGTTCCACCGCGCCAGCATTTCGAACCCGGCGATCTGGCCACTGTCGAGGTCGATCTGCTTTTCATAATAGGGCACGAATTCGCCGGCCGGTACGCCGCGGCGGATCCCGGCTTCGAGTTCGGAGCGGAACCGCACTTCGCTTTCCATGCTCGGCTCGAACCAGGCGAGCCGGTTCCGGCCATTGCGCTTGGCGTGATACATCGCGATGTCGGCCTTGTGCAGCATGGCCTGGGCGGTGGCCTGATCACCCGGTTCGCTGCGGCAAATCCCGGCCGAGATCGTGGTTTCCAGCTCAAGCCCGTTGAACGCGACGGGCTTCGCAACCGCTTCAATCAGGCCTTCGACCAGCCGCTCAACCACTTCGGGCTGGCCGGGCGGATAGGGCAGGACCACCGCAAACTCATCGCCCCCCAGCCGCGCGACCAGACCGTCATGGCCCAGCACGGCGCGGATCCGCACCGCACTTTCGCGCAGCATGGCATCACCAGCGGCATGGCCATTGGCGTCGTTGACTTGCTTGAACTTGTCGAGGTCGAGCATCACGAAAGCCACCGCTTCGCCGCGCTCTGCGGCCTGCGCGGCCAGCTTGTCGGCTTCGGGTCCGACCGAGCGGCGGTTGAGGCAGGAGGTCAACGGATCGAGCTCGGCCAGGATCCGGGCCTGTTCCTCGGCCTTGCGGCGTTCGGCGACTTCGCTGGTCAGTTCGCGGTAGCGCCGCCAGCCGAAGATGATCAGCGCGATGTTGAGCAGCAGGGCATTGGTCAGCAGCCGATCGGGCCCAAGGCCCCGGCCTTCCATGGCGCGCACGATTTGCGGGAGGACTTGGCCGCCAGTGCCCACGAACAACAAGATCGCGGCCAGGGCGACGCCCAGCGTGATGACATCACGCCGGGTGTTCCCCAGTCGGTCATCGTTTCCAGACGACCATTTCAGCCACTTCGGCGCAAATGCCATTCCGCGAGCCCCCTGCAGGCGATCAGGGAAAACTCGCAAAATTCCTTGAAAATAGCGTTAAGACGCGTTCAGCTGGCAGTGGCTTTCTTCTTGAGCCCGATCTCGACCAGGCGTTGCTGCAGGAACTGGTCGGCAGTGATCGGTTCGGGATAGCGGTCCGGATTGTCGGCGCTGACGCATTGCGGCAGCGTCCGAATGACGAAATCGCTGCGAAAGTGCAGGAAGAACGGCATCGAAAACCGGCTGAAGCGCGCGCGTTCGGGGCTGGGATTGCGCACGCGGTGGATGGTTGAGGGCAGGTAGTGGTTGGTCAGCCGTTCCAGCATGTCACCGCAGTTGATCACCATCGCGCCTTCGGGCGGCGAGGCGGAGATCCATTCCTTGCCCTGGAACAGCAGCTCAAGCCCCGCTTCCTCGGCGCCCAGCAGCAGCGTGATCAGGTTGATATCGCCATGCGCCCCGGCGCGGATTGCCTCGCCTTCCAGGTTCTCGATCGGCGGGTAGTGGAGCAGGCGCATCACCGAATTGCCGTCCTCGATCCCTTCATCGAACCAGTGCTCATCGAGCCCCAGATAGAGCGCGATGGCCGACAGAATCTTGGCCCCGGTGGCGTCGTATTGGCGGTAAAGCTCGGTAAACAGCTCCTGGAAATGTTCGGGTCGTGCGGGCCAGACATTCGGCGGCATCGAGGCATCGGCCAGTGGGCTGCCAGGCGGCAGGTCGCGGCCGACGTGCCAGAATTCCTTGAGGTCATGCGCCTTGGCGTCCTTGGCGATCTCGGTCCCGAAGGGCGTGTAGCCGCGGGCGCCAGCGATGGCGGCGTCATGATACGTGCGCTTTTCGGCATCGGGCAGCGCGAAGAACTCTTTCGACATCGCCATCGCGCGGTCGATCAGGTCGCGGTCGATCGGGAAGTCCTTGACCATGGCGAAGCCAAAGGTGCGGAAACTCTCGCCAATCTGCTGGGCGAATTCCGCTTTGGGCAGGTTGAGCGAGAGGACGGGGATATGAGTGAGGGACATAGGTGGACGCCTTGGAATTTCTGATGCAATGCCGCGCCATACCCCGTTTGGCGAGTTATGGCATGACCAAAATCAAGAACTACTGGCTGATGAAAAGCGAACCCGACGTCTATAGCTGGGACGATCTGGTGGCCGAAGGCGAAGGCACCTGGGACGGCGTGCGCAACTACACCGCGCGGTTGCACCTCAGGGCGATGAAAAAGGGCGATCTGGTGTTCTTCTATCACTCCAACATCGGGGTGGAGATCGTTGGAATTGCTGAAATTACCGAAGAGGGCTTTCAGGATCCGACCGATGAGACCGGGCGCTGGACTTCGGTGAAGCTCAAGCCGGTACGCAAGCTGAAACGCACGGTGACGCTGAAGGAAATCAAGGCCGATCCGAAGCTGGCGGATATGGACTTGCTGACCAAGTTCCGGCTGTCGGTTTCGACGGTGAAGCCGGAAGAGTGGGACTACATTCTGAAGCTGGCTGAGGGTTGAAGTTCCTCTCCATTTTCCGCGAAGGCGGCAAATGGGGAGGTGGATCGGCCGTCAGGCCGAGACGGAGGGGAAATGGCGCAAGGGTAGAAGACCCCTCCGTCATTTGCTGCGCAAATGCCACCTCCCCTTTTGTGCTTCGCAAAAAAGGAGAGGACCTAAGCAGTCACCTAAGCTCCTTGCGGATCACCAGCTTTAGCCCCGACCACACCTCATCCACCGCGCAGACTTTGGTATCGACAAAGCCCAGCGGCAGGCACAGTTCGCGGATGGTGTCTTCAGTGATATCGGTGGGGACTTTCGAGGCCTGCTTGGGCCAGGAGACCCAGACCTGCCCATCGCTGGCGATCTGGTGACGGAGTGCCTTCAGCCGCGCATCCAGCACCGCGCGTTCGGTCACGAAGACATGCGCGGCGTCGATGCCCTTGGCGGGATCGTCAACGAATGTCAGCTCCAGCGCGTATTCGGCGATCTCGTCGAACACAGGCTCGGGCATGGCATCGAACCACACCCGCATCCCGTCGCGCAGGCTGAGCTTTTTGGCGAGGGGGGTGCCGGAGTAGGCTGTGGTCATGATCCGTCTCTCTGTTCGTCACCCTGAACTTGTTTCAGGGTCCATCGTGCCATCCGCCTGAAGCATGGCTATGTCCCCAAACCGCGCAGTCAGCTTATTCCGCGCACCAGCCGGGCCATCCGCGAAATGGACCCTGAAACAAGTTCAGGGTGACGGGGAAGGGCGGAGGCGTTGGTGACTAGCCTTCCATCCAGTCGCGGAAGAAGGCCTCGTTGGCCTGGCGCAAGTCCGTCAGCGACACAGACTGGCGCTGGCCACCATCGACCCATTCGAAAGTGCAGGCATCGCCGCCAGTCTTGCCGACCGGCACCGCGATCAGCCCGGCGGCGTCGGCCTTGGCCTTAATCGCGAGGAAGTCCTTGGCCGTCACGACATAACGGCCCTGATCTTCGCCAAAATAGAGTCCAGCGAGCGGTGGCAGGTTGGGGGCGATATGGCTGACGAAGCCGATGTTTCCGGCCAGCGCCATTTCGGCCATCGCGACTGCCGCGCCGCCGTCGGCGCAGTCATGCACCGCGCTGACCAGCCCATCGGCGATCAGTGCGCGTACCAGTTCGCCAGCGGCGCGTTCCTTGGCGAGATCGACCGACGGCGGCGCGCCGTCTTCGCGGCCGTGCAATTCGCGCAGCCACAGCGACTGGCCGAGGTGGCCTGAGGAATGGCAAATCAGGACGATCATTTCGCCCTCGGCCTTAAGCTTGATGGTCGCCATCTTCTCATGGTCAGCCATCAGCCCAACCCCGCCAATCGCCGGGGTCGGCAAAATCGCGGAGCCACCGCCCGTCGCCTTGCTCTCATTGTAGAGGCTGACATTCCCCGAAACGATCGGGTAATCCAGCGCCCTGCACGCATCGCCCATGCCGCGCAGGCACTCGACGATCTGGGCCATGATCTCAGGCCGCTGGGGGTTGGCGAAGTTAAGGCAGTTGGTGATGGCCAAAGGCTTGGCGCCCACTGCTGACAAGTTGCGGTAAGTTTCCGCGACCGCCTGCTTGCCGCCCTCGTAGGGATCGGCATAGCAATAGCGCGGGGTGCAGTCGGTGCTGATCGCCAGCGCCTTCTTGTGCCCGTGGATCCGCACCACTGCCGCATCGCCGCCGCTCTTTTGCAGCGTGTCTGCGCCGACCTGGCTGTCATACTGCTCCCAGATCCAGCGCCGGCTGGCCAGATCGGGGCAGGCCATCAGCTTGAGCAGATCGGCGGCCAGATCGGTGCTTTCGGGCACATCGCCCAGCGGCGCGACCCTGGCCCAAACCTTGTAGTCTTCAAGGCTGAGCGCCGGGCGATCATAGAGCGGCGCGTCCTCGGCCAGCGGCCCCAGCGGGATGTCGCAGACGGTCTCGCCCTGCCAGGTCAGCACCATATGGCCGGTATCGGTCACTTCGCCGATCACCGCGAAATCGAGCTCCCACTTCTTGAAGATTGCCTCGGCCATCGGCTCCTTGCCGGGCTTCAAGACCATCAGCATCCGCTCCTGGCTCTCGCTCAGCATCATTTCATAGGGCGTCATGCCAAGTTCGCGGCACGGCACCTTGTCCATGTCGAGAATGATCCCGGCCTTGCCGTTGGTCGCCATCTCGACCGAGCTGGAGGTCAGCCCCGCCGCGCCCATGTCCTGGATCGCGACGATCGCGTCGGTCGCCATCAGTTCGAGGCAGGCCTCGATCAGCAGCTTTTCGGTGAAGGGATCGCCGACCTGCACGGTCGGGCGCTTTTCATCCGCATCCTCGCCGAAATCGGCGCTGGCCATGGTCGCGCCATGGATCCCGTCGCGCCCGGTCTTGGAGCCGACATAGACGATCGGATTGCCGATCCCGGTGGCGGCGGAATAGAAGATCTTGTCCTGGTCGGCGATCCCGACGGTCATCGCGTTGACCAGGATGTTGCCGTCATAGGCCGGGTGGAAGTTGGTCTCGCCGCCCACGGTGGGTACGCCGACGCAGTTGCCATAGCCGCCGATGCCGGCGACCACGCCCTTGACCAGCGACTTCATCTTGGGATGGTTGGGATTGCCGAACCGCAGCGCATTCATGTTGGCAATCGGCCGCGCGCCCATGGTGAAGACATCGCGCAGAATCCCGCCCACGCCGGTCGCCGCGCCCTGGTAGGGTTCGATGTAGCTGGGGTGGTTGTGCGATTCCATCTTGAAGATCGCGGCCTGGCCATCGCCAATGTCGATCACGCCGGCGTTCTCACCTGGGCCGCAGATCACCCAGGGAGCCTCAGTGGGCAGTTTCTTGAGGTGCAGGCGGCTCGATTTGTAGCTGCAATGCTCGGACCACATGACCGAGAAGATGCCGAGCTCGACCATGTTCGGCTCGCGTCCCAGGGCGTGCAGCACGCGCGCGTATTCTTCTTCGGACAGCCCGTGCTGGGCGACGACTTCGGGAGTGATTTCGGACATGCCGCGCGCATAGCCGCGTGCGGCCTTGAGGGCTAGCCCGAACGCGCGGGTTTTCGGGCGCTTTTCCCCATCCACCACGCCGCCAGTGTGGCCAGGCCAAAGGCGACAAAGGCCAGCACACTGGTTCCGGCGGTGACTTCGCTCTCCACCGGGCCGAACCAGTTGACCGCCTGAAGCAGCAGCAGCACTCCGCCGAGCACCAGCGCGCGACCCGGCGCGGGGTTGCGCGCCTTCCAATACCACCACAGCGCACCGAATGTGATCGCCAGTTCCAGCGGCATTTCGATCCACGGATGGTTCCACAGGCCCAGGCCCAGCTTGGGCGGTGAACCGGCCAGCGTCAGGTCGGGGACGTGGACCAGCAGGTCGAGGAACCAGTGCGACAGCACCACGCCAGCCCCGATCAGCGCGCCGACTTTGTCGCGCAGCACCAGCGATCGGGCCAGCCAGACAGCTCCGGCAAAGGCGGCTGCACCCAGCAGGCTGTGGGTGTAGGGCATGTGATAGAGGTCCATCGGGTTCATCACGCTGATCCCGGGGGAAAAGCGCATCTGCTCCACCCCCAGCAGCAGCAGGGCGAAGAACGCCCAGTCGATCAACTGTGCGCCAATGAACAACACGGCCAGCGGGGGTGCCTTCTTGCTGGCAGCCGCAGCCGCTAGCGCCGGGGCCCAGTGGCCGATGAACATCCTAGCCGCCGAGGCCCGGCGAGAACTTGGAGACCACGAAAGTCGCCATGCCGGCCGCAAAGCCGCTGGCGACCGTGCCCCAGGCGAGGTCGATCAGGGTGATATGCACCGGCCAGACCTTCAGCGTGGCCTGGTTGGTCAGGTCATAAGTGGCATAGCAAACCAGCCCGATGAACATCCCGTGCATGATCGACAGCGGCACACCTGCAAAAATCGTGGTTGCGTTCGACCCGGCGCTCAGCAGGCCGGGCAGCACCGCGAAATAGGTCAGCGCGGCGATGAACAGCACATAGAAGGCGATCGCCGGTCCCCAGCGGAACTTCTCAGCCAGCAAGTCACCCAGCGCCGGGCGATAGAGCAACGGCGCGGCATTGCGCAGCCAGACAGCGTCCAGAATGCCAAAGGCCAGTGCGGCAACGGCATAGGCCATCAAAATCTTTACGAGCATAGTTCTCCCCAAAGCGGCCAATGCCGCAACGCCTTGCACCTTGACCGCTGCGCGCCGCGCGGTCAATGCTTGTGCCATGAGCGAGACCGATCCCGACATTGCCGCACTCAGTTTTGAAGAGGCGCTGCGCGCGCTGGAAGAGATCGTCCGCAAGCTGGAAAGCGGCGAAGTTCCGCTGGATGCCACGATCGACCTCTACGAACGTGGCGAGAAGCTGCGCGGGCACTGCCAGGCCCGGCTCGATGCCGCCCAGGCCCGGATCGAGCGCGTCGTGACCGGGGCCGCGGGCGAAGCGACCGGCACCCAGCCGTTCGACGCCTGACCCGTGCCCGGACCCGACCCGCTGCTGGCCGAATCGCTGGGGAAGATCGCGCGCGACATCGATTCGATGTTCGATGCCTTGCTGCCCAACGCCTCTGACAACCGCTCGGTCCTGGGCCAGGCCATGCGCCATGCCGCGATTGGCGGGGGCAAGCGGCTGCGCCCGCTGCTGCTGACCGCGACTGCCGCGATGTACGGCGCTGACCGCACCCATGCCCTGCGCGCCGCTGTCGCAATCGAGGCGGTGCACGTCTATTCACTGGTCCATGACGACCTGCCGTGCATGGACGATGACGATCTGCGTCACGGCAAACCCACGGTCCACAAGGCTTTCGGCGAGGCGATGGCGGTGCTGGTCGGCGATGCCTTGCAGGCTTTCGCGTTCGAATTGCTGGCCGATCCCGCAACCAGCGGCGATCCCTTCGTGCGCGCCGAACTGGTCCAGGTTCTGGCCACGGCGGCGGGCGGCGGAGGCATGGTCGGCGGGCAAGTGCTGGATATCATGGGCGAGGGGCAGGCGCTTTCGCTGCCCGAGATTACCCGGTTGCAACAGCTCAAGACCGGGGCGCTCTTGGGCGCGGCGGTGGAGATGGGCGCGGTGCTGGGCAAGGTTCCCTCCGAAGGGCGCACGCATCTGCGCGGCTATGCCCGCGACATTGGCCTGGCCTTCCAGATCGCCGACGACCTGCTCGATCACGAAGGCGACGCGGACAAGGCCGGAAAGGCGCTGCGCAAGGATGCCGAAGCCGGCAAGCAGACCTTTGTCGCGCTGCTCGGCCCCGAACGCGCGCGCGAACAGGCGCAGATGCTGATGGATCAGGCCATTGCGCATCTGGCCGCACACGGGCAGGAAGCCGATGTGCTGCGCGCACTGGCGCACTATGTGGTTGAGAGGGATCACTGATGAAACGGATCGGCGTCTATCCCGGCACTTTTGACCCGATCACGCTGGGTCATATGGATATCATCGAACGCGGCGCGAAGCTGGTTGATGAACTGATCATCGGCGTCACTACCAATATCGCCAAAAGCCCGATGTTTAATGACGACGAGCGGATTGCGATGGTTGAGCGCGAAGTGGCCGGGATCGGGAATGCCAAGATCCGGGTGGTCGGGTTCAACTCGCTGCTGATGGATTTCGCCGACGCGATGGGCGCGCAAGTGGTGATCCGCGGCATTCGCGGCGTGACCGACTTTGAATACGAATACCAGCTGACCGGCATGAACCGCCAGCTCAATCACGATGTCGAAACCGTGTTCCTGATGGCCGACGTTGCGCTGCAACCGATCGCCTCGCGGCTGGTCAAGGAAATCGCGATCTATGGCGGCGATATCGCCAAATTCGTCAGCCCGGCGGTGCGCGCCGACGTGATGGGGCGGATTCCCGCGCGCTGAGCCTGTTCATTCGCCCATCCTGTTCATTGCCCAATCCCGTTCATTGCCTTGTCAGGCGCGCGCGGCTATCCCGGCGCCGCAATTGCCCTTCGTGAGTCACATACTCCTATGAAAATCCGTCTGCTCGCCGCCGTTTTCCTGAGCCTTTCGCTGGCCGCCTGCGCCAGCAAGCCCAAGGCGCAGGTCACTGCTGCGCCGGTTCTGCTGAGCTCGTACGTCAATCCCGATCTTGCGTTTGAGCCGCAGAACATCCTGGTGCTCGACCTGTCGAACGGTGGGCGCGTGATGATCCGGTTGATGCCGGCCTGGGCACCGGGCCACGTCGAGCGGGTCAAGACGCTGACCGGGCAGGGCTTTTACAACGGGGTGGTATTCCACCGCGTTATCGAAGGCTTCATGGCCCAGGGCGGCGATCCGACCGGGACGGGAACCAGCGGCTCCTCGCTGCCTGACCTCAAGGCCGAATTCAACTCGGTCCCGCATGTCCGCGGATCGGTTTCGATGGCGCGGACCGAGCAGCCGGATTCGGCCAACAGCCAGTTCTTCATCGTCTTCTATCCGCGCTTTGCGCTCGACCGCCGCTATACCAACTTCGGTCGGGTGATTGCGGGGATGGATGTGGTCGATACGATTGTTCGGGGCGAGCCGCCGGCCAACCCGACCAAGATCGTCCAGGCCTCGCTGCTGTCCGAAGGCAAGGCACCGCCAGCTCGTTAAATGCGCGCCCTTCGACAGGCTCAGGGTTGTCGGAAGGTAGACAATGCGCGTTGATTTGTTCGATTTCGAACTACCGCCAGAACTGATCGCCCTGCGCCCCGCGCGGCCGCGCGATTCCGCGCGGCTGCTGTTGGTGCCTGGGGAGGGCGCGTTTGAGGACCTGACCGTCCGCGATCTGCCCGGCTTGCTGCGTGCGGGCGACGTGCTGGTGTTCAACGACACCCGGGTGATCCCCGCCCAGCTTGAAGGCCGCCGGGGCGAGGCCAGGATCGGCGTGACGCTGCACAAGCGGATCGATTTGCGGCGCTGGCAGGCCTTCGTGCGCAATGCCAAGCGGCTGCGGGCGGGCGATCTGGTGGAGTTCACCAATGGTGTCGCCGCCACTGCCGAAGAACGGCTGGACGACGGCAGCTGGGTGCTGGCCTTCCACGGTGATGAGCCGGTCGAAGTGCTGCTCGACCGCGCCGGACAGATGCCGCTGCCGCCCTACATCGCCGGCAAACGCCCAACCGACGAGGCCGACAAGGCCGACTACCAGACAATGTTCGCTGCGCAGGACGGCGCGGTCGCCGCACCCACCGCGGCGCTGCATTTCACGCCCGAACTGATGGCGGCGCTGGCCGAGGCGGGGGTGGGGCACGAGACCGTCACCCTCCACGTTGGCGCGGGCACATTCCTGCCGGTCAAAGTCGAAGACACCGCCGACCACCAGATGCACGCCGAATGGGGCACCATCCCGCCTGAAGTCGCCAAGCGGCTCAACGCCGCCCGCGCGAACGGGGGCAGGGTGATCGCGGTGGGCACCACCAGCCTGCGCCTGCTCGAAAGCGCAGCGGACGCGGCAGGCACGATCCAGCCGTTCAGCGGTGACACCGCGATCTTCATCACCCCCGGCTACCGCTTCAAAGGCATCGACGGCCTGATGACCAACTTCCACTTGCCCAAATCGACGCTGATGATGCTGGTCAGCGCACTGATGGGTCGCGAGCGGATGCAGGCGGCCTATGCCCATGCGATTACGCAGGGATACCGGTTCTACAGCTATGGGGATTCAAGCCTGCTGTTGCCCCAAGGCTGAGCAGCGATTGCCCTCCCACCCAAATCCCACCCCCAAACCCGACTATCCTGAGCTTGTCGAAGGACTGCCTTTCCTTCGTGCCGTCATGCGCGAGGTATGAAGAACAAGGACGATCCTTCGACAAGCTCAGGACGAACGGGGTAGGGGAGGCAGATGTTCGATTTGTAGGTCAGCGATGAGCGGCAAATGGTCACTTGCTGTCAGCCATTGCTCTGCCTGTCCGATCTCGAACGAAAAGCCGGATTGTAGCGTCAGGTCTTGATGGGCGAAGATGTAGTCGATGTGAAATGGCCGCTCGGCTTTGCGAGAGAGATAGAACGTCGGGACGGTCTCTGCCCCTTGCTCTTCCTCCAGCCGGTGGTGATAGAGACTCACCAGTCCAAGCTGTGCCAAGTCAGCTACTACATGGCTGTGATTACCGATCCGGCGCGGCCTGTCCCAAATCCGGTTGCTGTTGAAGTCCCCGCAAACAAGCGTGCATTCGCTCAGATTCTTGCGGTTGGCCTGGAGGTAGCCCCAGAGTTGGCCAATGTAGGCGGTGGACGCTGGCTTGGCATTCTGGGTCCAGGCCCCCAGCATATCGAATCTGCCGCCAATCCGGGCTGGAAGGAACAGCCGGAATTCGCTTCCTTGCCAATCCAGTGGTTCCAATTGCAGGCCGGAGCGCGCAAAAATTCCCAGGCCTTTGGAGCGCAAGTCTCCTATCCAAATGTGGTCCCCGGCCCAAGTGCGATAGTCTGCGCCGTAGGCGGCCGGGTCTTCGCACTCTTGGACAATCAGGATGTCGGCATTCAGGTCATCAAGCAGTGCGGTCTTGCGCCTCAGGCCGCCATTACAGTTCCAGGACACTATTCGCATCGCTTACGCCCTGAACAAGGTCCGCGCGTCGATCACCTGATCGATCAGCGCCTCATCGCGGGGCAGTTGCCCGTCCAAGATCAGCATGGCGAGGCCGTGGACCACTGCCCAAGCCTGAAGCATCAGGCGCTGGGTTTCGGCCTCGCTGCCGGTGAAGTCTTCAGCAAAGGCGCGGAGCATTTGGGCGGCTTCGTTCTGCCCGAACACGGTCTGGCTGATCTGGTCGCATTCGCCGAAGGCCAGACGGAATAGTGCAGGGTTGGCGAGCGCCCAGCGGACATAGGCGCGACCCGTGGCGGCGAAGGCGTCGGCCTTGTCCACGCCTTGCGCGGCGGCCTTCTGCCAGGCGGCCATTTGCTCGATTCCGGTTTCGGCCAGCGCTCGCATCAAGGCACTCTTGTCCGGAAAGTGGCGATAGACCGCAGTGGGTGATACCCCCACTTCGCGGGCCAGCTGGCGCAGCGAGATTTCGCCGATATCTTGCACTTCCAGCGCCTTGAGCCCCGCCTCAACCAGCGCCGAACGCAGATCGCCGTGGTGGTACGATTTCGATGTTGACACTGTTATCATGGCCTCTATGTTTACAGCAGAAACATTAAAGGGAGAGTCGTCTCATGGCAAGCGCAGTCGAAACAGCCATCCGCGGTGTAGTCACCAAAGGGATCACCGCCGTCGCCACCTTCAACCGCAAGCGGCAGGATGCCGAACAGGACCATCCGTTCCTGACCGGTATTCACACCCCGATCCAGGGTGAGCTGACCATCACCGACCTCAAGGTCACCGGCGCGATTCCCGCCGAGCTGGCGGGGCGTTATGTCCGGATCGGGCCGAACCCCTTCAAGCCCGATCCGCGCGGGCACCACTGGTTTATCGGTGATGGCATGGTTCACGGCATTCGCCTGAAGGACGGCAAGGCCGAATGGTACCGCAACCGCTATATCCGCAGCCAGGTGCTGGAAGCGGTGGGTGGTCCCAAGGCCGCGCCGGGGCCGCGCCGTAGCCAGCGTGATGGGGTCAACACCAACGTCATCAAGATCGCCGGCCAGATCACCGCGATTGTCGAGGCCGGGTCCACGCCCGCGCAGCTCGACGACAATCTCGAGACGGTCGCCTACACCGATTTCGGCGGCACGCTGACTGCACCGTTCACCGCGCACCCGCATGAAGATCCGCTGACCGGCGAATTCCACGCAATCACCTATGACGCGATGACCCCGGACCGGGTCTGGCATGTCGTGTTGTCGACCGAAGGCAAAGTGGTGCGCGAGCTGGAGGTCCCGGTCGAGCACGGACCGTCGATCCACGAATGCACGATCACCAGGAACTATGTCGTAATCTTCGACCTGCCGGTAACATTCTCGATGAAGTCGCTGATTGCCGGGCAGCAATTTCCCTATCGCTGGAATACCGAGCATAAGGCCCGCGTCGGCTTGCTGCCGCGCACGGGAACGGCGGATGACATCATCTGGTGCGATGTCGATCCCTGCTATGTTTTTCACGTCGCCAACTCGTACGAAGACGAGGCGGGCCGGGTGATCATCGACAGCGCGGTCTATGAAACGATGTTCTCGGGCGGACCTGAAGGCCCCAATGGCAAGCCGCTGGGGCTGGAACGCTGGATCGTCGATCCTGCAGCCCGCAAGGTTGAGCGGCAGACCCTCGATGCGAGCCCGCAGGAATTCCCGCGCCCCGACGAGCGTTTCTTCGGCCAGCCGTACCGCTATGCCTGGGCGATGGGCCTGCCTGACGATGGCGATGCGGCTTTCCTCGGCGCGCAGCCGCTCTATCGGCATGACCTTCAGACCGGCGAGCGCCAGGTCTGTGACTTCGGGCCGAACCGGGTGCCGGGCGAATTCGTCTTCGTGCCGCGCAGCAAGGATGCGGCGGAAGGCGATGGCTGGCTGATGGGCTATGTCATCGATGCCGCCAACGAGACCACCGATCTGGTGATCCTCGACGCCAGAAATATCGCCGCGCCGCCGGTCGCCTCGGTGCATATCCCGCACCGGATCCCGCCGGGCTTTCACGGAAACTGGCTGGCGGATTGATTGACAAATGTCATGACGAGCGCCTCTCCGGTGTCCTAACAGGGGCCGGGGAGGCGGCATGACACAGACCAAGCAGCAATTGATTGAGGCAGGCCTCACCCGCGCGGCCGAGGCGCTGGGCGATATCACCCAGCCGGTGATTGACCTGTTCTACGCCCGCTTTCCCGATAGCCAGGCCAGCTTCGCGCATCATTCGCCGCGCAACCCGGCCAGCCTGGAGGCCGAGATGGTCGGCAACACGCTCTATTATGTGATGATCTGGTTCGAGAGTCCGATCGAGACACGGATCGCCTTCGACGGATCGGTCCCGCACCACCGCGTTGCCTTGGCCGTGCCGCCCGACTGGTACCGTGGCTTTATCGAGGCCTTCCTCGATGTGGTTGAGCCCGCCGCCGCGCCGCAAGGCGCGGAGGCTGCGGCCTGGGCCGAACTGCGCGCCGGGCTGGTGGGGCTGGTCGAACGCAACCGAGACGCCTGAAATTCTTTCCCAACCTCCGTTGGCATCGAGCGGGCCGAAGGCGACCGAAGGTCAACTCGAGATGCCGCGCGCTGTGTCTCGACTTCGCTCGACACGAACGGGGGTAGGGGGCTAGAGGCGGGCGCGTTATGACCGCCCCGCGTTTCGAATTTTCTGTCCACGCCAAGGATGGCAAGGCCCGCACCGGCACGATCCGGATGCAGCGCGGCGAAATCCGCACGCCGGCTTTCATGCCGGTCGGCACCGCCGCCACGGTCAAGGCGATGAAGCCCGAGAGCGTGCGCGCGACCGGGGCCGACATTCTGCTCGGCAACACCTATCACCTGATGCTGCGCCCCGGCGCGGAACGCGTTGCGCGGTTGGGGGGCTTGCACAAGTTCATGAACTGGGATCGCCCGATCCTGACCGACAGCGGCGGCTATCAGGTGATGAGCCTGTCCGAACTGCGCAAGATCACCGAGGAAGGGGTGACTTTCAAAAGCCACCTCGACGGCTCGAAGCACCTGATTACTCCCGAACGCTCGATGGAAATCCAGCGGCTGCTGGGTAGCGACATCGTCATGGCCTTCGACGAATGCCCGCGCGCCGATGCGCCGCGCGATGTCATCGCGGAATCGATGCGGATGTCGATGCGCTGGGCCGCGCGCAGCCGGGCAGGGTTCGATTCTGGCGAAGAGCACGCCAGCCGCGCCGCGCTGTTCGGCATCCAGCAGGGCGCGCTGGACGAAGAGCTGCGCCGCGAAAGCGCCCAGGCGCTGCAAGAAATCGGCTTCGATGGCTATGCGATCGGCGGCCTGGCGGTGGGTGAGGGGCAACAGGCGATGTTCGCCACGCTCGATTTCGCACCCGGCATGCTGCCTGAAGACCGCCCGCGCTATCTGATGGGCGTCGGCAAGCCCGATGACCTGGTCGGCGCGGTCGAGCGCGGGGTCGACATGTTCGATTGCGTGCTGCCCAGCCGCTCAGGCCGCAACGGTCAGGGCTTCACCTGGAACGGCCCGGTCAACCTGCGCAACGCCAAGCATGCCGAAGACCCGGCCCCGCTCGACGAACGCTGCCCCGGCGATTGCTGCACCAAATACAGCCGCGCCTATCTCCACCACTTGCACAAGAGCGGCGAAATCCTGGGCGCGATGCTGCTGACCGAGCACAACCTGACTTTCTACCAGCAGCTGATGACGGCCATGCGTGAGGCAATTTCCGAAGGCCGGTTCGCGGAGTTCGCGGCGGAATTTCGCGCCGGCTATTTGGGGCGGCAAGTCTGACCTTTGATTTGCAGGCATGAAGCAGAAAAGTAATACTGCAAAACGTGCTGCCATGACTTGCGCAGTGCAATAACCGGTTTGAAAACATGTCAATTCATGACAATCTGCGGCAATCTTGAGCCGGGAGGATGAATGATGGGCAGGGTTTGGATCGGATTGGCTGCTGCGCTGCTCGCTACGTCCTCGGCGCATTCGGCCAGTCCCAGCACCGAAAGCCTCGCCCAGGCCCGCAAGTTCGGCGCGCTGGAATCGATTGCCCAGATCAGCATGGCCCCCGATGGCAACCGCGTGGCCTTTGTCGGCAACCACCCGCAAGGGCAGATGCTGTTTGTGGTTGGGCTCGCCAGCGGAGGGCTTCCCGCCTCGATCTTCACGCTGCCTTACAATGAGGGGCGACTGAACTGGTGCCGGTGGGCATCGTCCGAACGGCTGGTCTGCGAAATCTACTATACTGTCAGCGATAGTACAGGCGATGTGGTCGGTTTCAGTCGGCTGTTCGCAATCAATGCCGATGGTTCCAAACCGGTCAAATTGACGGCGCGCACTGCCGCCAAGGCGATAAGCCAGACCTATTATGGCGGGGATGTGATTGATTGGGACGTAGCCGATGCACCGGGCTCTGTGCTGATGACCCGTTACTATGTGCCTGAGAACAGGATCGGATCGAACATCCGTAATGAGGCCTATGGCCTGGGTGTTGAGCTGGTCGATACCTATTCGCTCAAGCGCCGCAAGGTCGAAACGCAGCACCGCGATGCGCAGGAATACATCACCGATGGCCACGGGTCAGTCCGGATCATGGGGACCTTTTCGATTACCCAGTCGGGCTTCAGCCAGTCGGAGATGCGCTATTTCTATCGCATGCCCGATTCGCGTGAGTGGCGGTCGCTTTCGACCGTCAACGTGGTCGATCCCACCAAGACCGAATTCAACCCTTACGCGGTCGATCGCACGCGCAATGTCGCTTACGGATTGGGACAGCACAACGGCACCAAGGCGTTGTTCAGTATGTCGCTGGGTGAAGTGCCCCGCAAGGAGCTGCTGCTCAGCCGCAGCGATGTCGATATCGACAGCCTGATCCGGATTGGCCGCGAAGGGCGTGTGGTCGGGGCCAGCTATGCCACCGAACGGCGCGTGAGCGAGTTCTTCGATCCCGAGCTGAAGAAGCTCAGCGCCGATCTCAGCAAGGCCTTGCCGGGCAAGCCGGCCGTGACATTCGTTGATTCCAGCCAGGATGAAAGCAAGCTGTTGCTGCTGGCATCGAGCGACACCAACCCCGGCATGTTCTATGTCTATGACAAGAAAGCCCGCCAGCTGGGTGAACTGCTGCCGGTCCGCAGCGAATTGCAAGGTGCCGCGCTGGCAACGGTCAAGCCGGTAACCTATCCCGCCGCCGACGGGACCCAGGTTCCCGCCTACCTGACCTTGCCGCCGGGCAGCACTGGCAAGGGCCTGCCGGCGATTGTCATGCCGCATGGCGGGCCGGGCGCGAGAGACGAATGGGGCTTTGACTGGCTGGCGCAATACTTCGCGGCGCGCGGCTACGCGGTCTTGCAGCCCAACTTCCGCGGATCGAGCGGCTATGGTGCCGCCTGGTACCAGAAGAACGGATTCCAGTCGTGGCGCGTGGCGATTGGCGATGTCAACGATGCCGGGCGCTGGCTGGTCAAGGAAGGGATCGCCAGTCCCGCGAAGCTGGGCATCGTCGGCTGGTCCTATGGCGGCTATGCCGCGCTGCAAAGCTCGGTGCTCGATCCGGGGCTGTTCAAGGCGATCGTCGCCATTGCGCCGGTAACCGATCTGGAAAAGCTGCGTTCGCAGTATTCGGGCTGGGCCAATTTCCCGATCATCAACAAGTTCATCGGCCAGGGCGCACACATCCGCGAAGGATCGCCCGCGCAAAACGTCGAGGCGATCCGCGCACCGGTGCTGCTGTTCCACGGGACCGTCGATGGCAACGTCAAGATTGATCAGTCGCGGTTGATGAACGATCGACTGCGCGGCGCAGGCAAGCAGGTGACCCTCGTCGAATTCCCGAACCTGGCCCACGGCCTGCACGATGCCGAAGCGCGAACCAGGCTGCTGTCGCAGTCGGATGCGTTCCTGCGCACCGCTTTCGGGATGACGCCCTGAACGGAGCGAAACCCCGGTTTGGTCTTGCCCGCCAACCCTGCTAGGGGCGCGGCGCAATGTTTACGATCAACTCACTTACCGTGCGGCTTGGCGGCCGGGTCATCCTCGATGGAGCGTCGGCAACGATTCCGCCAGGGGGCCGGATCGGGCTGATCGGGCGCAACGGCGCGGGCAAGTCCACCTTGATGAAAGTGCTGGTCGGCGAGCTCGATGCCGACGAAGGTTCGGTTGAAATGCCCAAGCGCACGCGGCTGGGCTATATCGCCCAGGAAGCGCCCAGCGGACAGACCACGCCGTTCGAAGCGGTGCTGGCCGCCGATGTGGAGCGCACCGCGCTGCTGGAGGAGGCCGAGCACTGCGTTGACCCGAACCGGCTTGGCGATGTGCACGAGCGATTGCTGGCGATCGACGCCTATTCGGCGCCCTCGCGCGCCGCGATCATCCTTACCGGACTGGGCTTTGACGAAGAGATGCAGGCCCAGCCGCTCGACAGCTTTTCGGGCGGATGGAAGATGCGCGTTGCCCTGGCCGCGCTGCTGTTTTCCGCGCCCGACGTGCTGCTGCTCGACGAACCGTCGAACCACCTCGATCTTGAATCGACGCTATGGCTGGAGAATTTCCTCAAGAGCTATCCCGGCACCCTGCTGGTAATCAGCCACGAGCGCGACCTGCTCAACAATGTGGTCGATACGATCCTGCACCTGCAGGGCGGCAAGCTGGCGCTCTATCCCGGCAACTACGATGCGTTCGAGGCCCAGCGCGCCGAACGGGCCGCGCAGCTGGCCGCGGCCAAAGCTTCGCAAGATGCCCAGCGGGCGCGGTTGCAGGACTATGTCGCGCGCAATTCGGCGCGCGCCTCGACCGCCAAGCAGGCCCAGTCGCGCGCCAAGATGCTGGCCAAGATGCAGCCGATCGCGGCCTTGATGGAAGATCCCAGCCTCAGCTTCGATTTTCCCAGCCCCAAGGAAATGCGCCCGCCGCTGATCACGCTCGATCTGGCCGCCGTAGGCTATAACGACAAGCCGATCCTCCAGCGGCTCAACCTGCGGATCGATCCCGATGACCGGATCGCGCTGTTGGGCCGCAACGGCAACGGCAAGACCACGCTGGCGCGATTGCTCGCGGCGCAGCTTCCCGCGCTCGATGGTTCGATGCGGGCCTCAGGCCAAATGACGGTCGGCTATTTCACCCAGTACCAGGTCGAGGAACTGGCCGGCGGCGATACCCCGCTGGAGCACATGACCCGCGCCATGCCAAACGCGACGCCCGGCGCGGTGCGCGGGCAGCTCGGCCGGTTCGGCTTTTCGGGGGGCCGCGCGACCACCAAGGTCGGATCGCTTTCGGGCGGCGAACGCGCGCGGCTCGCGCTGGCGCTGATCACGCGCGATGCGCCCAATCTGCTGATCCTCGACGAACCGACCAACCACCTTGACGTCGATGCGCGTGAGGCCTTGGTCCAGGCGCTCAACGAGTTTGACGGCGCGGTGATCCTGATCAGCCACGACCGGCACATGGTCGAGCTGACCGCCGACCGGCTGGTGCTGGTCGATAATGGCACGGCTGCGGACTACGCCGGGTCGATGGAGGACTACATCGACTTCGTGCTGGGCCGGAACCAGCCCAAGGCCGATGGCCGGCCCAAGGGCGAGAAGAAGGACAAGAAAGCCGCCGCCCAGGCGCGTGAGCTGGCGCGCCAGGTGGCCAAGGAGGTCAGCGAGGCCGAGGCGGTGGTTGCGCGCTTCCAGAAGCAACTATCGGCCATTGATCAGGCGATGTTCGCTCCGGCCAGTGCCGCTGCCGATCTGCGCGACCTGACCATGGGCGAACTGTCCCGTCGCCGCGGTGACGTGCTGCGCGAGCTGGAACGGGCCGAGGAGCTTTGGCTGACGGCGAGCGAGCGGCTGGAGGGCCAGGAGGCCTGAGTGCTTTGGAAGCCCCTCCCCAGTGGGGAGGGGTTGGGGTGGGGGTTCCACGCCAGTGTCGTACCCCCATCCCAACCCTTCCCCAACGGGGAAGGGCTAATGTCCTAGAACCCCACCCAGCGGGTTGCCTCGTCCACGCTTTTGCGTTCCGAAACCACCGCGTTGGCGGGGAAGCTGTCGTCGGGCCAGCCCATGGCCACGGCCTTCATGATCACCTGATCGTCGGGGATCCCGGCATGCTCGCGCACCACCGGGCTTTGCATGATCCCCTGGCTGTTGATCACGCAGCCAAGCCCGCGTGACCAGGCGGCGTTGACCAGGGCAGTGGTGACCGCGCCGCAATCGAAGGCGGTGTCGTCGCTGTCGGCCAGTTCCTTGTCGTATGTGACGATCACGCAGACCGGAGCGTCGAACTGGCGAAAGCCGCGCAGCACCCAGTCAAGCCGGGCGTCCTTGTCGTCGCGGGCAATGCCTTGCGCGGCGAACAGCTGCTTGGCGACGCCAATCTGGCGTTCGCGGTGTACGCCTGCAAAGGCATGCCCGGTGCGAAATTCGCGGCTGTGCGGTACGCCGGCCAGATTGCGTTCGGTGTTTCCGGCACGGATCCGGTCGAGCGGCTCGCCGGTAATCACGTGGAAATTCCAGGGCTGGGTATTCATTGAGCTGGGCGCGCGCATCGCCAGCCGCAGCACTTCCTCGATCAGCTCGCGCGGGACCGGTTTGTCCAGATAGCCGCGCGCCGAGCGGCGGCCCATGATCACATCGTCGAATTCCATGCTGCCGGATTCCCCAAGATTGCCTTCGGGGAAGGACTAGCAGCTTAATCGCGCGATTAAAGCCCCAAGTTGGGGAAGCTAGCGCGTTTCCAGCCGGGTTTCGCGGTAGGCCTGGAACAGGCCGTTGCGGCCATCGAGAAAGCCGGCACCGATTGCGGCGGCCTGGCGCTGGGCCAGGGTCAGTTCGGGATACCATTTGCCGCAGCGATGCGGCGTGACAAAGCGGAACTGGGGCATCGGCCACCTCCTGCCGCTACTATCGCAAGCAGGCGTGAAAGCCGCGCAAACAAACAGCCCCAACGAAAAAGGGCGGCCCGATAAGTGGACCGCCCTAATGCGTTTGAAACTCTGGCTAAGCGATCAGCGCGAGTAGAATTCGACCACCAGGTTCGGTTCCATCTTCACCGGGTAGGGCACTTCGTCGAGCGTCGGAACGCGCACGAAGGTTGCCTTGTCGGTCCCGTCGGGGGCGACATATTCGGGGATGTCACGCTCGGGCAGGCTCTGGGCTTCGGCGATCAGCGCCATTTCCTTGGCCTTCTTGCCCAGGCTGATGACGTCGCCCGGACGCACGCGGCGGCTGGCGATGTTGCACTTCACGCCGTTCACATAGATGTGGCCGTGCGAAACGATCTGGCGGGCCGAGAACACGGTCGGCGCGAACTTGCAGCGATAGATCACCATGTCGAGACGCTGTTCGAGCAGGCCGATCAGGTTCTGACCGGTATCGCCCTTCATCTTCGACGCTTCCTGGTAGGTGCGCTTGAACTGCTTTTCGGTGACGTCGCCATAGTAGCCCTTGAGCTTCTGCTTGGCGCGCAGCTGGATCCCGAAGTCGGAAACCTTGCTCTTGCGGCGCTGGCCGTGCTGGCCGGGGCCATACGAGCGGCGGTTGACCGAGCTCTTGGGACGGCCCCAGATGTTTTCACCCATCCGGCGGTCAATTTTATACTTCGATGACTTGCGCTTCGACATGGCGCGTCTGTCCTTCAATTTGCATACCCGGCGCTGTGCCAGGCTTCTGGTCCGGAACCGCACCATTCCGCCAACTTACGGAATGCGAGTCAGGCTTCACCGGAGTGCCCGCTCAATTGCGAAGGCGTGGCCTCTACTGCGACGCAGCGGAATGTCAAGCGTTTCGGGGCTTCCTGGCCAGTGTGGACAGCACCCCGCGCATGGTCCGCACTTCCAGGTGGTTCCAGCCCGGTTTGGTCAGCATGGTGCGCAGCGTCAGCCGGGTCGCGACCGCGCGGCTGTGCGGAAAGAAATAGCCAGCGGGCTCCAGCATTGCCTCAAGCTGGGCAATCATCCCTTCCAGCTCTTCCTGCGGGGCAGGGGGCAGCAGCTCCTCGACCGTGGGCTGTTCCAGCGCGGCATGTTTCGACCATTCATAGGCCAGCAGGATCACCGCCTGGGCCAGGTTGAGCGAACCGAATTCCGGGTTGATCGGCACAGTCACGATCGCGCGGGCGAGGGCGACGTCCTCGGTCTCCAGCCCCGACCGCTCAGGCCCAAAGACATAGGCCGAGCGCCCCGCTTCGCGCTGCACGGCTTGCGCGGCCTCTTCGGGGGTCAGCACCGGCTTGGTCACCCCGCGCTTGCGCACGGTGGTGGCATAGACGTGGGCGCAATCAGCCACGGCTTCGGCCAGGGTATCAAACACCTGGGCCTGTTCCAGCACCACATCGGCCCCGGCGGCGGCAGGCCCGGCACTGGGGTTGGGCCAGCCATCGCGCGGGGCAACCAGACGCAGTTCGGTCAGCCCGAAATTGAGCATTGCGCGGGCGGCCTTGCCGATATTCTCGCCCAATTGCGGGCGGACGAGGACGATGATGGGGCCCAAATTCCGTTCGCCCCGAGCGAAGTCGAAGGGCTGCGTATGGGGAGACCCCTCGACTTCGCTCGGGGCGCGCGGGGGTGGGGTGGATTTCACAGTGCGAGATGCGCGTTCTGCGGGCGGAATCGAGAGGTTGGACAAACTGTTCCAATCTGACTTGATCAGGGCTTCCTTCTTGGCCTTGGACCAGTTCTTGATCCTGCGTTCCGATTCCAGAGCCTCAATCCGGGTAGGAAAGTCACTGGCCCACATAAGTTCCAAGGGTCGGCGCGAGCGGGTGTAGCAATCGACGAAGTGGCCAGCGTGGTGCTGGGCTATCCGCAATTCAAGATCGTCGGTGTGACCGGTGTAATAGGTGCCATCAGCACACTTGAGGATATATGCCCAGAAAGCCATTTCAGCCCCTTACCCGTTCGTCCCGAGCGAAGTCGAGGGGCAGTGTGTGAGGCGGTCCCTCGACTACGCTCGGGACGAACGGATGTGGGGTGGTTGGGGAACGGAAAACCTGGCACCTCAACTCCAACCGTTCGCCCCGAGCGCAGTCGAGGGGTGGCGTTATGGGGCGGTCCTTCGACTTCGCTCAGGACGAACGGGATAGGGGTTGGCAAGTCAAGTAGATCACGCAGATCAACCCTTCCCAGCATCCCTAACCGTGCTGGCGAATTCCTCAAAGTCCCGCGCCTCGGTGAAATCGCGGTAGACGCTGGCGAAGCGGATGTAGGCTACCGTATCCAGCGCGCGCAGGCCTTCCATCACCATTTCGCCGATGGCCTTGGCCGGGACTTCGCTCTCGCCCATGGTTTCGATCTGGCGCTGTACGCCTGAAACCAGCTGGTCCATCCGTTCCTGCCCGATCCCGCGCTTGCGGCAGGCCAGCGCGACCGACTGGTCGATCTTGCTGCGGTCGAAGCTTTCGCGCGTGCCGTCGCTTTTCACCACGGTGACTTCGCGCAGTTGCACCCGTTCAAAGGTCGTGAACCGCGCGCCGCAGCTGTCGCACTGGCGGCGGCGGCGGATCGCGGTGTTGTCTTCAGTGGGGCGCGAATCCTTTACCTGACTGTCATCATGGGCGCAAAACGGACAGCGCATTCAGGGCCTGACGCGTTTGTAGAACATGATGCCAGCGCCGATCAGCGCTGCACCTACCACCGACAGCGGGGTCAGCGCGCCAACCACGGCTCCGGCGGCGGCCGCCACCAGCACCGGCTTGGTCGAAGGATGGCGCATGCCGCCCTTGGCCATGCCGCTGATCTCGGTCTTGGCGTCATCAACGAAATTACCGCTCATCTCACAACTCCGGGTAAATCGGGAACCGCGCGCACAGTTCCTCGACACGGGCGCGGACGCGGTCTTCAACCTGCCCGTCGCCCTCTTCGCCATTGCGCGACAAGCCTTCTACCACTTCCGCGATCAGAGCGCCAACAGTGCGGAACTCTTCTTCGCCAAACCCCCGTGTGGTGCCGGCCGGCGTCCCCAGGCGTACGCCCGAAGTGACAAAGGGCGAGCGGGTGTCATAAGGAATGCCGTTCTTGTTGCAGGTGAGATAGGCCCGGTCGAGGCCTTTCTCTGCGGCCTTGCCGGTGACGTTCTTGGCGGTGAGGTCAACCAGCATCAGGTGGTTGTCGGTTCCGCCCGAGACGATCCGCAGGCCGTTTTCGGTCAGCGAGGCTGCCAGTGCCTTGGCATTGGCGACCACTTGCGCGGCATAGGCCTTGAATTCGGGCTTGAGCGCTTCGCCGAACGCCACCGCCTTGGCGGCGATTACATGGACCAGCGGCCCGCCCTGCAGCCCCGGGAAAACCGCCATGTTGAGCTTCTTGGCCAGATCCTCGTCATTGGTCAGGATCACACCCGAGCGGGGGCCCCGCAGCGACTTGTGCGTGGTGGTGGTGACCACGTGCGCGTGCGGGAAGGGCGAGGGGTGGGCGCCGCCTGCAACCAGGCCAGAGAAGTGCGAGATATCGGCCAAGAGCCAGGCACCCACTTCATCGGCAATCGCGCGGAAGCGTGCGAAATCCCAGTGCCGCGAATAGGCCGTGCCGCCGCAGATGATCAGCTTGGGCTTGTGCTCGCGGGCCAATGCCGCGACTTCGTCCATGTCGATCTGTTCGTCTTCGGCGCGCACGCCATAGGGGATCGGCTTGAACCACTTGCCGCTCATGTTGACCGGTGAACCGTGGGTCAGGTGCCCGCCGGCGTTGAGGCTCAGCCCCATGAAGCTGTCACCTGGATTGAGCAGTGCCAGGAACACCGCCTGGTTCATCTGGCTGCCCGAATTGGGCTGGACGTTGGCGAACTGGCAGCCGAACAGCGCCTTGGCGCGTTCGATCGCCAGGTTCTCAACCACGTCGGCATATTCGCAGCCGCCATAGTAACGCTTGCCCGGATAGCCTTCGGCATACTTGTTGGTGAAGACCGAGCCGGTGGCTTCGAGCACCGCCAGGCTGGTGATGTTCTCGCTCGCGATAAGCTCGATCTTGCGCTGCTGGCGCCCCAGCTCATTCTGGATCGCGGCGTGAACTTCGGGATCGACTTCGGGCAGGTGCGCGGTGAAGAAGCCCGCCGATCGGACCGGGGCAGCGGCAAGGGTGGTGGTCACGGGTGAGAGGCTCCTCAGCAGGAAGGGTTGGTCAGTTTGGCAACGCGGCCAGTGTGGCGGCCGCCGCCGAAGGGCGTGGAAAGGAACGCGTCAAGGCAGGCCTTGGCCATGTCCACCCCGGTCAGCCGCGCGCCCATCGCGATGCAGTTGGCATCGTTGTGTTCGCGCGCGAGGGCGGCGGAATAGGGATCATCGACCCGTGCACAGCGGCAGGCTGGGTTGCGGTTGACTGCGATCGAGATGCCAATGCCCGACCCGCACAGCGCCACGCCATACTGGGCAGTGCCATCGGCGACCACACTGGCCAGCTTGTAGCCATAGTCGGGATAATCGACCCGGTCGGCCGTTTCTGGACCCAGATCGGCGACCTCATGGCCCAGGCCGATCAGGTATTCGCGCAAGGTCGCCTTGAGCTCGACAGCGGCATGGTCGGAAGCGATGGCGATGCGCATGGGTAGACGGCCTGCGGTGCGGGATTGAATCGATGCGCCCCTTTAATGGCGCACCTCTTTCAAGGCCAGCATGGTCAGGGTTATTTTTGCTTATCCTGTGGCAAACCGGGCTTGGCCCGCGCGATTTGACATTGCCGGGGCGGCGTCGCAGCTTGATCGTCAGGAGTTTGATGCCTTTAGATTGAGGCACAAGTCTCCCCTCCCCGTTGGGGAGGGGCCGGGGGTGGGGG
>JAGXTB010000094.1 GCA_018334165.1 Sphingomonadales bacterium | reverse complement strand
CCAGCCGGTCTGCGGGCGCAGTTTTTCCTGTCCGACATAGTGCGCCCAGCCGCCGCCCGACTGGCCCACGCAGCCGCACATCACCAGGAGGTTGATGATCCCCCGGTAATTCATGTCCATGTGGTACCAGTGGTTGAGCCCGGCCCCCAGGATCACCATCGACTTGCCATTGGTGGCCTCGGCATTGGCGGCAAATTCGCGCGCCACGGTGACGATCGTATCGGCAGGAACGCCGGTTATCTTTTCCGCCCAGGCCGGGGTGTAGGGCGAGCTGTCACCAAAATCGCGGGCGACATGTTCGCCGCCCAGACCGCGGTCGAGGCCGTAGTTGGCGCAGAACAGGTCGAACACGGTGGCGACGAAAGCGCGGCCCTCTTTCAGTTCCAGTTCGCGCACCGGCACGCGCTTGAGCAGCACATCGGGGTGGTCGGTGCCCTGGAAGTGGTCGTGTTCGCGGTTGCCGAAATAGGGGAAGGCGACCTCGACCACTTCGTCGTGATCCTTGTCGAGGATCGCGGTCATCCGCAGTTTGACATCGCGGCCCTGGCCGTCCTTTTCCTCAAGGTTCCATTTGCCCTTTTCGCCCCAGCGGAAGCCCGCGGTGCCCGACGGCGCGACCACATCGTCGCTGGCCTCGTCGATGGCGACGCATTTCCATTCGGGGTTGTTGCTTTCGCCCAGCTCGCCTTCGAAATCGCTGGCGCGCAGCAGGCGTTCGGGGATCAGCTTGCCGTCCTGGAGGGTCAGCCGGACCAGCATCGGCATGTCCGAGTACTGGCGGCAATAGTCCTCGAAATAGGGCACCTGCCGGTCAAGATGGAACTCGCGCAGGATCACGTGGCCCATCGCCATGGCGAGCGCCGCATCGGTGCCTGCCTTGGGGTTGAGCCACAGGTCGGCGAATTTGGTCGCCTCGGCATAGTCGGGGCTGACCACCGCGACCTTGGCCCCGCGATAGCGCGCCTCGGTCATGAAGTGCGCGTCCGGCGTGCGGGTCTGGGGGACGTTACTGCCCCACATCATCAGGAAGCCCGAATTGTACCAGTCGGCACTTTCAGGAACGTCGGTCTGTTCGCCCCAGGTCATCGGGCTCGACGGCGGCAAGTCGCAGTACCAGTCATAGAACGACATGCAGGTCCCGCCGAGCAGCGAGAGATAGCGCGAGCCCGCCGCGTAGGAGACCATCGACATCGCCGGGATCGGCGAAAAGCCGATCACCCGGTCCGGGCCCCATTTCTTGGCGGTATAGGCATTGGCGGCGGCGATGATCTCATTCACTTCGTCCCAGGTCGAGCGCACGAAGCCGCCGTGGCCGCGGATCGCGGTGTAGCTCTTGCGCTTGGCCGGATCGGCCTGGATCGCGGCCCAGGCCGCGACGGGCGGCATGCTCGCCCGCGCCTCGCGCCACAGCTTGACCAGCCGCTTGCGGATCAGCGGGTATTTCAGCCGCTGCGCCGAATAGATGTACCACGAATAGCTCGCCCCGCGCGGGCAGCCGCGCGGTTCGTGGTTGGGAAGTTCCGGCCGCGTCCGGGGATAGTCGGTCTGCTGGGTTTCCCAGGTGATGATCCCGCCCTTGACGTAGATCTTCCACGAACACGACCCGGTGCAATTGACCCCGTGGGTGCTGCGCACGATCTTGTCGTGCTGCCAGCGCTTGCGGTAGCCATCCTCCCAGTCGCGGGCTTCGGCGGTAGTAACCCCGTGGCCGTCCGAGAACGTCTCTTTCTTCTGGGCGAAGAAGGTCAGGCGGTCGAGCAGATGGCTCATGCGGGGGCTCCTTGAGCGGTAGTGGCAGGCGCGGTGGCACCGCGTTCAACATCGTGCAGCAGCCCGCCCTTGCGGGTGTAGGCGTACCAGGTCAGCGCGGCGCAGCTCGCGTAGAAGACCAGGAAGCCATAGAGCGCAGCATGCGGCGTACCGGTGGCGCTGATCGACATCCCGAAAGCGCGCGGGATGAAGAAGGCGCCGTAGGCCGCGATTGCCGAAGTGAAGCCGACGATCGCCGCCGATTCCTTTTCCGCCTGGCGGGTGCGCTGCGCGCTATCCAGCTCGGGCATCAGCCGCGGCACTTCCTGGCGCATGATCACCGGGATCATCTGGAAGGTCGAGGCATTGCCCACGCCGGTGACAAAGAACATGAACACGAAGCTGGCAAGGAAGCCGGTGAAGTCCTTGGCATTGAGGAAGTAGATCACGCTCAAGGTGCCCAGCATCATCCCCAGGAACACCCAGAAGGTCACCCGGCCGCCGCCCCAGCGGTCTGACAGCCAGCCGGTCGCCGCGCGGCTGATCGCGCCGACCAGCGGACCCAGGAACACATATTTGAGCACGTTGACGTCGGGGAACTGGCTCTTGGCGAGCAAGGGCAGCCCGGCCGAGAAGCCGATGAAGGAACCGAAAGTGCCGGTGTAGAGCCAGCACATCAGCCAGTTGTGCTTGCGCTGGAAGATCACCGACTGTTCGGCAAAGCTCGCCTTGGCATCGGCAATGTCGTTCATCCCGAACCAGGCCAGCACGGTCGAAACCATGATGAACGGCACCCAGATGAACCCGGCGTTCTGGAGCCACAGCTGGCCGCCGTCCTTGGTCGTCTGCGCTTCGCCGCCCAGCGCGCCGAACACGCCCGCGGTGATCAGCAGCGGAACCGCGAACTGCATCACCGAAACGCCCAGGTTGCCGAGACCCGCATTGAGCGCCAGCGCGTTGCCCTTTTGCGCCTTGGGGAAGAAGAACCCGATGTTCGACATCGACGAGGCGAAATTGCCCCCGCCAAAGCCGCACAGCAGCGCCAGCACCAGGAAGATGAAGTAGGGCGTATCCGGGTTCTGCACCGCATAGCCGATCCCGAAGGCCGGGATCAGCAGCGAAGCGGTGGAAAGCGTGGTCCACAGCCGCCCGCCGAAGATCGGCACCATGAAGCTGTAGAAGATCCGGAACGTCGCCCCCGACAGCCCCGGCAGCGCGGCCAGCCAGAACAGCTGGTCGGTGGTATAGTCGAAGCCGATGAGGGGGAGCTTCGCCACGACCACCGACCAGACCATCCAGACCGAGAAGGCCAGGAGCAGCGCCGGGATCGACAGGTAGAGGTTGCGGTTGGCGATCTTCTGCCCGGTTTCTTCCCAGAAGGCCGAATCCTCGGGCCGCCAGTCGGTCAAGAGCTTGCCCTTAACCTCATGTTCGCGGTGCACTTCGGCATCGTGGATCTCGGCCATTTCGGGGAACTGCGGCAACGAGCGGTTGTCCAGCCCGGCAGCCTTCTGTTCCATCTGGCGGATCGCGAAATGCATCCAGGCCAAGGCCACCGCAACCAACGCGAACAGCACCATGAAGCAGCTGGTCCAGATGCCCGTCAGGTCGCTGATTGCGCCGAACACGATCGGCAGCACGAAGCCGCCCAGCCCGCCAACCAGTCCAACCAGCCCGCCGACCGAACCGACATGGTCGGGATAATAGACCGGAATGTGCTTGTAGACCGCAGCCTTGCCCAGCGACATGAAGAAGCCGAGCACGAACACCGCGATCACGAAGGGCACCAAGCTCATCGAGGTGGCGAAGTGGATGTCGCCCTTGATCCCGTGGATGACATAGTCGGTCGCCGGGTAGGACAGCATGAACAGCAGAATCATCGAGACGCCGAAAGTGGCGTACATGATCTTGCGCGCGCCATAGCGGTCGGAGAGAATGCCGCCGTAAGCACGGAACAGCGAGGCCGAGAGCGAGAAGGTGGCCGCGAGCATCCCGGCGACTTTCACATCGACCCCGTAAACCCCGATCAGGTACTTGGGCAACCACAGCGCCAGGGCAACGAAAGCACCGAAAACGAAGAAATAGTAGAGCGAGAAACGCCAGACCTGCTCGTTCTTGAGCGGTTCAAGCTGCTCTTTCAGCCCCTTGGGCTTTTCCCCGCTGAGCTTGCGCGCGGCGAGATCCGGATCGTCCTTGGCGAACACGAAGAACAGCACCGCGGTCAGCGCCAGGACCGAGGCCCAGATCAGCGCGACTGCCTGCCAGCCCATCGCCACCATGATCCACGGCGCGACGAACTTGGTCACCGCCGCGCCGACATTGCCCATCCCGAAAAAGCCCAGCGCCGAGCCCTGCTTTTCCTGCGGGTACCATTTGGAAACATAGGCGATGCCAACCGCGAAGCCGCCGCCGGCCAGGCCAAGCCCCAAGGCCGCGACCAGCATCAGCAGGTAACTGTCAGCGAAAGTCAGCAGGTAGGTGGATAGCGCCGAGGCCAGCATGGTCAGCGGAAAAACGATCCGTCCGCCGTACTGGTCGGTCCAGACCCCCAGCATCAGCCTGACCAGCGATCCGGTCAGGATCGGCGTGCCGACGAGTAGGCCAAACTGGGTATCATTGAGCCCCAGATCCTGCTTGATCTGGATTCCGATGATCGCAAAGATCGTCCAGACCGCGAAGCAGATGGTGAAGGCGAATGTACTGAGTCCCAGCGCCCGGTTTTGTGCTCCGGTGCTGACTGTCTGCTGAAGTGGCATGGCTATGTCCCCGCCTGTTGAATTGGCATGTCGCGGGCATGGACCAGCCGCGGTCAATCTGATTGACCAGGATCAAATCGGACCAGGCCGGGCGGCGAATGTACGGTGCGGCTGATCCGTATGGGAATTTGACCAAACACAGATCAAGTCAGCGATTGATACACATCAAGTGGCACGCTAGACGGCAGGTGTAACAAAGGAGCCATGTCCAACGTGCGTCCCGGTGAGAAACCCGAAATTGCCGGCCTGCCGCTGTTCCGCGAAATGCAGGAAGAACAGCGCGAACGGATCTTCTCGGGCTCGTTCCTGCAGGTCTTCCCGCCGCAGCTGACGCTGTTCGAGCTGGGCCAGCATCCCGATTTCCTGCACGTACTGATCGACGGACTGGTCGAACTTTACGCGACCAGCGCCGGGCGCGACACGACGATGCGGATTGTTGAGCCGGTGACCAGTTTCATCCAGGCTGCTGTGGTCACCGACATGCCCTATCTGATGTCGGCGCGCACCCTGACTTCCTCGCGGATCCTGCTGGTCCCGGCCGCGCTGGTGCGCGAAGTGGTCAAACAGGACTGCGCGCTGATGCAGGCGACGATGCGCGAACTGGCGCTGGCCTATCGCGACATGGTCCGTGCGCTGACCGACATGAAGCTGCGGCAGTCGGCCGAGCGGCTGGGCAATCTGCTGCTCCAGCAGGAACGCCGCCAGGGCGGCAAGGGCACGGTCCAGCTCAAGGCCGAAAAGCGGCTGCTGGCCTCGCTTTTGGGCATGACGCCGGAAAACCTCAGCCGCGCTTTCGGCGTGCTCGGACAGCACGGGCTGGAGGTCGATGGCGCGCAAGTGCGAATCACCGATCGGGCAGCACTCGAAGTGTTTGCCCGGCCCGATCCCGTAAAGGACGACGATTAGCCCCCTAGAGCCTGTCTTGATCAGGTTGAATCTCCCCTCCCCGGCGGGGAGGGGTTGGGGGTGGGGGCTCCACGCCCGAGAGGGCAGAACCCCCATCCCAACCCTTCCCCAGCGGGGAAGGGCTTTCCGGTCAAATCCTGGCTGGATAGCCTAAAATCTCGCTTCAATCTGCAACCAGAATTTGGTCGTATCGGTGGCAAAGGCATCGGCGCTGTAACGCGCGAACTTGGCGGTCACGCCGATCTGCTTGGTCACCGGATAGCTGACCAGCGCATTCCATTCGCTGCCGTAGCCGATGCCGAGCCGCGTCGAATCGTAATCGTGCCAAACGGCGCGCACCGTCAACCCGGCCAGCGGTCCCTTGCCCGGCACCTTGTAGCCTGCGTCGAGGTAAATATCGCGCAGACCATTGGCGGGCGTGGTCAGGAACTTGTCGGCCCAGCCGTTGAAGGCATGCAGCGTGGCGAGCGGCGTTTGCAGCGCCGAGGTGCCATTGCCTTCCAGCCGCTCGTAGCCGCCCTTCAGCGTCACCGGCCCGAACTTCACCCCCGGTTCGACCAGCCAGTAGTCCAGCCCAAAGCTGTTCGGGTTGGCCCCGAATGGTTGCTGGCGAGCGTACTCGGCAGCGTAGAGGAGGGAAGCATTTGCGCCCACCTTGCGCTCGCCAGCGATCCGCACGCCCAAAGTCCGCGAGCTACCGGCCGGCGAGGAGGGTATATCCAGCCAGTAGCCGTAAGCCGTGATCGTGCCGACATTCTTTACTGCATAGCCCAGCCGCAGCGCGTCGATCTGGTTATCGCGCCAGATGCCTTGCGGCGAATCAGGCCCGAACACCCGGTTGACCCGCCAGGCATGCATGTAGTCGAGCGTCACGGCCCCGAACGGCTTGGTCGCCAGCCGTACGGCGTCGAACGTCTGGTCGTTCTGCCGCCAGCCGACCGAACCGATCCAGCGCTGGTTGTCATAGTTGACCGCCTGGCGCCCCACCGTCGCTTCAAAGCGCGGATCGGGCCGCCACCGCAGCCAGGCCTGGTTGAGCAGCACGTCCGAGGGATCGGCCACCACCGGGTAAGCGACTTTGCCGTTGACCGTGTCGTTGTAACTGGTCTCACCAATCACCGCGATCGCCTCGCCTTCGACCAGCGCGGAGAACCCGTGCCACTCGGCGGTCTTGATCCCGGCGCGCAGCCGCAGCGTCGATGCCGTAGCATCGTTGGGCAGGCCGGTCTGATCGACCACTTCGATTCGGTAGCGGATGTCCGCATAGGGCGTGATGGGCTGCGGCTTGCTTTCGGCCTGGGCAGCGGTGGCGGGGATCAGGCTGACAAGGGCAGCGGCGAGCAGGAGTTTGGCTTGATGCATGTGGCCATTTCGCTGAACTTGCCTCGCCTGTAATTGATAAGTGTCAAGATAACCGCGATGCGAAGCGCTATGTGAATGGCCATGACCACGCCCCCGCTCTTGCTGGCTGCACCGCACCGGCTGCCTTTCCTGACCGGCAGCTTGGGCCTTGGCTCGGCAGCGACCTGGTGGCTCTATGCATTGGGGCAGCTGGATGGCGGGGCAGCCATGGCGATCGCGCCCGCCGTGCCGGCCGCTTTGCTCCATGGCCCGGCGATGCTGTTTCTGGGCTTCACGCCGTTCGTATTCGGCTTTCTGCTGACGGTTGTTCCGCGCTGGTTGGGCTATCCGGACCTCGCCTGGCAACGCTTTGGCCCGGTTGGCGTGCTCTTGGCGTTGGGGGTGGCCTGCGCGCAAATCGGCCTGTGGTCAGCCCAATCGTCGCTGCTGCTCGCCGGCCTGGCGATACTGGGTACCGGATGGGGCCTGGGCCTGCTGCTGCTTGTCCAGCTGGTGCTGGTCAATCGCCGCGATGACAAGCCGCCGTGCTGGCATGCGGCCTCCGCGCTGGCGGCACTGGCGCTGGGGCTGCTGGCCTTGCTTTGCGCGACCGGCTTTGTCACCGCCAGCGACCCGCGCGTGCTGCGCTGGTCCAACCTGCTGGCGGTCAATGGCTTTTTGCTGCCCGTGTTCCTGACCGTGGCGCACCGCATGGTGCCGTTTTTCGCACGTATGGTTGTGCCAGACTACCAGCCGTGGCGACCCGATTGGTTGCTGGCCTTGATCTGGGCATTGCTAGGCCTGCGCCTGCTGGGCGAAGGGTTTCACCAGACCGCCGTGCTGGCGCTCGGCTCGGCCGGTCTGGCGCTGCTGACCGCCGTGCTGGCCTTCAGGTGGTGGCCGCGGCACCCCGCGCCGGGCTTGCTCAATGTGCTGCTGTGGGGCTTCCTGTGGGCTCCGGCGGGCTTTGCGCTGTCCGCCCTTGAGGCGTGGGGTTGGGCATTGGGCCGAGCTCCGCTCCATGCCCTGCTGATCGGCTTTGCGGGAAGCATGCTGGTCGCGATGGTGACTCGCGTAACCCAGGGCCACTCGGGCCGCCCGCTTGCCATGTTCGGCCTGGCCTGGCTCGCCTTCGCGGCGATCCAGCTGGCGGCGGTCTTGCGGGTCTGGGCTGCGCTAAAGGGCGAGGATACGGCGATCCTGCTGATTGCGGGCGGAGCGTTCCTGCTCGGACTGGCACCGTGGCTGGTCCGCAATGCGCTGGTCTATTCCCGCCCCCGGATCGACGGCCGCCCAGGATGAGCGAGCAAATGACCACCACCCACAACCCGATCACGCCGCAAGAAGCGCTTGAACTGCTCAAGGAAGGCAACCGCCGGTTCCTGGCCGACGCGCCCTACAACCCGCCGATGGACCGCCTGCACCGGCTCCACCTGGCCGCGGCGCAGCAGCCTTTTGCGGCCTATCTCAGCTGTTCGGATTCGCGGGTCCCGCCCGAGCTGCTGTTCGAACGCGGGCTGGGCGAGCTGTTCATTGTCCGCAACGCCGGCAACACCTTGTGCGCCACTGCCTTGGGCAGCCTGGAATTCGCCGTCACTCAATTGCAGGTCCCGCTGATCGTGGTGATGGGGCACGAAGCCTGCGGTGCAATCCGCGCCGCAGTATCGGTCGCGCGGGGCCAGGCGGCCTATACCGGCAATGTCTCGAAAGTGCTGCAATCGCTGCTGCCCGCGGTGCTCGAAGCCGACCCCTGGGCCGAAGACCTCTGCAACGCCGCGGCGCTGTGCAATGTGCGCAAAGTCGTGCGCGAACTGCGCGAGGAAGCCTCCCCCGCCCTGCTCGAACCCCAGGCTGCCGGCTCGCTCCTGGTGGTTGGTGCCTACTACCATCTCGATTCCGGGCGCGTTGAATTCTTCGAATGACGCGGGTGCGCGGGCGGCTCTGCGGGTCTTGCTGCGAGCGGGATCCATTCCCCAATTAAGGCCGCGGGGATGGGATATCTGGCGGAGAGGGTGGGATTCGAACCCACGGTACGGTTACCCGTACACCGCATTTCGAGTGCGGCGCATTCGACCTCTCTGCCACCTCTCCGCGAGATAGGATCGTGAGCCGGCGCGGGGCCGGTCCGGTCGAAGAAGCGCGCGGTTAGCCGATGGCGGGGCGCTTGCCAAGCCCCTAGCGGCGGTTTTTCGGGGACTTGGGCGCTTCGTACATTGTCTGGCAAGGCTGCTGCCCCTATATTGCGGCTCATGGACCGTGCTTCCTTCTTTTCACCCCAGGCCGGACGGTTGATCGATGCGCCGATGAAATCACGCGCGCGCTATGCGATCGGCGATGTGGTGCGCCACAAGGTGTTCGATTTCCGCGGGGTGGTGTTCGATATCGACCCGGTCTTCGCCAACAGCGACGAATGGTACGATGCGATCCCCGCCGAAGTGCGCCCGATCCGCGAACAGCCGTTCTACCACCTGCTGGCCGAAAACGGGGATTCCAGCTACGTCGCCTATGTCAGCCAGCAGAACCTGCTGGAAGACGGAGACAGCGGCCCGGTGGACCACCCTTCGGTCGAAGAGCTGTTCGAGGAATTCGCCAAGGGCCGGTATCAGCTGCGGCGCTCGATGACGCACTGAGCGACTGGGTTCCCTCTAAGAACTCTCACCAACCTCCGTTCGCATCGAGCGAAGTCGAGATGCCATGCGCGGTGTCTCGACTTCGCTCGACACGAACGGAGGTGGGGTTTAGCCCCAAAGTTCGGGCGGTGGAGGGAGCGCAAACCCGCCTTCAAACTGCATCCGCACTTCCCGATCCCGGCTGAACAACAAGGGCCCATCAAGGTCCGCCCAGCGCGCCTGCTGTGCCACCACAAACGCGGGCGCCATGCCCAGCGAGGTGCCGCACATGTTGCCGGCCATCAGGTCCAGCCCCGCCGCCCGCGCCGCTTCGGCCAGCGCCAGTGCCTCGGTCAGCCCGCCGGTCTTGTCGAGCTTGATGTTGATCGCCTGATAGCGGCCCAGCAGCGCCGTGAGGCTGGCGCGGTCGGTGCAGCTTTCATCGGCGCAGAGCGGGATCGGGCTGGAGATGCCCGCCAGCGCCGCATCCTCGCCGCGCGGCAAAGGCTGCTCGACCATTTCGACCCCCAGCGCGGCCAGCTCGGGCAGGATCCGCTCCAGCAGCGGCAGGTCCCAGCCTTCGTTGGCGTCGATCACGATCCGCGCCGCGGGGCGGACCTGACGCACCCAGTACACGGCATCGAGATGCCGCGTGCGATCGACCTTGATCTTGACCAGCGCATGCTCCCGCGAGAGCGCGGCGGCTTCCTGCATCGCCTTACGCGTCCCCAGCCCGACGGTGTAACACGTCTCGACCGGCGCAAGCCCGTCACACAGCGGGCCTCCGTCGCGCTTGGCCAGCAAATCCCACCAGGCGCAATCGAGCGCATTGCGCGCGCCGCCTGCGGGCAGCGCATCGATCGCGGCGCGAGTGATCTCTCCCCCCAGCGCGGTGATCTGGGCCGCCATCCCGGCGGGCGTCTCACCGTCATAGTCGATCCCGACCGCTTCGGCCTGCCCGGCATGGCCCGCATCATCGCGCAGCCGGACACGGATCATCGGCACCTCGGTCTGCACCTCGCGCGCGACTTCGAACGGGCGGGCGAGCGGCCATGTTTCGCGCGTAACTTCGGCGCGGATCACAGCGCGTCCACCACCCGTTCCACCCCGAACCGCATCGCATCCATCGCGGGCACTCCGTGTTCGGCCTCGAGCGCAGCCAGCACCTTGCGCGCCTCGCCTTCGTCCAGATGCGCGGTGTTGACCGAGATTCCCGCGATCCGCGCTGCCGGGTTGGTCAGCCGTGCGGCCTCAACCGTGCGGGCAAAGCCCTCGGCATAAGTGGGCATGGCAAAGCCGGGCATGTCATCCAGCTCGGTGCGGGTCAGCGAATGGCACCAGACAATCGCATCGGGCTGCGCGCCGTGGATCAGGCCCAGCGTGACCCCGGCGTAAGAGGGGTGGAACAGCGATCCCTGCCCCTCGATCACGTCCCAGTGGTCCGGCGCGGCGGCGGGCGTCAGCGCCTCGATCGCGCCGGCGAGGAAATCGGCGACCACCGCGTCCAAAGGCACCCCGCCGCCGGCGATCATGATCCCGGTCTGCCCGGTGGCGCGAAACGTCGCCGCCATGCCGCGCCGCTGCATTTCGCGGGTCAGCGCCAGCGCGGTGTATTTCTTGCCCAGCGCGCAGTCCGCGCCCACGGTCAGTAGGCGCTTGCCGCTGCGCTTCTGCCCGGTGCCGACCGGCAAGCCCGGCGGCGGCACCCGCACATCGACCAGCCGCGCCCCGCCTTCTTCCGCCGCAGCAACCAGCTCGGGCCGACCCGCCAGCTTCGAGTGCAACCCGCTAACCACATCGATCCCGGCCCGCGCCGCCTCCGCCAAGGCCGCAGCCCAGTGCGGCGGCAAGCGCCCGCCAAAAGGTGCCGCGCCGACAATCACCGAGCGGACACCCGCCGCTGCCGCGCTCTCCGCATCCATATCGGGCAGGCCCAGGTCGATCGTCTGCGGCGAAGTCCGCCACTGCCCGGCCACCTTGTCTCCCGCCCAGTCGCGCAGACCGCAGGCGGTCTTGGCGGTGACCATATCGGCGACATCGCCCAGGAACAGCAGGTAGGGGGGCTTGAGTTCGATCATCGCCGAGCGCCCCTCAGCTCTTGAGCTTCCACCCGCTCTTCAACAGTCCGTAAAGCGCCCCAACCAGCACCACATTGAGCACGCCGACATAAATCGCGCCGTTCAGCACTGCCATGTTGGTATCGCCGATGTCGCTCTGGCCCAGGAAGCCAAAGCGGAAGCCGCTGATCACGTAGAAGAACGGATTGACCCGGCTGACCGCCTGGAACGCGGGCGCAAGGTTGCTGATGACATAGAAGGTGCCCGACAGCATGGTCAGCGGCGTGATTACAAAGTTGGTGATCATCGCTGCGTGGTCAAACTTTTCGGCCCAGACCGAGGTGATCAGGCCGATCACTGCCAGCATCACCGATCCCATCAGCCCGAACCACAGCACAGCCCAGGGATGCGCGACGCTGAGGTGCACGCCGGGCCACAGCAGCATTGCCGCGGTGATTGCCAGGCCCACCAGCACCGCGCGGGTTACCGCCGCGCCGATCAGGCCGAGGATCAGCTCGGCGTTGGACAAGGGCGGCATCAGATAATCGACGATGGTCCCCTGGATCTTGCCGGCCAGGAAATTGAAGCTGGTATTGGCGAAGGCATTGTTGACCATGCCCATCACGATCAGCCCCGGCGCGATGAAGCTGGCGAAAGACACGCCCAGCACTTCGCGGCCATCGCGGCCCATGGCGACGGTGAAGATCATCAGATAGAGCAGCGTGGTCATCGCCGGGGCCCAGATCGTCTGGGTCTGGACCTTGAAAAACCGGCGCACTTCCTTCATATAGAGCGTCCACAGCCCCAGCCGGTTGAAACCGCTGAAAATGGGCACTCCACGCGTCGGAAAACCGGGAGCCAGCGCCCTTGCGGCGGCGACAGGGATTTCGGGTGCGGGAACGGGTTGATCGGCCATCGCATGGCGACTATCGCCGGGCGGGTCGGCTTGCAAGCATCCGGCGCATTTGGCCGGTTAAGAAAGAGAAGACACAGGCATGAGCTGGACCGACGAACGGATCGAAAAGCTGACCAAGATGTGGGAAGGCGGCGCCACCGCCAGCCAGATCGCCGACGAACTTGGCGGGGTCAGCCGCAATGCCGTGATCGGCAAGGCACACCGCCTGGGGCTGAAAGCACGCCCCAGCCCGGTCAAGCCGAACGAGAAAGAGGCCGCTGCGCCCGCACCCAAGGCACCCAAGGCCGATGCGCTGCCGCGCCCGGCCCCCGCGCCGCGCGCTGCTCCGCCGCGTCCCAGCGCCCCGGCGGCCGCACCAGCACCTGCCGCCGATGGCTCCACGCCCCCACCCGCGCCGATGCCGCGGATCGTCTCGGTTGGTCCCGGCGGGTTCCTGCGCCAGGGTCCGGGTGACCAGCAGGCCCCGATCCCGCCCGCGCCGCCGCGCCGTCTGGTTCCGGCCAAGCCGAGTCCGGAAATGGCCGACAAGACCAGCCTGCTTGAGCTGAACGACCGGATCTGCCGCTGGCCGATGGGCCACCCGGGCGAACCGGACTTCCACTTCTGCGGTGAGAAAGTGAACCCCGGCTTCCCCTATTGCGTCGAGCATTGCGGACGCGCCTATCAGGCGCAGCTGCCGCGCGGGCATCGCCGCCCGCCCCCGCCGCTGCCGTTTGGCGGACCACGGGTCCGCTGATCGTGCGCCGCTTGCTGGCAGGCCTGGCGGCGCTCGCTGCCGCGCTCACCAGCAGCGCGGCACAGGCGTGGTCGGAGCCGAGCCATCAGGTTACCGGGGCGATCGCCTGGCAGGACCTGAAGGCCCGGCATCCGGCTGAGCTGGCCGAATTGCTGGATCTGATCCGCCAGCATCAGGACTTTGCCAGGTTCCAGCCGTTCTTTGCCCGGCTCTCGCCCGAACAGCAGCAGCGCGCCGCGTTTGAAGCGCTGGCCCGCTGGCCTGACGATATTCGCGGCGGGCCCGAGGATCGCCCGGACTGGCATTTCCAGCTGCGGGTGGTTTCGGGGCGGATCTGGCTGTGGCCGTTCGAGAATGGCAATGCCGCGTTCGGGTTCGGCGCCAATTATGCCAAGCTGGCCAACCCCTGCGCCCCGGCCTCCGAACGCGCCAAGGCGATCGGCTGGCTGATCCATATCATCGGCGATGTGCAGCAGCCGCTCCACGCCGGGCACCAGATGACCGAGATCTTTTCAGGCACCGACCGCGCGGGCCAACTGGCTTTCGTCAAGCGGCCGGACGGTCAGGTTACCGATCTGCACCAGTTCTGGGACGAAACGCTGGACAAGAGCGGCGTGCGCCTGCCCACCGGGCAAGACAGCTGGGCCGACGCCCTGATCGCGCTCTGGCCGCGCGAGCGGCTGACCAGGGAGCTGTCGCGCGAGGGTGAGCCGCAAGCCTTGTTCGCCAGCTTCCTTGACGAAAGCGCCGAACTGGCGCGGTTGGTCGGCTATCAGGGCACGTTCCTCAGCGCCACTGCCGATCCCGCGACCGCGCCCACGGTGACGCCTGCCGAACAGGCCCAGGGCACCGCGCTGGCCCAGCGCCGGATCGTCACCGGGGGCTACCGCATCGCCGATCTGCTGGCCCGCGCGATCAAGGATGCCAAGGCCGCGACCTGGACCTGCCCGGTCTGACCGCCCCTTAATTCTCGCTCCAACATGCCGTTAACCATGGCATGACCGCGCACGATCCCTCACTTGGCCGCTCTCCGGGCGGCTTGCTTGGCTGGCTGGGCTTTGGCCGCGGCCACATCGATCCGTCCACCAAGCAGGAAGACGATCAGCCCGATCGCCGCGAGAACCTGCGCCTGCGCCAGCTCGACGAGGTCGCCCGGTTCCTTGCGGCCCATCAGCTTGAGGTCAACGCCGCGACGCTGACCATCGGGTGGAATTACCTGACCGGCGCCGACAGCCAGCTGGTCCGCGCAATCGACCGGCAGGTCCAGGCCCGCAAGCAGGTGACACTCGAGTGGCTCGACGAGGAACTTGGCCGAAATGGCCGGGCAGACGAAGTGGCCGCGCTGGCCGACCTGATGCAGCGGCTCGAAAACTCGATCGACGAATTCGGCAAGGCCAGCCGCGATGCCCATACCGCGACCAGCGAATACCACACCGCGCTGGAAGGCCACGTCAACGAGCTGGAGCAAGTTACCCGCGCTGGCGAAGTGATCTCGGACCTGGCCAATATCGCCAAGGTCATGCTGCGCCGCACTCGCGACATTGAAAAGCAGATGCTGCGCAGCGAAGCCCAGACCCGCGCCTTGCGCCGCCGCCTCGACGAGGCCCGCCGCAGCGCCGAGGAAGACCACCTGACCGGCCTGCCCAACCGCCGCGCGTTCGAAGCCGTGTTCGAGGAACAGTTCCGCCAGGCCCGCGCCGCCACCGAGCCGCTGTGCCTGGCTTTCTGCGACATCGATCATTTCAAGAAAATCAACGACGAACACGGTCACGAGGCCGGCGACCGCGTGCTCAAACTGGTGGCCGATAGCCTGGCGCGGCTGTCCAACGATTACTGCCACGTCGCGCGGCATGGGGGGGAGGAATTCGTCGTGCTGCTGCGCGGTGAAACACTGGAACAGGCGCGCGCGCAGCTCGATCACTTGCGCGAGCAGCTCGCCGCGCGCCGGCTGGTCAACCGCGCCAACGACAAACCGTTCGGACAGGTTACCTTCTCGGCCGGGGTGGCCGACGTCTTTGCCTGCGGCGATCCCCGCACCGCGCTGCGCGCCGCTGACATGGCACTTTACCGAGCCAAGCAGGAAGGCCGCAACCGCGTGACCGAGGCCACCGCCGAGGATTGCCTGCCGCCCCAGCTGGGCGCGGCGGCCTAGAGCCTGTCCTGGTTGGGTTGATGCGCCGTGACGGAGCCGATTTTGGCCGAGTGCGAGGATCGAGGAGGGAGCCATGCCATCGCATAGTGACCGACGAGAGACGCGGCAATCGGCCAAAATCGGCCCGCCGCTTCGCGGTTTCCGCAGGAAGCCCCTCGGACTGCGTCACGCTACTTGAACGGGCTACCAGCCCGACCAGCGCAGCGCTCCTTGCCGAGAAGCTTCCTGCGGCAATCACGACGTATCAACCCAACCAGGACAGGCTCATGAGCAAAAAGGGCCGCGATTGCTCGCGGCCCCATTCGTTAGGTCTGTAGCCGAAGCTTAGTCGTCGTTCTTGAGGAACGCCGGCAGGTGATCGGGGTTGCCGCCTTCTTCGCGCTCGCGGCGCGGGCCACGATCACGATCGCCGCCGCCATCACGACGCGGACCACGGTCACCGCCATCACGGCGCGGACCGCGATCACGGTCACCGCCGCCCGAGCGCGGACCACGGCGATCGCCGCGGTCGCCGCCGGGACGGTCACCGCGCGGTTCGCCCCGGGGCTCTCTGGGCGGGCGGGTGTCTTCCAGCTCGGCACCGGTTTCCTGATCGACAACGCGCATCGACAGGCGGACCTTGCCACGCTGGTCGATCTCGAGCACCTTGACCTTCACGGCCTGGCCTTCGGAAACGACGTCGGTCGGCTTTTCAACCCGCTCGTTCTTCATTTCGCTGACGTGGACCAGACCGTCCTTGCCGCCCATGAAGTTCACGAAGGCACCGAAATCGACGATGGTGACAACCTTGCCGTCATAGACCTTGCCGACTTCCGGTTCCTCGACGATGCCCAGGATCCAGTTCTTGGCGGCTTCGATCTGGCTGAGATCGCTCGACGAGATCTTGATCAGGCCTTCGTCATCGATGTCCACCTTGGCGCCGGTTTCGGCAACGATCTCGCGGATCACCTTGCCGCCGGTACCGATCACTTCGCGAATCTTCGACTTGTCGATCTGCAAGGTTTCGATCCGCGGAGCGTGAGCCGACAGCTCGGTCCGGGCCGAGCCCAGCGCCTTGGTCATTTCGCCCAGGATGTGAGCGCGGCCGTCCTTGGCCTGATGCAGCGCGGCTTCGAAGATCTCGCGGGTGATCCCGGCGACCTTGATGTCCATCTGCATCGTGGTGATGCCTTCGCTGGTGCCAGCCACCTTGAAGTCCATGTCGCCCAGGTGATCTTCGTCACCCAGGATGTCGGACAGCACGGTGAACTTGTCGCCTTCGAGGATCAGCCCCATCGCAATGCCCGAAACCGGGCGCTTGATCGGCACGCCGGCGTCCATCATCGACAGCGCGCCGCCGCAAACGGTGGCCATCGAGCTGGAGCCGTTGGACTCGGTAATGTCCGAGACCACGCGGATCGTGTAAGGGAACTCTTCCTTGCTGGGCAGCACCGCCTGCAGCGCCCGCCAGGCGAGCTTGCCGTGGCCGGTGTCGCGGCGGCTGGGAGCACCAAAACGCCCCACTTCGCCGACCGAATAGGGCGGGAAGTTGTAGTGCAGCATGAAGTTCGAATACGAAAGGCCTTCCAGCCCGTCGATCATCTGCTCGCTGTCCTTGGTGCCGAGCGTAGTGGTGCAGATCGCCTGCGTTTCACCGCGGGTGAACAGCGACGAACCGTGGGTCCGCGGCAGGAAGCCGACCATCGCCTCGATCGGGCGGACCTGGGTGGTCGAGCGGCCGTCGATGCGCTTTTCACCTGCGATAATCGCACCGCGAACGATGTCGCCTTCGACCTTCTTGACCGACTTCATCGCGACCATCTGGGTCTGCGCATCTTCGCCAGCGAAGGCTTCCTTGGCCTTGGCGCGGGCGGCGTTGAGCGCGTTCGAACGCTCGGACTTGTCGGTCAGCTTGTAGGCTGCGGCGATGTCCTTGCCGATCAGCTTCTTGAGCTGGTCCTTGATCGCGGTGTTATCGCTGATCGCGATATCCCAGGGATCCTTGGCCGCCTTTTCGGCCAGATCGATGATCAGGTTGCAGACCTTCTTGCACTCGTCGTGCGCGAACAGGACGGCGCCGAGCATGATCTCTTCGCTCAGCTCGCGGGCCTGCGATTCAACCATCATCACCGCGTTGCCGGTGGCGGCAACCACCAGGTCGAGATCGCCGGCGGCGGCCACGTCCTGGCGCGGGTTGAGGGTGTATTCACCGTCAACGTAACCAACGCGCGCAGCGCCGATCGGGCCCATGAACGGCACGCCCGAGATGGTGAGCGCAGCCGAAGCGGCGATCATCGCCAGCACGTCGGGCTCGATTTCACCGTCATAGCTCATCACGTGGCAAATGACGTTGATTTCGTTGTAGAAGCCTTCGGGGAACAGCGGACGGACCGGACGGTCGATCAGGCGGGAAACCAGCGTTTCCTTTTCGGTCGCGCCGCGTTCACGCTTGAAGAAGCCGCCTGGGATGCGCCCGGCGGCGAAGAACTTTTCCTGATAGTGGACGGTCAGCGGGAAGAAGTCCTGACCTTCCTTGACGCTCTTGGCGGCCGTGACGGCGCAGAGCACAACAGTTTCGCCATAAGTGGCGAGGACCGCGCCGTCAGCCTGACGGGCAATGCGGCCGGTTTCCAGAGTGAGGGTCTTTCCGCCCCACTCCATCGATACGGTTTTGACGTCGAACATGTGATTTCCTTCAGCCCGCGGCCCAATTGCCAGCGGGTTTTTCTGCCGGGGATTCCGTCCCGGTCCGGTGCGGGGCCTTGTGCGCCCCAATGGCCCTTCACCGAATTGCGAAGGTAACCTGAATGCGAAAAAGCGGCCCGCTCCCTGTCTCTTTGGGGGGCCGCTTCCTCAGTGTTACTTGCGAAGACCAAGCTTGGCGATGAGCGCGTTATACCGGTCAACGTCCTTGCGCTTGAGATAGGCCAGCAGGCTGCGACGCTTGTTGACCATGGTCAGCAGGCCCCGGCGCGAGTGGTTGTCCTTGTGGTGGTCCTTGAAGTGACCCTGCAGCGTGTTGATACGGCTGGTCAGGATCGCAACCTGGACTTCCGGCGAACCGGTGTCACCCTTGGCGCGGGCGTTGTCCTGAATGATCTCAGCTTTCTTTTCGGCACTTACCGACATATTTCTTACTCCGCGACATCATGAAAGGTTGAACCCCCGGACCACGCTGACGTTGCCGTCAGAAAGCTGCACCAGTGCGAGCGGGATCGATCCCTCTCGCGCCACGTACAGCCCATCGCCCTGAGCCAATCCGGTGAGAACGCGGCCCTGTCGGACCGCCCTTGCCGCTTCCGGATCGAGAGATAGAGCCGGGATGTCGTCCAGCCCTGCCTCAAACGGCAAGAGTACCTGTTCAAGCGCCGCGCCCTTACCCACTTCGTTCAATTTGTCCAGCGAAATCGCCTGTGAAAGCGTGAACGGCCCGGCCTTGGTCCGCCGCAGCATGGTGACGTGCCCGACCGTGCCCAAAGCGTGGGCGATGTCGCGGGCAAGGCTGCGGATGTAGGTGCCTTTGGAGACGTGGGCGTGGAGGGTGATTTCCTCCACAAGATCCTCCCCCTTTGGGGGAGGTGGCAGCCCGCCAGGGCTGACGGTGGAGGTCTGTGGCAAGGGCAGCGCCCCCACCGTCACGCCTTCGGCGCGCCACCTCCCCCAAAGGGGGAGGATTTCGAGCGAGTGAATAGTCACTGCCCGCGCCTTGAGCTCCACCGCCTCCCCAGCCCGCGCCAGATCATAGGCCCGCTTGCCATCCACCTGGATTGCCGAAAAAGCCGGCGGCACCTGCTCGATCGGCCCGGTAAAGCGCGGCAGCACCGCCTCGATTGCCGCCAGCGAGGGCCGCACCTCGCTCTCCGCCACCACCTGCCCCTCCAGGTCGAGCGTGTCGGTCTCGGCCCCGAAAGCAATCGTGAAGCTGTATTCCTTGGCCCCATCGAGCATCCGCCCGGTCAGCTTGGTCGCCTCGCCCAGCGCAATCGGCAGCACCCCGGTGGCGAGCGGATCGAGCGTGCCGCCATGGCCGACCTTGACCTTGCCCAGCCCCGCCTCACGGCAGATCCGCTTGACCGCCGCCACGCCCTGCGTGCTGCCAAGCCCATGCGGCTTGTCGAGGATGATCCAGCCGTTGGGCAAGGGCTCAGCGTCCGGAAACGGCCTGCGCCAGATCGAGGTAGAGCCCGGTCAGCCATTCAACCGGCTGACCGATCAGCGCGCCGACCGGATTGAAGCCCGGGATCAGTTGCGGCAGCACCACGATCAGACCGATCACCAGTAGGAGGCCGTAGCGGTGCATGCTGCCATAAATCGCGGCGGCGCGCGCTGGCAGCAGGCCTTGGAGGATGTGCGAGCCATCGAACGGCGGGATCGGCAGCAGGTTGAACAGGGCCAGGAAGATATTGATGAGGATGAAGTTGAACAGGTTGAGCGCGACAAAGGCCATTACCGGGCCAAGTTGCTCGACATTGCCTGTGCTGCCAATCAGCAGGCCCAGCATGACCGCGCCAACTGCCGCCAGGACAAAATTCATCCCCGGCCCGGCAGCGGCCACCAGCATCATGTCGCGGCGCGGGCTGTGCAGGCGCTGGGCATTGACCGGAACCGGCTTGGCCCAGCCGAACACCGGCAGGCTGGCCAGCGCGAGGAACCCGGGCAGCACCACCGTGCCAATCGGATCGACATGGCGCAGCGGGTTGAGGCTGAGCCGGTTCATTTCCTGCGCGGTCTTGTCTCCCAGCGCCCGCGCGGCGAGGCCATGCGCGACTTCGTGGAACACAATCGCGATGACCAGCGGCACGATCAGCGCGGCGGCCTTGAGCAAGGTTTCGTTCATAGGCCCAGTTTCTCCCGATCGCGCTCTACCACCGAAAAGATCGCGCTGTCGCGCTCATATCCGGTCCAGGTGATCATGTGGTTGCGCAGCACGCCGTCAAGCTGGGCCCCGGTCTTGCGGCAGGCCGCCTGACTGCGCTGGTTGCGGGTATCGACCGAGAAGAAGATCCGCTTGAGGCCGCAGTCAAACCCGTGCCGCATCAACATCCGCTTGAACGGCCCATTGACTTGCCCGCCGCGGTGGCGCGGGCGCAGGTAGGTGTTGCCGATCTCTGATGTGCGCCACTCGGCATGGGTGCCAATCCAGCAGGTCATCCCCGCCAGTTCACCATCGACGAGCACCGCAAAGGGCAGTCGCTCCGGGTTGGCGATCAGATTGCCGAAGCTCGCATCGAAGTGGACGGGATCATAGGAAATGCCATACATCTCCCAGATCGGCAGGTCCTCAGCGCAGGCCTCACGCAGCTCTGCGCGGTGGCGTTCCTCCAGCGGTTCGAGCCGCAGCGGCCCTTCTTCCAGCACCGCGTGCAAGCCCAGCGGGTCGGCCTTCAGCATCCCAGCGCCTCGGTGAAATGGCGGCGGCACAGGGCAACATAGCGGTCGTTCCCGCCAATCTCGGTCTGCGCGCCCTGTTTCACTGCGGCGCCGCTTTCATCGACGCGCAGGTTCATCGAGGCCTTGCGGCCGCAGTGGCAGACCCCTTTGAGTTCGACCAGGTTGTCCGCCAGCCCCAGCAAGGCGGCCGAGCCGGGAAACAGTTCGCCCTGAAAATCGGTGCGCAGACCATAGCAGACCACCGGAATTCCTGCCTTATCGACCACATTGGCGAGCTGCCAAACCTGTTCCTTAGTGAGAAACTGCGCTTCGTCCACCAACACGCAGGCCAAGGGCTCGACGCGGGTAGCCGCATTGATCCGCTCCCACAGGTCAGTCCCGCCCTCGAACCGGTGGGCCTCGGCATGAAGCCCGATCCGGCTTTCGATCGCCTTGTCCCCGCCGCGATCGTCCAGCGCAGCGGTCCACAGCATGGTGGTCATGCCGCGTTCGTGGTAGTTGAAATTCGCCTGCAGCAGCGTGGTCGATTTGCCCGCATTCATGCTGGCGTAGTAGAAGTAGAGCTTGGCCATGTGGCGTTATCTAAGGCGTCATCCCCAAAGCGCCAGTGCGATTGACAGCAGCCCTGTGGATCGGCAGTGCATTCAAACATGCGCGCGCGAAACAGCAGAGAAACGGGTCCACGTGCGAATTGTTCTTTCCCTGCTGCCGCTGCTGACCCTGGCCGCCGCCAGCCCATCCTATCGCTATCAGCTCGACGGCGCCAACAGCCGGGTCAGCGCCAAGGTTGCCTTTATGGGCGTGGGCAGCAAGACCGCGCGGTTTCCGGCGATGAAAGGCCACATCCGGATCCAGCCCGACCGGCTCGACGCGATCGACCTTGAGGTTGAGCTCGACGCCCGGTCGCTGGACGCCGGCAGCAAAACCGACACGCAGTATTTGCGCGGCAAGGCCTTCTTCGATGTCGCGAACCACCCCACTGTCAATTTTTCGGGCAGCCGCATGGCGATGACTGGGCCGACCACCGCGCGGATCGAGGGCCAGCTGACCGCGCGCGGGATGACCCGCCCGACCACGCTAAATGTCACCTTCCGCGATCCCCCGGCCCGCGCCACGGGCCGCGAGCCGGTGCAATTGAGCGTCCGCACCACCATCAACCGCCGCCAGTTCGGGATGACTTCCTATGGTCTGGTGGTGGGCAAGAACGTGAAGATCACGATCGAGGCGCGGCTGGTGCCGGGTTAGTCCTCAAGATCCCGCACGACCTTGGGATCGCGCAGCAGGGCTTCGATCTTCTCGGCCACGTCAAAGCTCTCGTCGGGCAAGAACTTGATCCGCGCGGCATATTTGAGCTTGAGCTTGCCGGCCACTTCCTTCTGGAAGAACGCAGTGTTGGTGCGCAGCGCCTTTAGCACCACTTCCTCGTCCTGGCCCAGCAGCGGCTTCACGAAGACCGTGGCGTGGCGCAGGTCCGGGCTCATCCGCACTTCGGTCACGCTCACCGCGTGGGCGGTCAGCACTTCGTCGTGGACCATCTGCCGCGACAACAGCTCGCTGATCACATGGCGCACCTGCTCACCCACCTTGAGCAGGCGGACCGAGCGGGTTTCGGGGGTGGCGGGACCAGCCATCTAAGGCGTAGCCCACAAGGCTTCTTTAAGGCTTCGGAGTTCTCGGTCTGCATTCACAGTATTCACGTAGGCTTTGCCGAGTTGAAATATCGAGGAATCACTTCGATCCAACGCCTTTCCTCCAACCTCTCGCAAAATCGCATCAAGTACATCGAAACGGCGTGTTACCGCGATCAGGATCAAGAACCGGTGCGCCGAAATCGTGTGACTGCGACGAGCCGGACTGGCGTAAGCATCAAGCATGCTGGCCGGAACATCTGCCCCAAGCATCAGGGACATTAAACCAGCGATCGTAGCTTTACTGTCCTCATCCTCAGACAAGCAACGACTGACCGCGGATGAAATGAGCATATCAAAATCCTTTAACTCGTCCTCCGCGTAGTCGAGTGATTTTATGTTCCAAACATCAGCCAAAATTTCATCTGACAGTAGAGGTTTTCGTTTTCCCATTTCTGCCTCGATCAAATAGTTCGCCAGCTCCGCGATCAAATAATGCGACCTAGAGGGTCCGCTCGCGCTCTTCCACTT
>JAGXTB010000093.1 GCA_018334165.1 Sphingomonadales bacterium | reverse complement strand
CACCGCGCGCAAGGTGTCTCGACTTCGCTCGACACGAACGGATCTGGTTGTGATGACCGTCAACCAGGCGATCCGCGCCGCGACCGAGCTGTTGGGCGCGCGGACTGACAATGCCCGGCACGATGCCGAGCTGTTGATGGCCCATGCGCTGGGGTGCAGCCGTTCGGACCTGTTCCTGCGGCGGATGCACGATCCCGCGCCAGCGCTGTTTGCCGAGCTGGTTGAGCGCCGCGCAGCGCACGAGCCGGTTGCCTATATCCTGGGCCTGGCTGAATTCTGGGGGCTGGAGCTGGAAGTCTCGCCCGCGGTGCTGGTCCCGCGGCCGGATTCGGAAACCCTGATCGAAGCCGCCAGCCAGGCGCTGGCCAGCCGTCCACCCGCACGGGTGCTTGACCTTGGCACCGGCTCGGGCTGCCTGCTGCTCGCCGCGCTCAGCGAGTGGCCCGCAGCTGCCGGGATCGGGATCGACCGCTCGCCCGAGGCTTTGGGGCTGGCCACCAGCAATGCCCGCCGCCACGCCGCGATCGGCCGGGCCGAACTGCTGCTGCGCGATTGGTCGCGCCCCGGTTGGGCCAGCGATCTGGGGCACTTTGATCTGATCCTGGCCAATCCGCCCTATGTCGAGGATGCCGCCGAGCTCGACCGGACGGTGCGCGATCACGAACCCGCGGGCGCGCTGTTCGCAGGCGCAGATGGCTTAGACGATTACAAGCTGCTGATCCCGCAATTGCCAGACCTGATGGGGCCAGATGCGGTGGCGATGATCGAGATCGGCCATACCCAGGCTGACGCGGTGAGCGCGATTGCCGAGGCTGCCGGGTTCGCCGTAACACTCCACCGCGACCTCGCCGATCGGCCCCGCGCACTCGAGCTCAAGATTTCGCTTGGCAAGCCGGGCGCGGACGCCTAAATCGGGGTCAGGCCAGCGCCGGTCCGCTCGTTGCGAGACCCGTCGGCTTACTCCAACATTTGCATTCGCCCGGCTGAAACCGCCGCGCAAACTCAGCAGATGTCGGAACCACGGCACGCAAGTGGCGTCCGTGGCACAGGGTCACGCGGTCGGACAGCCGGATTGACGGCATGGTCGGCGGTAATTGGGAACGGTACCCCTTGAACAACAATCGCGGTAACAACAACAACCGTCGGCGCGGCCGCGGTAATCGTCCCAACAACGGCGGCGGCCAGCAGGTCAACCGGATCGACAGCCGGGCGCGCGGCAATGCGCCGCAGCTGCTCGAAAAGTACCGCAAGCTGGCGCACGATGCCCACCTTAACGGTGACCGGGTCCAGGCCGAATATTACCTGCAGTTCGCCGACCACTATTTCCGGGTGCTGGCCGATGCCCGCACCCGCCAGGAAGAACAGCGCCGCCCGCGCGACGAACGCTGGGAAGGCGGTGCCGAGGATGGCGACGAGGGCGAGGAATTCTCGAACAGCAACAGCGATTTCCCCAGCTTCGAACAGCCCCAGTTCACGCGCCCCCAGCGCGACCAGCGTCCGCAGCGCGAAGAGCGTGACGAGCGCGAAGACGAAGCACCGCGCGAGGATGACGAAGGCGAGCGCGCTTCCGCCCAGGGGCAGGACGGCCAGGAGGATGAGGGCCAGCCCAACCCTTATGAACCCCCGGCCAATCCTTTCGTGCGCGAAGGCCGTACCCGCGGCTTGCGCCCGCGCCGCGAGCGCGACCTTCGACAAGCTCAGGTTGGTCGGACTGGTGGTCGCGATGACGAAGCCGATATGGCGCCTGCCGGGCTCGACCCGTCCTCGCTGCCCCCGGCAATTTCGGCCAGCCGCGACGATGCCGATGCCGAAGAAGCGCCCAAGCCGCGCCGCGGCCGCCCGGCCAAGCGCAAGCCCTCGGCTGACGATGCCGGCGGCGAAGCGCTCGAATCGGTTGGCTGATCCGGGCGCTTGCCCCGCCTCTTCGATCTTGCTCTGAAATACCCGCGCCTTTCGGCGCTGCTGCTTGGCATTGCTTCGGCGCTGGGATTCGAACCCGTGGCGCTGTGGCCGCTCGGCCTGCTGGCCCTGGCGGGCATGCTGGCGCTGCTGGTCGCTGCCCCCAGCCGCAAGGCCGCTTTCCATCTCGGTTGGAGCTTCGGCTTCGGCCAGTTCGCACTGGGGCTCAACTGGATCGTCGATGCCTTCGGCTATCAGGCGGCCATGCCGGCCTGGCTGGGCTGGGTCGGGGAGCTGGGCCTGTCAGCCTGCCTGGCGATCTATCCGGGGTTGGCCCTGCTCGCTGCCTGGCACTTTCGCAGCCGGATTGCCGCGCTGGTCCCGGCCCTGGCCGCCAGCTGGATCGTCACCGAATGGCTGCGCGGCTGGGTCCTTACCGGCTTTCCCTGGAACCCCTTGGGATCGGTCCTGCTGGGCCCGTTCGACGCGGTCGGCGCGGCGCGGCTGTTGCCGTGGCTGGGGACCTATGCGCTGTCGGGGCTGGCGGCGCTGTTTGCCGGGCTGTGGTATGTGGGACTGACGCGGTTCCGCACTGACCGGCGGGTGCTGGTTTTGCTGGTGCTGCCGATGATCGTGCAATTCTGGCCGCACAGCGCGCCGATTGCCGCAGCGCCAGCGGGCGTTCCCTATGTTCTGGTCCAGCCCAATATCCCGCAGGAACAGCTCAACGATCCGGCCTATTTCGACACCAACTTCACCCGGCTTTCGCAGGCGATCCCCCCACCGCGCCCGGGCGATGCCGCGCTGGTGCTGTGGCCCGAATCCGGCGTGCCCGACTATCTGCGCGACGGCTATCCGGCGCACTACTACCAGGATACCTATGCCGCCGATCCGGCCCAGGCCCGCGCGCGGCTCGCCCGGATGCTGGGGCCTGAGCGGCTGCTGCTGAGCGGCACGGTCGATCTTGAAATCAGCGGCGACAGGGCCGTGGGCGCGCGCAACGCGGTCACCGCGATCGACGGGCAGGGCGCAATCCGCGCGTCCTATGCCAAGGCGCATCTGGTGCCGTTTGGCGAATATGTGCCGCTGCGCGAGATTCTGGAACCGCTTGGCCTGGCGCGGTTCGTACCGGGTTCGATCGAATTCTGGCCGGGGCCAGGCGTGCGCACCGTGCCGCTGGGCCGGTTCGGCAAGGCCGGAATGGGGATCTGCTATGAGATCATCTTCCCCGGCGCCGTGGCCGACCGCAAGGACCGGCCCGATTACCTGTTCAACCCCTCCAACGACGGCTGGTATGGCAGCTGGGGGCAGCCGCAGTTCTTTGCCCAGGCGCGGCTGCGCGCGATCGAGGAAGGGCTGCCGGTGCTGCGCTCTACTACAACCGGGATCAGCGGGGTGATCGCTGCCGATGGCCGGGTGATCCAGTCGGCCCCCTACAAGGCCGCGGGCGTGATGCTGGGCCGGATTCCGCCGCCCGCGCCGCCCACGCTGTTTGCCCGCCATGGCAATGTGCTGTCACTCGGCTGGGCGCTGCTGCTGTTCGCCGCTTCGCTGGTTGCACTGCGGCTTCGCCAGCGTTAGAGCAGTGACATAAAGCTTCCTTTATATGGGATCTCCAATGCGCAGCGACTACCTGTTCACTTCCGAGAGCGTTTCCGAAGGCCATCCCGACAAGGTTGCCGACCAGATTTCGGATTCGATTGTCGACCTGTTCCTTGCGAAAGATCCCGAAGCACGGATCGCCTGTGAAACGCTGACCACCACCCAGCTGGTGGTTCTGGCCGGCGAAATCCGCTGCAAGGGCGTGTTCGAGAACGGCGAATGGGCTGCGGGCGCGCAGGAAGAGATCGAAGCTACTGTGCGGGGGACCGTCCGCGAGATCGGGTATGAGCAGGGTGGCTTCCACTGGGAGCAGTTCGAATTCATCAACCGCCTCCACGCCCAGTCGGCGCATATCGCGCAAGGCGTCGATGCCAGCGACAATAAGGACGAGGGCGCGGGCGACCAGGGAATCATGTTCGGTTACGCCACCGATGAAACCCCCGACCTGATGCCCGCCACACTCTATTACAGCCACAAGATCCTCGAACGCATGGCCGCTGACCGCCATTCGGGCGCGGCCCCGTTCCTTGAACCCGACGCCAAGAGCCAGGTCACGCTGCGTTACGAAGGCAGCCTGCCGGTCGCCGCGACCGCGGTAGTGGTATCCACCCAGCACGCCCCCGGCTATGACCAGGGCGACAAGGAGGCCGAGCTCCACGCATACGTGAAGCGGGTGGTCGCCGAAGTGATCCCGCCGGTGCTGCTGCGCGAGACCAAGTACTACATCAACCCGACCGGCAGCTTCGAAATCGGCGGGCCGGATGGCGACGCAGGCCTGACCGGGCGCAAGATCATCGTCGACACCTATGGCGGCGCGGCCCCGCACGGCGGCGGCGCGTTCAGCGGCAAGGATCCGACCAAGGTCGACCGCTCGGCCGCCTATATCACCCGCTATCTTGCCAAGAACGTCGTCGCGGCCGGCCTCGCCACGCGCTGCACGATCCAGATCGCCTATGCGATCGGCGTCTCGGAGCCGCTCTCGCTTTACGTCGATACCCACGGCACCAGCACGGTGGCCGAAGACAAGATCGAGGCCGCGATCCTCTCGCTGCCCAAGCTGGGCGGGCTGACCCCGCGCGCGATCCGCACGCACCTGGGCCTCAACAAGCCGATCTACCGCCCGACCGCCGCCTATGGCCATTTCGGCCGCAAGCCGCACGGCGATTTCTTCCCGTGGGAACGGCTTGATCTGGTTGAAGATCTGAAGGCGGCGCTAGAAGGCTAGCCGCATTTCGAAAAGCCGCAGCTCAGGCATTTGTTGCAGCCTTCTTCGCGAATCATCCCTGGCAGGCCGCATTGCGGGCAGCACGGTCCCATCAGCGGCGCTTCTTTCCCGGCGGCTGGCGCGGGGCCGAGCACTAGCGGCAGGTCGATCTGCCCCGGAGCGAACTGGCTGAGGTGGGTCTCGATGATATCGCCGATTGCCGCCAGCAGCGAAGGAACATAGCGTCCGTTGGTCCAGGCCCCGCCGCGCGGATCGAACACCGCCTTGAGTTCCTCGGCCACGAAATCGACCTCGCCGCCACGCCGGAACACTGCCGAGATCATCCGGGTCAGCCCGAGGCTCCAGGCGTAGTGGTCCATGTTCTTGGAATTGATGAACACTTCGAACGGGCGCAATTCGCCATCGATCTCGGCATTGTTGATGGTCACATAGAGCGCATGCGCGCTGGCCGGCCAGCGCAGCTTGTAGGTGGTACCCTGTAATATCGGATCGCGCGGTGCCGGCCCGGCCGAGGCCGGCGCGGGGCTGGCCGGTTGGGCGGAAGCGTCGGTGGAAAGCACCGATCCGGTCACCACGTTGGGGCGATAGGTGGTCATCCCCTTGCAGCCAAGTCGGTAGCCTTGGCGATAGACATCCGAGAATGCCTCGAAGGCGATGTCTTCTGGGCAGTTGACGGTCTTGGAGATCGAACTGTCGATCAGCCGCTGCGCCGCCGCCTGCATTACAACATGATCGGCCGGACTGAGGGTCTGGGCGCTGACGAACAGCTCCGTCGGAAGTTGGCGATCGCCATGCTCTTGCCGCCACCGCCGCAGCGCATGATCCTCGACCTCCTCGGTCCGCGTGCTACCGTCGCTCTGGAGGATCCGGCGGGTATAGCGATAGGCGAAAACCGGCTCGATCCCCGATGAAACATTGCCCGCCAGCAGCGAAGTCGTTCCAGTCGGAGCGATCGAGGTGAGGCAGCCGTTGCGCAGGCCGTGCCGGGCGATCAGCGCGCGGGTTTCCTCGTCGAGCGCCAGCAGTCCCGGCCGGTCGAGAATGACCGGATCGTAGGCCGGGAATGGGCCCTTCTCTTCGGCCAGCAGGGCCGAGGCACGGTAAGCCGCGCGGCGGATCGTATCCAGCCACTGCTCCATGCGCGCCACCGCAGGCTCGCTGCCATAGGCCAGGCCGCAAAACAGCAGAGCATCGGCGAGTCCGGTGATTCCCAGCCCGATCCGGCGCTTCGCCCGGGCCTCGGCCTCCTGTTCGACCAATGGATAGCCGCTGATATCGATGACATTGTCGAGCATCCGCACTGCGAGTGCGGTAAGCTCTTCCAGCCGGGCCGGGTCGATCCCGGCATCGGGGGCGAAGGCCCGCTCGACCAGCGCGGCGAGGTTGATCGATCCGAGCAAGCAGGCCCCGTAGGGGGGCAGCATCTGCTCGCCGCAAGGGTTCGATGCGCTGATCGTCTCGCAATAGGCCAGGTTGTTGGCCGCATTGACCCGGTCGACGAAGATCACCCCCGGTTCGGCGTAATCGAAGGTCGCGCGCATCAGGCGGTCCCACAGCTCCTGCGCCGGGATCGTGCGGTAGGTCTCGCCGGCGAAGGCCAGATCCCAGTCGGCTCCTTCCTCCAGTGCCGCCATGAAGGCATCGGTGACCAGCACCGACAGGTTGAAGTTGCGCAGCCGTGCCGAATCGCGCTTGGCCTCTATGAAGTCGAGCACATCGGGATGATCGATCCTGAGGCACCCCATCATTGCGCCGCGCCGGGCCCCGGCAGACTGTACCGTGCGGCACATCGCGTCCCAGCAATCCATGAACGAAAGCGGCCCCGAGGCATCGGCCCCGACGCCTTTCACTGTGGCGCCCCGGGGCCGGATGGTCGAGAAATCCATGCCCACTCCGCCGCCTTGCTGCATGGTCAGCGCGGCTTCGGTCAGGTGGTGGAAAATCCCGCCGAGGTCGTCCGGGATCGTGCCCATGACGAAGCAGTTGAACAGCGTTACCGCGCGTCCGGTTCCGGCGCCGGCGAGGATCCGACCGGCCGGGATGAATTCCAGCGATTCGATCGCACGGGCGAAGCGCGGCTCCCATTCCTTGCGCAGGGCCGGTTTTTCGTTGGCGGCTATGGCACGGGCGACGCGTGCTGCCGTCTCCGAGAAATCGGCATCGCCGCCGCCATCGGGCGGACTGAAGCGATACTTGGCGTTCCAGATTTCCTCGGCAATGGCGACTTCAAGCGGCATGGCAACCTCGCTGGGTGTCAGCGCGGTTTAGGCTCATCGCAGTCCGCAGAATTGATATTTGTCAACCGAAGTCGATGTTCCACAGCTATTTGCGATAGTCCGCCGTGATCACCCCCGCGGCGGCCAGTTCGGCCTCGTGGGCTTCCTCGCGCCAGTCTTCGGCCAGGGCCTGAGCCTCCCAGTCAAGCATCGCCGGGTGGGTCAGCACATGGTCAACCCAGGCCTGGCCCTTGCCGACAACGAGCCCGTAAGTGCGGATCCGGAAGGCGACCGGCGCGTAGAAGGCGTCGGCGGCTGAGAACTCAGCCCCGGCCAGCCAGGGCCCACCGAACCGCTCGAGGCCGGTCTCGAAAATTTCGCGCACCCGGGTGATATTGCGCTGCATACCCTCGCTCATCGGCTTGGGGGTGACGCGCACGCCGACGTTCATGGTGCAATCGTTGCGAAGGTGCCCAAAGCCGCCGTGCATTTCGCAGACCGCGCCCTGGGCGAAGATCCGCGCCTCTTCCTCAGTGGGCCACACGCCCGGATGCCGCTCGGCGAGGTACAGCGCGATCCCCAGCGAATCCGGGATCTTGCGCTCTCCGTCGATCAGCAACGGGACCTGCCCGGTGGGCGAGAACCTGCGGAAGTCCTCGTAATTGTCGGGCTTGGCAAATGGCTCGAGGCGTTCCGCAAAAGGAATGCCCAAGGCTTTCATCAGCAACCAGGGGCGCAGACTCCAGCTGGAATAGTTCCGGTTGGCGGTGATCAGGGTGTAAGTCATGCCGCGATTGGTAGCGCGGCGATGTCAGTTTCGGCAAGTGTGGCAGGCGCTTGCCAATCCGGCCAGACAGCCAGCCGCTCGCACCCGGCATCGAGGAACAAGGCCGGCAGCTTGATCAGCATCAGGACCTTGTGGATGCACCAGTCGGCAGCGCGTTCGTTCCACTTCGCGGTCGCGCGGCCCTGTCGTTCAAGCCAGCGCTGGTAAGGCAGATAGTGTTCCGGCTCGTCGCGGTGCACGATCTCGAAGATCTTGCGCATCACCGGATCGGCCTGGATCGTGCGGTTCTTCAGCAAGACCTCGACCTGGCGATAGCCGCGCTGTTCGGTCAGCATGATGACACGGCACAGTTTCTCGAATTCAGCCGAACTGGCTACGATTTCGCCGGTATCCAGCTCTTCGATCGTGCAGCGGAACACCCACTGGATGAACCGGTCGATATGCCCGACCCCGCGATCGACCTTGAGCGGCATATGCCCCTGCCGCTCAAACCAGCGTTTGAACATCAGGTAATGCTTGCGCTCATCGGCACGGTGCTTGGTCACTTCGGCGATGAACCCGGTTTCATCCGGACAGCGCGCACGCACCGCTTCCAGGACCCGGTCGAGCGAAGTGTAACCACGAAACTCATTGTAGATGTAGACCGAGGCCAGAACATCGAGATAGCGGCGGCCAAAGGCCTTGGTGGGCATTGCGGTTACTCCAGCATTGCGGTCAGCCCCATTACCGCTTCGGCGAATTCTTCGCGAAAGTCCTGTACCACGACCTTGGCGCTGCGGACCTGTTCGATCAGCCCTACGCCTTGGCCGACGAAATAGGAAACCAGATCGCGGGCTTCCTGGTTGCCGTTGATCACGGCTTTTTCGATCCGCTGAAAGCTGGGTTCGCTGACCATCCCCATCAAGGGCATCGGCAATGAACCGGGGCCATCGCTGGCATCCCAGGCTTCGTGCCAGGCGGTCCTCAGCTGGCGCGCGGGCTTGCCGGTGCGGCTGCGGCTGCGCACCGTATCGCGGCTGCGCGCGGCGACCATCTTTTCGCGGAAGGCCTCGCTGGTCTCGGCCTCGGGAGTGGCG
>JAGXTB010000092.1 GCA_018334165.1 Sphingomonadales bacterium | reverse complement strand
TCAAGCCGGTGATTTCAAGATGGCCCAGCGCTATATGGCGAAATTTGGCTGGAATGCAGCAGCAACAAGTGATCCAAACGATCTCACTTTGTATTTCATGCCAGACACAACGCCTACCGTTACGAATGACCCTCGGTTTCGCCAAAGACCAATTCCAATCGTGTCGGAAGGACTCAAACGTGCATGCTACGCTGCATGGATTTCGGGCGTGCCTTTCGTACGAGTGACAAAGCGAGGGCCAGATGGGACCGATGTCCTGTATACCGTCACAACAGAAAAACTACCGCTGAACGATTTCTAATGCCCAAACACCCTAACATCACCTCAACCCACAACCTAGCCCCCGGGAAGCCCCTCCCCGGCGGGGAGGGGTTGGGGTGGGGGAGCGAGGCGCAGCCTCGCGTCGGGGTTGCGTGCCATGCTGGCGTGGAACCCCCATCCCCGGCCCTTCCCCTATGGGGAAGGGGGAAGAAAGGGGCTGTGTCAGTTGGGGTCGTCTTCAAACCAGTCGTCGCGGTTGGTGGCGAGGGCGAGTTCTTCGGTGATGCGCAGGACTACGCCGTCGGTGTTTTGCAGGACGTCGTTGTTCCAGAAGCGGATGACCTGGTAGCCGTGCGCTTCGATCATGCTGGTGCGGGCTTCGTCGGTGGGACTGTCGCTGTGCTGCCCGCCATCGACTTCGATCGCCAGCCTGGCGCGGCGGCAGGCGAAATCGACGATTGCGTTGCCGATCTGGAATTCGCGGGTGAACTGGACGCCGAGTTGCTTGGCGCGAAGGCGGGACCACAGGCGCTTGGCCGCATCGGTCGGTTCACGGCGCAAATTTTGCGCAACCGGCGTCAGACGCTTCCTTGCCATTCCACACCTCCGCAAAACTCCCCTCCCCGGCGGGGAGGGGTTGGGGGTGGGGGCTCTGAGCTTTCCGGTCAGCGCCGAACCCCCATCCCAACCCTTCCCCACAGGGGAAGGGCTTTTGAGGTAGCAAATTCTCCGTTGCAGGCCAATCATCACCCCACCAAAGTCGCGCAAAGCCCAAAGGAAAGGACAATGCCATGTCTAGACTGATGCTTCGCCTTACCGCGCTGTTCGCGCCGCTGATCCTCGCGCTCGCGGCCCAGCCCGCCTCGGCGCAGGTCTTCGCGCAGGTCGAAGACAAGCCCGCGCAGAGCCAGGTGATCGCGCTGCTCGCGGTCGGGCCGGAGAGTGCCAAGCAGGTGCTCGAAGGCGCGGCCAAGGCCAAGGGCTTTCGCAATGGTCGTTCGAAAAATTCCAAGGGCGAGGACGAAGTGATGGTGGTGGTGCCGTTCGACGGCGATCACGACCAGTTCTGGGCGTTTCAGGATGAAGTGCGCAGCGGCCGCTATGGCACTTTTGCGCTGGAGATGATCGTGCTGCCGCTTGGCACCGATACCAGCAAGGACGATTACCTCGACAAGGCCCGGGTCTGGGGCTCCAGCTATGTCTCAAAGCCGGTGGTGCCCAAGGCGATCATGGGCCGGGCCAAGGGCATGAAGCGCGACGCGGTGGTGCTGGGGATCATCGGCACCGGCAAGGACGCCGAAATGGCCAAGCTTGGAATGGCAGGCAAAGCGGCTGGATACATCACTACGCCCAGCAAAGGCAGCAAGGGCGAACCCGACATGATGGTGATCGTGCGCCGCAGCGACGATCCCGCAAAGTTCTGGGACTTTTACCGCCAGGCCGTGCGCGGCCAGCATGGCAAGCAGGAGATCGAACTGATCCTGGTTCCCCAGCAGTACGATCCCGCCGCCGCCGACTACCTCGACCACGCCAAGGTCTTTCACTCCAGCCAGATAATCGAGCCCTGACCCGCAATGCCCAAACGCACTGACATCTCCTCGATCCTCGTCATTGGCGCTGGCCCGATCATTGTCGGCCAGGCCTGCGAGTTCGATTATTCCGGAACCCAGGCGATCAAGGCTGCCAGGGATTGATGATGGAAGCGCCGCTCAGCGCCATTTCGGACTTGTTTCGGGTCACCACGGGAATGCCCAGGCTCAACGCCTGGGCGGCAATCAGCATGTCGCGTTCGCCGAAGAGCTTGCCCGACTGCTTGAGGCGAGCGCGCAAGTTTCCCCATGTGAGCGCCGCCGCATTGTCGAATGCCAAAACTTCGCCACCAAGCCGCTGCACAAGATCGTTCAGAAACCCGGAAAGTTCGATCCGCCGGGTGCCCTCCGCAAGCGCAATGCCATATTGGATTTCGCCAAGGACAATGGCCGACAGCAGGCATGAATCGAAGTTTGCGCGCACCCATTCTGCGACATTCGGATCAGGGTTCGGGCGCGACAGTTCGCTCCAGACGTTGGTATCAATCAGCACCAAAAATGTCCCGTTCTTCGTCGATCGTGTCATCGGGCAGTTCGAGCGTCGCGCCATTTGCGGTCTTGATCAGGTGATCAACGAATTCTCGGCCCGACATGGCCCGAATGCGCCGGGTATGATCGTCTTCTGCATTGCCATATGTCTTGACAAGCAGCGCGCGCAATTCCGCCTCCAGCGAACGACCGTTTCGCGCTGCGGCGAGGCGGGCGCTATGCTTGATCGCATCGTCGATGCTTCGAATAGTCACGCTACCCATCGTTCAAATCCCATGATTGCATTGCAATCAATGTATGCAATGAGAGCACAATAGTCAAATGCCCAAACGCACTGACATCTCCTCGATCCTCGTCATTGGCGCTGGCCCGATCATCATCGGGCAGGCCTGCGAGTTCGACTATTCCGGAACCCAGGCGATCAAGGCGCTGAAGGAGGAGGGCTACCGGGTGGTCCTGGTCAACTCCAATCCGGCGACGATCATGACCGATCCGGACATGGCGGACGCGACCTATGTCGAGCCGATCACGCCCGAAGTGGTCGCGGCGATCATCGAGAAGGAGCGGCCTGACGCGGTGCTGCCGACGATGGGCGGGCAGACCGCGCTGAACACCGCGCTGGCGCTGTTCAACGATGGCACGCTGGAGAAGTTCGGGGTCAAGATGATCGGCGCTGATGCCGATGCGATCGACAAGGCCGAAGACCGGATGCGGTTCCGCGAGGCGATGACCAAGATCGGGCTTGAGAGCGCGCGCTCGGGCATCGCGCACAATGTCGACGAGGCGTTCGCGGTGCTGGAACGCACGGGCCTGCCCTCGATCATCCGCCCCAGCTTTACGCTGGGCGGGACCGGCGGCGGGGTGGCCTATAACAAGGCCGAGTTCGAGCATATTGTGAGGTCCGGCCTCGATGCCTCTCCAACCACTGAAGTTTTGATCGAGGAATCGCTGCTCGGCTGGAAAGAGTACGAGATGGAGGTCGTTCGGGACAAGAACGACAACTGCATCATCATCTGCTCGATCGAAAACGTCGATCCGATGGGGGTTCACACCGGCGATTCGATCACCGTCGCGCCCGCGCTGACGCTGACCGACAAGGAATACCAGATCATGCGCAGCGCCAGCATCGCGGTGCTGCGCGAGATCGGCGTCGAAACCGGCGGATCGAACGTGCAGTTCGCGGTCAATCCCAAGGACGGCCGGCTGATCGTGATCGAAATGAACCCGCGTGTTTCGCGCTCGTCCGCGCTAGCTTCCAAGGCGACCGGATTCCCGATTGCCCGCGTCGCCGCCAAGCTGGCGGTGGGCTATACGCTGGACGAGATCACCAACGAGATCACCGGCGCGACGCCCGCCAGCTTTGAGCCGACGATCGACTACGTGGTGACCAAGATCCCGCGCTTTGCCTTTGAAAAGTTCAAGGGCGCCGAGCCGCTGCTTTCGACCGCGATGAAATCGGTCGGCGAAGTCATGGCGATCGGCCGCAACTTCAAGGAATCGATGCAGAAGGCGCTGCGCGGCCTTGAAACCGGGCTCGACGGGTTCAACCGCGTGCTCAGCCTTGAAGGCGCGGGCCGCGATGCCGTGACCGCCGCTCTCTCGCAGCAAACTCCGGACCGGCTGCTGATCGTAGCTCAGGCCTTCCGTGAGGGCTTCACCATCGAGGAAGTCGCGGGCGTAACCCATTTCGATCCCTGGTTCCTGCGCCACATCGCTGAGATTATCGAAGAGGAAGTGCGGATTCAGGCCGACGGCCTGCCGACCGACGCCGCTGGCTTGCGCCGCCTGAAAGCCATGGGCTTTTCCGACAAGCGGCTGGCGGTGCTCGCCGTTCGCGGCGTGGGCGTCGCGGGCGGGCTGGGCGAAACGCTGGCCGCGCGGCGTTCGGGGCTGCTCCACGATGCGCTGCGGGCGATGGCCGGGGCGACCACCGAGGAAGAAGTGCGCGAGCTGCGGACCAAGCTGGGCGTCCACCCGGTGTTCAAGCGGATCGACAGCTGCGCCGCCGAGTTCGAGGCGGTGACGCCCTACATGTATTCCACCTACGAAGGCCCGCTGTTCGGCGCGCCCGAATGCGAAGCTGCGCCGACGGACCGGCAGAAGATCGTGATCCTGGGCGGCGGACCCAACCGGATCGGGCAGGGGATCGAGTTCGATTACTGCTGCTGCCACGCCTGCTTCGCGCTCGACGAGGCGGGTTACGAAACGATCATGATCAACTGCAACCCCGAAACGGTCAGCACCGATTACGATACGTCCGACCGGCTCTATTTCGAGCCGCTGACCGGCGAGGACGTGCTGGAAATCCTGCGGGTCGAACAGCAGAACGGCACGCTCAAGGGCGTGATCGTCCAGTTTGGCGGGCAGACTCCCCTGAAGCTCGCACAGACGCTGGAAGACGCCGGGATCCCGATCCTGGGCACTTCGCCCGATGCGATCGATCTTGCCGAAGACCGTGAACGCTTTGCCAAGCTGGTCAATGATCTGGGGCTCAAGCAGCCGCTCAACGGCATTGCCCGCAGCCGCGACGAGGCGGTTGCAGTGGCCAACCGGATCGGCTTCCCGGTGCTAATGCGGCCCAGCTACGTCTTGGGCGGGCGGGCGATGGAGATCGTCGATTCGGTCGCCCAGCTCGACGACTACATCACCACTGCGGTTTCGGTTTCGGGCGACAGTCCGGTGCTGATCGACCAGTATCTGCGCGATGCGGTCGAATGCGATGTCGATGCGCTGTGCGATGGGACGCAAGTGGTGGTCGCGGGCGTGATGCAGCACATCGAGGAAGCCGGCATTCACTCGGGCGACAGCGCCTGCACTCTGCCGCCTTACAACCTGCCCGCCGAAATCGTCGCCGAAATGGAACGCCAGGCCGAGGCTTTGGCCATGGCGCTGGGCGTCAAGGGCCTGATGAACATCCAGTTCGCGGTCAAGGACGGCGACGTCTACCTGATCGAGGTCAACCCGCGCGCCAGCCGGACCGTGCCCTTCGTGGCCAAGGCGATCGGCCAGCCGGTCGCCAAGATCGCGGCGCGGGTGATGGCCGGCGAAAGGCTCGACACTTTCCCGCCGTTCAAGCGCGAGTTTGACTACATGGCGGTCAAGGAAGCCGTGTTCCCCTTCGCGCGGTTCCCCGGGGTCGATCCGGTGCTTTCGCCCGAAATGAAAAGCACCGGCGAAGTGATGGGGATCGACCGCACATTCGCGATCGCTTTCGCCAAGTCGCAGCTGGGCGCGGGAGCGCGCCTGCCCGAGAGCGGCACGGCCTTCGTCTCGGTCAAGGACAGCGACAAGGCGGTGATCCTGCCTGCGGTCAAGCAACTGATCGAACAAGGCTTTGCAGTGATCGCCACCGGCGGCACGCAGCGCTATCTGGTCGAGGCCGGGCTGCCGGTCGAACGGGTCAACAAGGTGGCCGAAGGGCGCCCGCATATCGTCGACAAGATCATCGATGGCGATGTCAGCCTGATCTTCAACACGACCGAGGGTTGGCAAAGCCTGAAGGATTCGCAATCGATCCGTGCTTCGGCGCTGTCGGGCAAGGTCGCCTACTACACCACAGCGGCGGCATCGCTGGCCGCGGCGGAGGCGATTGCTGCACTGCGGCAGACGAGACTTGAAGTCCGCTCATTGCAAGACTATTACAGTAACTAGATATTCGCGGTTTCCCCTAAACAAGCGATCGGTCTGATCCGTAGCCTGCGTGCCGCGGGACAGGGCATTAGTCGCTGCGGAAGCCGCCAGGAGGACGGTAACGATGGCAAGTATCGAAAAGCTGCCGATGCTGGCGGAAGGCTATGAACGCCTGATCGCCGAGCTGCGCGCGCTGCGCGAAGAGCGCCCCCTGATCGTCGATGCGATCGAGGAAGCCCGCGCGCATGGCGATCTCTCCGAAAACGCTGAATACCACGCTGCCAAGGAACGCCAGGGCCAGGTCGAAATGGCGATCGCCGACCTGGAAGACAAAGTCAGCCGTTCGCAGATCGTCGATCCTGCGACCCTGTCGGGTGACCGGATCATCTTCGGCGCGACCGTGACTCTGCTGGACGATGCCGACAAGCCGGTGAAATATCAGATCGTCGGCCCCTATGAAGCGGACGCCAAGATCGGCCGGATCAGCTACAATTCGCCGCTCGGCAAGGCCCTGATCGGCCGCCGGGTCGAGGATGAGATCGAGGTTTCGGTGCCCGCCGGCGACCGGTTCTATGTGGTCGAGAGGATCGAATTCATCTGATGCGAAAAGGCCCCGGAAGTTCCGGGGCCTTTCTCTATCAGCGCTTCAGCATGTCCGGCTGAAGCAGGCGGTGCAGGTGCACCACGACATATTTCATCTCGGCATCATCGACCGTGCGCTGGGCCTTGTCGCGCCAGGCTTCCTCGGCGCTGGCGTAGTCGCCAAAGACGCCGACGAAGTCCATTTCGTCGAGGTTGACAAATTCGAGATGCTGCGGGTCCTTGACGCGCCCGCCGATCACTAGGTGCAGTTTCTGTTCGCTCATGGGGCTTTCCCGGGGAAGGAGGATGCGCGCCCTTAATAGCCCCGGTATGGTTAGGCAAGTGCGACCGAACGCTACGGAAGGTTACTTGCGCAGCCGCGCCGCCAGCCTGATCGCCTCGCTGGCGAGCCGCACGCCCTGGCTGCGGGCCGAGCTGCCCGCGCGGCTCGCGCGCTGGCGCAGCGGGGCAGTACCCTGGTCCAGCTTGGCCAGCCCATCGCGGCCGGCATCGCCAGCCTTGTCGGCCGCCTGCTTGCTCAGCGCCAAGCCCAGTTCGGCGGCGGCAGTGGCAAGCACCATCGCCCGGCGTCCGGCCTTGCCGCCTGCGCCCTTGGGTACCAGCGCGCCCAGCAGCAGCCCCATGCCAACCCCGGCGGCCACAGTCAGCAGCGGGTATTCGGCAGCCAGGCTGCGGTAGTTTTCGGGCGGATAGGCATCTGGCAGAGGTTCGCGCCTGGGGATCGCGGGCAGGTCCTCGCTCTCGCGCGCCAGCCGTCCTTGCGAGGCGGCGATGCGCTGGCGGATCCGTTCGCTGCGTTGTTCGGCTTCACTCACTGTCGGTTGGCTCCTGTGGTTCGTCCGCGCCTGTACCGGCCTGTTCCTGAACCGCATCTTGCTTGCCCGCGAACAGCCGCTGGCCAAGCTTCCATAGCGGCTCACGAAAGAACCATAGGGCCAGCGCGGCCACTGTTCCGGCCACGATGCCCTTGCTGTCTTTGGCGATTGTGACGCCTTGCTCGATCCCCTTGACCACTTCGTCGGTGGCCTTGGCCTTGATCCGGCCCGGCACACTGCGCGCGGCTAGGTCAGCCTTGACCTGGCTGAGCCGGCTGTCGAACAGCCCGCGCGCAGCCTTGCGGTTGGCACGGTCTGCGGCGAGGCGGTTTTCGGCCTCGTTCATGGCGTCTGCTCGATGTCGGAAAGCTGCGCCGACATCCGCTTCCAGCGCTTGCCTGCGGCCATGGCCGAAAGGCTTGCCGCCAGCAGCAGGCCCAGCACCACAATCAAGGTCGCGATCCAGCCATTGGTCAATTCGGACAGCGCCAGCAGCAGCCCCATGACCAGGGCCATCAGCGCAAAGAAAACCAGCGCCAGCGCCAAGGCGCCCCACCCGGCGATGCCTTTGGCCCCTTGCCCGGCGACCGCAGCGCGGCTCTTCTGGTAGGCGAGCTCCGCCTCCAACAGCGTGCGCCCGTCGTCCACCATCTGCCGCACATCATCGACCAGCGAACGCTCGGCAGCGTCGGCGGGGGAGGGCGCGATCAGGGGCGGGGCTTCATCGTCCATGCCTGATGACAAGAGGCAAGCAGCGGCGCTCTGTCAACCTTTGCTGCCTCAAGCCTCATCGGAAGAACCGCCACGGAACAGGCGGGCCAGGAAGAAACCGGCGACTGCCGCGATGCCGATCGCCAGGCCTGGCTTTTCGCGGACGAACTTCTTGGCGTCTTCGCCCAGCTCGCCCAGTTCCTTGGCTTCGATCTTGGCGGCGGTTTCCTGCATCGAGCGGGCGGCGGTGCGGGCATAGTCGCCATAGCGGGTGCCCAGCTTCTCATCGATCGCCCCGGCGTTGTCCGAAACAATCTTGCCCAGGCTGGAAATCGCGTCGCTGGTCTTGGCCTTGCCTTCCTTGGCCAATTCGGCGGCGCGGTCCTTGGCCTGCGCGGCCAGATCCTTGGCGTCTTCGGCCCAGTCTTCGCTTTTGGCCGCAAGCTGTTCCTTGTAGGCGCCGGCCTTGGCCTTGGCTTCGCCAGTCAGCGCGCTGGCGCCGGCCTTGGCTTCTTCGATCGCCTTGGCGAACTTGGCCTTGGCTTCGGTCTGAGGTGCGGCGGCTGGCTTCTTGGCGGGGGCCTTCTTGGCAGCCGGAGCCTTCGCAGGGGTCTTGGTGGGGGTCTTGGCCATGATTGTACCTTTCGCTGCCCAGGGGGAGGGACCTCAAATTGCTATGTGGATACCTATTAGTGCACCTTCAAGGGTCTGTCATGCTTGCAGGTGGGCCTTGTGCTGCTTAGGGAACCCAAAACTGGCCCAAGAGGAGATTGCTGCGCCATGACCGCGATCATTGACATCCACGCCCGCGAAATTCTCGACAGCCGGGGCAACCCGACGGTGGAAGTCGATGTTTTGCTCGACGATGGCAGTTTTGGCCGCGCCGCGGTGCCCTCGGGCGCATCGACCGGCGCGCACGAAGCCGTCGAACTGCGCGATGGCGACAAGAAGCGGTACCTGGGCAAGGGCGTTCTGAAGGCGGTCGCCGCGGTCAATGCCGAGATCGCCGACGCGCTGCTTGGCCTCGATGCGGAAGATCAGCGCGACATCGACCATGCGATGATCGACCTCGACGGGACCGAGAACAAGGCCCGCCTGGGCGCCAACGCGATCCTGGGAACCAGCCTGGCGGTGGCCAAGGCCGCCGCCAATGCGCGCGGTCTGCCGCTCTATTCCTATATCGGCGGGGTTTCGGCGCATGTCCTGCCGGTGCCGATGATGAACATCATCAACGGCGGCGAACATGCCGACAATCCGATCGACTTCCAGGAATTCATGATCATGCCGGTCGGCGCGGACAGCCTGGCCGAGGCGGTGCGCTGGGGCAGCGAAGTGTTCCACACGCTCAAGAAGGGCCTCCACGACAAGGGCCTGGCGACTGCGGTGGGCGATGAAGGCGGCTTTGCGCCGAACCTGTCGAGCACCCGCGCCGCGCTCGATTTCATCATGGAATCGATTGCCAAGGCGGGGTTCAAGGCCGGGACCGAGATCCAGCTGGCGCTCGACTGCGCAGCAACCGAGTTCTTCAAGAACGGCAAGTACGAGATCAGCGGCGAGGGCCTTTCGCTCAGCCCGGTCCAGATGGCCGACTACCTTGCCGCGCTGTGCCAGGACTATCCGATCGTCTCGATCGAAGACGGCATGGGCGAGGACGATTTCGAAGGCTGGAAGGCGATCACCGACCTGGTTGGCGACAAGGTCCAGCTGGTCGGCGATGATCTGTTCGTGACCAACCCGGCGCGGCTGCAGATGGGCATCGACATGGGCCTCGCCAATTCGCTGCTGGTCAAGGTCAACCAGATCGGCACGCTGTCCGAAACGCTCGATGCTGTCAGCATCGCCAACCGCAATGGCTACACCGCCGTCATGTCGCACCGTTCGGGCGAAACCGAGGACGCGACCATCGCCGACCTGGCGGTGGCCACCAACTGCGGACAGATCAAGACCGGCAGCCTCGCGCGCTCAGACCGGCTCGCCAAGTACAACCAGTTGATCCGCATCGAGGAAGAACTGGGCACCGCCGCGCATTACGCTGGGGCAGGGGCCTTCGGGCGGTTGAGCTGAGTTCAGCACGCTTTTGCTGATTCTCCCCTCCCCCAGCGGGGAGGGGTTGGGGGTGGGGGCTCCGGGCTTTCCGGCACACGCCGCCCCCCC
>JAGXTB010000091.1 GCA_018334165.1 Sphingomonadales bacterium | reverse complement strand
ACGCGCGAGTGATCCCGATCTGGCCGGCACGGTTGGGATCACCCGCGCGTACCCCTCCACCACCTTCGGTGGTCCCCCTCCCCCAAGGGGGAGGAATTACGGCGTAACCAGGTACTTCTCGCCGGTGCGCCGGGCGTTGTACATCGCGACCGCATCCTTGGTCAGCATGTCCTCAAGGTTGCCCCGCTGCGCATAGTGGCTGGCGAAAGTGGTGGTGAGGTCCTTCATCACCCGCGCGCGCATCCGGCCGACCACTTCCATCCCGGCCTTCATCATGAACGGCGTGAGCAGCCACCCGGCGAGATCCCAGGTCAGGCCGAAAGCGCGGTTGAGGATCGTCGGCCCGATATCGAGCGCGCCGTAGATATAGACCTTCTTGGGCTCGCTTGAGCCATAACGGCTGAAGGCCGCGCCGCGGCTGGCGGCGGCTTCCATCGCGGTCAGGATCTGCCCGGCCAGCGTGCCGCCGCCGATCGGATCGAAGCCCAGCATTGCCTTGGTTTCGGCGATCGCGTCGATCAGCTTGGGCATGAAATCGGCGTCGGTCATGTTGAGCACATGGGTGGCGCCCAGATCCTTGAGCAGTTTCACCTGCTCCTCGCTGCGGACGATGTTGACCAGCGGGATGTTGTCCTCAAGACAGATCTTGACCAGCATCTGCCCCAGGTTCGAAGCCGCCGCGGCGTGGACGATCCCGGTGAAATGTTCGAGCTTCATGGTTTCGGTAAAACCCAGCGCGGTCATCGGGTTGACGAACGAACTTGCGGCCTGTTCTGCACTCACGCTGTCATCCACCGCGAAACCCATTGTGGCATCGGCATAGGCATAGTTGGCATAGGCGCTGCCCGGCACGCAGGCATAGCGCTTGCCCAGCAGGTGCTCGGCGCCTTCGCCTGCAGCGACCACCGTGCCGGCGGCTTCGTTACCGGCCGGCATGGCCATGCCGTGACGGCTCTTCATGAAGCGGGTGGCGTTGTCGGGCATCCGGGCCACGACCTTGCCGGGCGAATAGACCGCGTTCTCGGTATCGGCGCTGGCGAACAGCAGGCCCAGGTCCGAAGGGTTGATCGGGGTTGCTTCGACCTTGATCAACACCTGTCCAGGTTTGGGCGCATCCCAGGTCTTGTCGTTGAGCTGGACGGTTAGCGTGCCGTCCGCGTCGAGCTGAGTGGTAAGCTGCTTGCCGGTGAAAGTCATTGTGATTCTCCCATTTCCACCCACCCTTACCCGTTCGCCCCGAGCGAAGTCGAGGGGTTGCGTTAGGCGGCTGCCCCTCGACTTCGCTCGGGGCGAACGGAGTTGGGGTTGGGATTAGGATTCGGGATAGATCGCCCGCACGAAATAAAGACCTTCGCTGGGGGCGTTGAGCCCCAGCGCAGAACGATCGCGCGCCTCCAGTGCTGCGTCCAGCTGCACTTCGCGCCAGCGGCCCATGCCGACCAGCGCGAGGCAGCCGACCATCGAGCGGACCTGGTGGTGGAGGAAGCTGCGCGCGGCGGCGCGGATCTGCACTTCCTCGTCCACCCGCTCGACGATGAGCAGATCAAGCGTCTTTTCGGCACTCTGCGCCTGGCAGTGGACCGAGCGGAAGGTCGTGAAATCGTGGTGCCCGACCAGCGCCTGCGCGGCGCGGTGCATGGCATCGGCGTCAAGCGGCTGGGCCACTTGCCAGGCGCGGTTCAGATCGAGGGTCAGCGGCGCGCGGCGATTGGCGATGCGGTAGAGGTATTCGCGGCCGATGCAGGAAAACCGGGCGTGCCAGTCATCCGCCATCACTTCGCAGTCCAGCACCGCGATCGGGTTCGGCCGCAAATGATGGTTGAGCGCCTCCATCAACCGGAAGGCGTCGATGTCCTTGGTGACATCCAGATGTACCCGCATCCCCAGCGCGTGCACACCCGCATCGGTCCGCCCGGCGGCGTGGAGCGTGACGGCCTCACCGGTGGTGGCATACACCGCCTCCTCGACCGCCTGCTGCACGCTGGGGCCGTGGGCCTGGCGCTGCAGACCGAAGAAGGGTGTGCCGTCGAATTCGAGGGTGAGGGCGAAGCGGGTCAAGCGAGCTTCGTCCCCGCTTCGATCGCCCAACCACGCAGCATGTCCGCTGTCGCCATTGCCGGCCGTCCCGCGCGCTGGACAAGGGTTAGGCGGATCGCGCCTGTTTCGCAGGCGATGGTCAACTGGTCATCAAGCACAAGGCCGGGTGCACCTGTCCCCTCATTGAGCTCTGCCGCAAGCACCTTGCAGCGTTCCCCTTCGAACTCAAACCATGCCCCCGGCGCTGGCGCAAAGGCGCGGATCTGGCGTTCGATCTCATCGGCGCTGTTTGCCCAATCGATCCGAGCCTCGGCCTTGTCGATCTTGTGGGCGTAGGTCACGCCCGCTTCGGGCTGAACCGCCGCCGCATGGCCAGGCAGGTCGGCCAGCACCTCGACCATCAGGTTCGCGCCCAGTTCAGCCAATTCAGCGGTGAGCTCGCCCGCAGTCTTGCCGTCCACCGGAGTTTTCACCACCGCCAGCATCGGCCCGGTATCAAGCCCGGCCTCCATCTGCATGATGGTGACGCCGGTCTCCTCGTCACCAGCCAAAATCGCCCGCTGGATCGGTGCCGCACCGCGCCAGCGCGGCAGCAGGCTGGCGTGGACGTTGAGGCAGCCAAGCCTCGGCGCATCGAGCACTGCCTGCGGCAAGATCAGGCCATAGGCCGCGACCACTGCTACATCGGCCTCCAGCGCCGCAAACGTCGCTTGCTCGTCTGCACCTTTCAGACTGACCGGATGCCGCACTGCGATCCCCAGCATGTCGGCCGCCTTATGCACCGGCGTCGGCGTCAGCTCCTTGCCGCGGCGGCCGCCGGGGCGGGGGGGCTGGGTATAGGCGGCCACCACCTCATGCCCCGCCGCGACCAGCGCTTGCAGCGCCGGGACAGCGAAATCCGGGGTTCCCATGAAGATCACACGCACTAATCGACCCCCTTATAACTCCCCTCCCCGTCGGGGAGGGGTGGGGGTGGGGGCTCTGCGCCAGAAGGCCAGCGCCGAACCCCCATCCCAACCCTTCCCCAACGGGGAAGGGCTTTTCGGTTCATTTCTATTGCAAAGGTCCCTATCTGTCCCCCCATGGCATCGCAAGAGATCGAAGCACTGACCACTGCGCTCAGCCGCCTGCCGGGCCTCGGCCCGCGTTCGGCCCGGCGCGCGGTGCTGTGGCTGATCAAGCGGCGCGAGACTTCGCTGCTGGCCTTGCTCGAAGCACTCGATGCGGTCCGCGAAGGGCTGGTGGAGTGCGCGGTCTGCGGCAATGTCGATACCAGCAACCCTTGCGGGATTTGTGCCGACCCGCGCCGCGATCCGCGTTCGCTGTGCGTGGTGGAGGATGTCGCGGACCTGTGGGCGCTCGACCGCGCCAAGCTGTTCGCGGGCAAGTACCATGTGCTGGGCGGTCGGCTCTCCGCGCTGGAAGGCGTCCGGCCCGAAGACCTGACAATCGGCAAGCTGATCGAGCGCGTCAGCCAGGGCGGGGTGGACGAAGTGGTCCTCGCCATGAACGCCACGCTGGAAGGCCAGACCACCGCCCACTACATCGCCGAACGGCTTGAGGCCTATCCGGTGCGGATCACCCAATTGGCCCACGGGCTGCCGGTCGGGGGAGAGCTGGACTACCTCGACGAAGGCACTTTGGCGCAGGCTTTGCGCGCGCGGCGTCCGATGGGTTGAGATTTTCGCCGAGGCCCACTATCTGGCCCCTTATGGCTATCCGCGAAATCCTCGAAGTTCCCGATCCCGTGCTCAAGCAGGTCTCGGTCCCCGTAACCGAGTTCAATGCTGAACTGCGCACCCTGGTCGAAGACATGTTCGAAACCATGTACGAAGCTCCCGGCATCGGCCTGGCCGCGATCCAGCTGGGCGTGCCGCTGCGCGTGCTGGTGATCGATCTTCAGCCCGACGACGATGATGCCGAGCCGGAACCCTGCAACCATGATGGCCACCACCATCACCACCAGCCGACCAAGCGCGAGCCCCGGGTGTTCATCAATCCGGTGCTCACCGACCCTTCGGACGAACACACCGTCTATCAGGAAGGCTGCCTTTCGGTGCCGGAGATCTACGCCGACGTGGAGCGTCCCTCGCGGATCCGCGCCCAGTGGCAGGACCTTGACGGCAAGCACCACGAGGAGGTGATCGAAGGCCTGCTCGCCACCTGCCTGCAGCACGAGATGGACCACCTCGAAGGGGTGCTGTTCATCGACCACCTCTCACGGCTCAAGCGGCAAATGGCGCTCAAGAAGCTTGAGAAGCTCAGGAAAGCTGCCTGACAGGGCTTTCTTCCCCCTTGATGGGGGAAGGATACGAAGCCTTGCGAACTTGTTCGCTAGGCGCAGTTGGATGGGGGTGATCGCGCCGCCAAGAACTGCGCCAGGCCGCGAACACACCCCCGCCCAACCTGCGCTAGGCAGCAAGCTGCCAAGCTGCGGTATCCCTCCCCCATCGAGGGGGAGGATAAGTGTGTGGAAGGGCTAGCGTTCTCGCTCCGTTCCGGTTAGCGTGGCGGGATGGACGGACAGATTCTCCCGATTGTATTGCTTTTGCTGGGCCTGGCGCTGGGTGCGCTGGGCGGCTGGTTTGCCGGTTCGCGCCCCGCGGCGGAGCTGCGTGCGCGGCTCGATGAGGCTGAGGGGGAGGCGAAGGAACTCGACACCCGGTTCCGCGCGGCGGTCAAGGAACTGGGGGAAGCGTCGATCCGCGTGGCGACGTTGGAGGCCAATGAGCGCAATTTCGACGAGCAGAAGCGCTTGCTGCTGACCGCCCAGGAGGAACTCAAGAAGGAATTTGAAAACGCCGGGGCAAAAGTGCTGGCCAAGGCGCAAGAAGTGATGCTTGAGCGCGCGCAGCAGCGCTTTGCCCAGTCCGAAGAAAAGAACGAGGCGCGGATCAAGGCGCTGCTCGATCCGGTCGGACAGCGACTGGCGAGCTATGAGGCGCAGGTTAGCAAGCTGGAGAAGGACCGCGTCGATGCTTTTGGCCAACTTGGCGGGCTGATCCAGTCGCTGCGCGAAGGGCAGGAGCAGGTCCGGGCCGAAGCGGCGCGGCTCGGCAATTCGCTGACCAATGCCCCCAAGGCGCGCGGTCGCTGGGGTGAGCGGGCGCTGCAGAACGTCCTCGAACAGTGCGGCCTGTCCGAACACACCGACTTCAATCTTGAACATTCGATGGACACCGATGAGGGGCGGTTGCGGCCCGATGCAGTGGTCCATGTGCCCGGCCAGAAGAAGCTGGTGATCGACGCCAAGGTCTCGCTCAACGCCTATCAGGCGGCCTTCGAATGCACCGACGATGCCGAGCGCAAGCGCCACCTCGATCTGCATGCGCGCTCGATGCGGGGGCACGTCCAGACGCTCGGCGCGAAGAGCTATCAGAGCCAGTTCGATGAAGCGCCTGACTATGTCGTGATGTTCGTACCGGGCGAGCACTTCGTCGCAGCGGCGCTTGAACATGATCCGGAGCTGTGGGACTTTGCCTTTCACAACAAGGTCCTGCTGGCTACACCTACCAATCTGGTGGCGATTGCCCGGACCGTGGCGATGGTCTGGAAGCAGGACCAGCTGGCGCGCGAAGCGGTCGAAATCGGCAAGTCTGGAGCCGAGCTATATGACCGGCTGGCGGTTGCCGCCGATCACCTCAAAGGCATGGGAGCCGGGCTCGACCGTGCGGTGCGCAAGTACAACGAGTTCGTCGGCAGCTTTGAGCGCAATGTTCTCACTTCGGGCAAGCGCCTGCGCGACAAGGGGATTGCAATCGGCAAGCGCGAGATTGAGGACGTGCCGCTGGTTGAAAGCCTGCCACGCCATGCCGAGGGCGGCGCGCTGGAGATCGAAGGACCCGATGAAGAGGCGGACGCTAGTCCTTCTTCCTGACAAGTTCCGCCTTGTGCTTGTCCGAGTGAATGAACAGCCGGTCGCCTTCGATAAAGAACCTGGGCTTGGCCTCGAGCAGGTCGGCGACCGCCTTTTCCTGGTCCATCACGCCATCGCAAAACATCATGGTTGAAATGAGAGGCCCGGTGATCAGCCGTCCCTGTTCGATCTTGAGATCGCCGCCCATGCCGTTGCAGCCAAGATTGGCACCGATCCGGTCCTCCTCGATGGTCAGCGAACTTTTCGAAGACACCGGCGGTTGACCGTCGATTGCCACGAAGGTCCACTTGCTGCCACCCGGGTCGGCCACCGATGGCGTAGTTGCGGAGCAAGCGGCAAGCAGCACGAGGGCCGGCAGGATAAGGCGGTAAGTCATGGGGCACTTCTGCGCCCGCCTGCCTGATCGCAGGCTGAACGCTGCACGGAATGGGCCAACACAAAATCCGTTCGCCCCGAGCGAAGTCGAGGGGTCGCGTTGAGGAGCGACCCCTCGACTTCGCTCGGGGCGAACGG
>JAGXTB010000090.1 GCA_018334165.1 Sphingomonadales bacterium | reverse complement strand
CCCCCGCCTTCGGCGGCGGTCCCCCTCCCCGTGCCGGGGAGGAATGGTCGTTCGTCGATCCCTAGATTGACACCGCCCCTGCCTGCCCGAATAGTCCCGACCACAGGGAGACTCCGTACATGCACCACCGCCTCGCGACTGCCTCGCGCCTCGCCATTTGCCTTGCACTTGCCTTGCCGGTTGCGGCGCATGCCCAGGAAGCCAAGGATCCGCCCAAGTGGGACGTTTCCGCCCCCCCTGGTATGACCGTGCGCCAAGTGCCGATCACGGTCGAGGAAGGCACCTGGATGAACCTCGATGTCAGCCCCGACGGGCAGACGGTCGCGTTCGACCTGCTTGGCGATATTTACACCATGCCGATCACCGGCGGCAGCCCCACGCGGATTGCCGAGGGGCTGGCCTATGAAACCCAGCCGCGCTTTTCGCCCGATGGCAAGCGGATCGCTTTCACATCGGATCGCGGCGGCGGGGACAATATCTGGATCATGAACCGCGACGGCAGCGACAAGCGCCAGCTGACCACCGAAAACTTCCGGCTGATGAACCAGGCTACCTGGAGCCCGGACGGGCAATACATCGCCGCCAAGAAGCATTTCACCACCCAGCGCTCGCTCGGCACTGGCGAGGTCTGGCTGTTCCACGTTGGCGGAGGCAGCGGGGTACCACTGGTCAAGAAGCCCAGCGAGCGTCACCAGAAGGAGCTGGGCGAGCCGACGTTCGCCGCCGACGGCAAGCACATCTACTTCACCCGCAACACCACGCCCGGGCCAACCTTCGAATACGCGCAGGATTCGAACCAGCAGATCTTCGCGATCGAACGCCATGATCTGGGAACCGGCGAAAGCGAGCAGGTCGCCGGCGGCGAAGGCGGCGCGGTGCGTCCCACCCCCTCGCCCGATGGCAAGAAGCTGGCCTACGTCCGGCGCGAGCAGACCCAGTCCAAGCTCTATGTCCGCGATCTCGCGACGGGTACCGACCGCAAGCTCTACGACGCGCTCGATCAGGACGTGCAGGAGACCTGGGCGGTCACCGGGGTTTACCCGAACATGGCCTGGACCCCGGATTCAGGCAGCGTAGTGTTCTGGGCTGGCGGCAAGATCATGCGGGTCGAACTGGCCAGCGGCAAGGCCAGCGTGATCCCGTTCAGGATTTCCGACAGCCGCGGCGTGATTGATCCGCCGCGCCCGCCGGTCGAAGTTGCCCCCGATACGTTCGAAACCAGGATGCCGCGCGGTGCGACCGTATCACCCGATGGCACCGCGGTGGTGTTCGAAACGCTGGGCAAGCTGTGGGTCAAGCCGATGGCCGGCGGCACCGCACGGCGGCTGACCAGCGATGCGGCGGGCATGGAGGGCTATCCTGCGTGGTCGGCTGACGGCAAACGGATCGCCTATGTGCGCTGGACCGATGCCGGGCTTGGCGAAGTGCGCACGATTGCGCCCGGCGGGGGCAAGGCTGCGGTGCTCACCCAGGCACCCGGCCACTATGCGCGACCGCAATTCTCGCCCGATGGCAAGCTGGTGGTGTTCGAAAAGCGGAGTGGCGGCGGCCTCGTCAGCCCGCGCGGTTCGGCCGAGCCGGGGATCTACAAGGTGGCCGCCACTGGCGGCACCGCAGTGCGGATCAGCAAGGACGGCGCGCGCCCGCAATTCGGCGCGGCGTCGGACCGGGTCTTTGCGGTGACCTTTGGCGATGGCAAGGCCCGCCTGGTCTCGATGGACCTGGGTGGCGAGGCCCGCCGCACCCATGCCGAGGGTGAAATGACCAGCGAATTCGCGGTCTCGCCCGACGGCAAATTCGTCGCCTTCCGTGAAAACTACCAGGCCTTCGTCACCCCGCTGCTGCCGGGCACCCAGGCCGTCTCGCTTTCCACCAAGAGCGGTGCCTTGCCGGTCACCCGCGCCAGCGGCGACGGGGCCGACTGGATCCACTGGAGCCAGGACGGCAAGCAGCTGCACTGGTCGCTGGGGCCCACGCTGTTCAGCGCCAACCGCGCCGCGATGTTTGCCGATGGTCCGCTGGCCAAGGATGCCAAGCCCGCCAAGTTCGAACCGCCCAAAAGCGGCGTTTCGCTGTCGATGACCGTGACCAGCGCCAAACCAAGCGGCACCGTCGCGATCACCGGCGCGCGGGTGGTGACCATGGCTGGCAAGGATGGCGGGATCATCGATGACGGCGTGGTGCTGGTTCAAGGCAACCGGATCAAGGCGGTTGGCCGCCGCGGCGAAGTGGCGATCCCGGCGGGTACGCCGACGCTCGATGCGAGTGGCAAGACCGTGATCCCCGGGCTGATCGATGCCCACGCCCACGGCCCCTACGGCGTCGATGAGATGACGCCCGAGGTCAACTGGGTCGAAATGACCGAGCTGGCCCTGGGGGTAACCACCCGCCACGATCCCTCCAGCAGCGCGGCCACCGTGTTCCCCGCGCTGGAGATGAACCGTGCGGGCAAGCTGCTGGGGCCGCGCAGTTTTTCGACCGCAGAGATCGTCTATGGCGCGCGCTCGGCCGGGGTCTATGCCCAGATCGACGGGCCGGAAGACGCACTCAACCACGTGCGCCGCCTCAAGGCGCAAGGCGCGCATTCGATCAAGAACTACAACCAGCCGCGCCGCGAGCAGCGCCAGCAAGTGACGGCGGCGGCGCTGAAAGAGGGCATGCGCTCGGTGGCCGAGGGCGGCTCGCTGTTCGGCATGGACATGACCTTGATCGCGGACGGTAACACCACGGTGGAGCACAACCTGCCGCTGGGCGTGTTCTATGAAGACGTGCTGCAGTTCTTCAGCCAGTCGAAAGTCGGCTACACTCCGACCCTGGTGGTGACCTATGGCGGCCCGGCCGGCGATCCCTATTGGCGTGCCCGTACCGAGGTTTGGACCCATCCCCTCCTCAAGAAGCACGCCCCGGCCTCGGCGCTGGTCGCAGGCAACGCCCGGCGGGTGATCGCGCCCGAAGTTGACTACCGCGACGATGACAGCGCGCGCGAGGCCGCCAAGCTCGCCCGGCGCGGGGTGCCGGTGGCGATCGGCGCACACGGGCAGGAACCAGGCATCGCCGCGCACTGGGAACTGTGGTCGTTCGTGCGCGGGGGCATGACCCCGGTCGAGGCCTTGCGCGCAGGCACGATCGAGTCTGCGCGCTCGCTGGGCTATGACAAGGACGTCGGCAGCCTTGAGCCGGGCAAGCTGGCCGATCTGGTGGTGCTCGATGCGGACCCGACGCAGGACATCCGCAATTCGGACAAGGTGGCCAAAGTGATGATCGGCGGACGACTCTATGACGCCGCAACGCTCAACGAAGAGCTGACCGGCAGCGCCAAGCGCCCGGCCTATTGGTGGGAAGGCAAGGACGGCGACAGCGGCTGGTCAGGCCCGAGCGGCGGCGGAACCGCGCATGAGGATACTGGGGGGAGTTAGGCCTTTAGCCCTTCCCCGGTGGGGAAGGGTTGGGATGGGGGTTCGACGCTGGCGTGGAGCCCCCCCCCC
>JAGXTB010000089.1 GCA_018334165.1 Sphingomonadales bacterium | reverse complement strand
AAGCCGAGAGCGACAGGGCAAGGGCGACCAGCGCCCCGGTGGTGATTGTCTTGCGCATGGGTACTTCCCTCCCTGCAGGTGTGGAAACCAGTGAGACTTCATAGGCGAGCGAACGGCGCGAATGAAAGTGCGTTTCGGTCCACCGCCGTTGCATAAAGCGCACGGCCTTCCAGAGAATTGATCGAAGTCAGGCAAAAGCCCTTTCCCCGCTTGCCGCCCGCGCCTATCCGGACCGGCTTTATGCCTGACGCACCCGCCCCCACCCCGATGCGCGCCGAACTGCGCGAAACGCTGCGCCTCGCAGGCCCGCTGGCGGCGACCAACCTGCTGCAGATGCTGGTCCACGCGATCGACGTGATCTTCATCGCCCGGCTGGGCGACAAACCGCTCGCCGCATCGAGCCTGGGGATCGCGATTTTCGGGCTGACCCTGTGGGGCATGACCGCGCTGGCCACGGCTTGCGCGCCGCTGATTGCAGCCGAGCTGGGCCGCCGCGACCATGCGGTACGCGAAGTACGCCGGTCAGTGCGAATGGCGCTGTGGATCTCGGTCGCGCTGGGGCTGCTGGGCATGGCCATCGGCTTTTCGGGCGAGGCACTGCTGCTGGCCAGCGGGCAGGACGCAGAGATCGCGGCGATGTCGGGCCAGTTCCTGGCGATCCTGTCCTGGGCGATGATCCCGATGATCGCAGCCAGCGTGATGCGCACTTTCGTCGCCGCGCTGGGCAAGCCGGGCTATGCGACTGCAATCACCGTGCTGGCGGTGGGGGTAAACCTGGTCGGCAATTGGGCGCTGGTCTTCGGCAACCTGGGCCTGCCCGCGCTGGGGCTGGAAGGCTCGGCGATATCGAGCCTGCTCACTTCAATTGCGATGATCCTGGCCTATGGCGTGGTGATCCGGCTGGATCGCAAGCTGCGTCGTTACCGAGTGCTGGGACGCTGGTGGCGGCCCGAATGGCAGCGGCTGCGCGAGATCATGCGGATCGGCACGCCGATCTCGCTGACCGTGCTGGCCGAAGCCGGGCTGTTCAGTCTGGCCGCGCTGCTGATGGGCCGGATCGGCGAGGCCGAGCTGGCCGCGCATACCGTTGCGCTGAACGTTGCCGCGCTGGCGTTTCAGGTGCCGTTCGGGATCAACCAGGCCGCAACGATCCGGGTCGGCTACCACTTTGGCGCGGGCGACCGGGCGGCGATCGGCCATGCCGGGTGGAGCGCGATCGTGCTGTCGGTCGGTTTCATGGCCACCACCGCGCTGGCCATGCTGCTGGTCCCGACGGTGATCTTGCGGCTTTACCTCGACCCCGATGCGCCGCAGAACGCGGTGCTGGTGGGCCTGGCGGTGCAGTATATGGTAGTCGCCGCCGCTTTCCAGCTGTTCGACGGAGCCCAGGCGGTCGCCGCCGGAGCGCTGCGCGGATTGCAGGATACCTCGATGCCGCTGGCGATCGCCCTGTTCGGCTATTGGGCGGTGGGCTTCACCACTGCGATTGGCCTGGGTTTCTACACTCCGCTCGAAGGGCTGGGGGTGTGGATCGGCCTGGCGCTGGGGCTGGTGGTGGTCGCGGTGCTGCTGACCTGGCGCTGGCACCGCCGCGAGGCGCTGGGGCTGCTGCCCAAACAGCGGTAAAATAGGGACAGTCCCTATTTTTAGCGATTGATGCTCTCGCGCGTGACTGGCAAAGTAGGGACTGTCCCTGTTAAGTAGGGACTGTCCCTATTTTGCCGATTGGGAGATATCATGCCGAGATCAGCCCGGATCGTCATTCCCAATGTGGCGCATCATGTAATCCAGCGCGGAAACCGCCGGCAGGCGATTTTCCATGATGACGGTGATCGCGCTGCTTACACCTCGATGTTGGCAAATGCCTTAAAAGTGCATCAGACCAAGTGCCTCGCCTGGTGCCTGATGGACAATCACGTCCATCTGATTCTCGTTCCGCAGCACGAAGATGGGCTGCGCGCACCGCTCGCCAGCGTTCACACCAACTATGCGCAGTACTTCAACCGCAAACTCGAAGCGTGCGGCCATTTGTTCCAGGGCCGGTTCCTCAGCTATCCGATGGACGATGCCCATTTGATGGTCGCAGCGCGTTACATTGAGAACAACCCGGTCAAAGCCGACATGGTCGAGCATGCGGGCGATTGGACCTGGTCAAGCGCCCGAGCACATCTCGGCCTTGGCTCAGATAGCCTCACGGACGCCAAAGTCCTTGGCCGACACATCGCCAACTGGGACGCGATGCTCACTGACGGACTTGAGGCCAGTGATCGAATCGAAAGTGCATTGAAGAGCGGTCGGCCACTCGCAGATCCTGAATGGGTATCCCTGCAAGCAAAAGAGCTTGGCCGTTCACTGACCCCGCCAAAGAGGGGTCGTCCAAAGAAAAACCAAAAATAGGGACTGTCCCTATTTTTGGTAGAATTTTTTCCGGCCAGACTCTTCTTGACGCCCGGCAGGCGCGCACCCATATGCGCCTCGCTGGCACTCTTGGTGTGAGAGTGCCAATACAACTCAACCATCATGTAGAGAGGTATCCACATGAGCTTTCGTCCGTTGCACGACCGCGTGCTTGTTCGCCGCGTCGAGGCTGAAGAAAAGACCGCTGGCGGGATCATCATCCCTGACAGTGCCAAGGAAAAGCCCGCCGAGGGCATCGTTGTTGCCGCTGGTGCGGGCAACAAGGCCGAAGATGGCAAGGTTACTCCGCTGGACGTCAAGGCTGGCGACAAGGTGCTGTTCGGCAAGTGGTCGGGCACCGAAGTCAAGCTGGACGGCGAAGACCTGCTGATCATGAAAGAAAGCGACATCCTCGGCATCATCGGCTGAGGCCTTCGTTTTTCTTGCGCCTGAACAGTGGTCCAGGCGGTCCAAGCATAGCACGCAACTCAATTTGAAAGGTAAACATCATGTCAGCCAAGGACGTGAAATTCGGCCGCGACGCGCGTGAGCGCATTCTCGCCGGCGTCGATATCCTCGCCAATGCCGTCAAGGTCACGCTGGGCCCCAAGGGCCGCAACGTGGTGATCGACAAGAGCTTCGGCGCACCGCGCATCACCAAGGACGGCGTTACCGTCGCCAAGGAAATCGAGCTCAAGGACAAGTTCGAGAACATGGGCGCACAGATGCTGCGCGAAGTGGCCTCGAAGACCAACGACCAGGCCGGTGACGGCACCACCACCGCCACCGTGCTGGCCCAGGCCATCGTTCGCGAAGGCATGACCTGCGTTGCCGCCGGCATGAACCCGATGGACCTCAAGCGCGGGATCGACCTGGCTGTGACCGCGGTTACTGCCGATCTGGTCAAGCGTTCGAAGCCGGTTTCGGGTTCGGCCGAAATCGCCCAGGTCGGGATCATCTCGGCCAATGGCGACCGTGAAGTCGGCGAAAAGATCGCCGAAGCCATGGAAAAGGTCGGCAAGGAAGGCGTGATCACCGTCGAGGAAGCCAAGGGGCTCGAGTTCGAACTCGACGTCGTCGAAGGCATGCAGTTCGACCGCGGTTACCTCTCGCCCTACTTCATCACCAACCCCGACAAGATGACGGTCGAGCTGGATAATCCCTATATCCTGATCCACGAGAAGAAGCTCTCGTCGCTCCAGGCGATGCTGCCGGTCTTGGAAGCGGTGGTCCAGTCGGGCCGTCCGCTGCTGATCATCGCCGAAGACATCGAAGGCGAAGCGCTGGCCACCCTGGTGGTCAACAAGCTGCGCGGCGGGCTCAAGGTCGCGGCCGTCAAGGCTCCCGGCTTCGGCGATCGCCGCAAGGCGATGCTCCAGGACATCGCGATCCTGACCCAGGGCGAGATGATCTCCGAGGACCTCGGCATCAAGCTTGAATCGGTGACGCTGGGCATGCTCGGTCAGGCCAAGCGCATTTCGATCGACAAGGACAACACCACCATCGTCGACGGCGCTGGCGCAGCGGACGACATCAAGGCCCGGGTCGAACAGATCCGCGCCCAGATCGAAACCACCACCAGCGATTACGACAAGGAAAAGCTGCAGGAACGTCTGGCGAAGCTGGCCGGCGGGGTTGCCGTGATCAAGGTTGGCGGGGCTTCGGAAGTCGAAGTCAAGGAGCGCAAGGACCGCGTCGATGACGCGCTGCATGCGACCCGCGCTGCGGTGGAAGAAGGCATCGTCCCCGGCGGCGGTACTGCGCTGCTCTATGCCACCAAGGCGCTCGACGGCCTGAAAGGCGTCAACGACGACCAGACCAAGGGCGTGGACATCGTCCGCAAGGCAATCACCGCCCCGGTCAAGCAGATTGCGCAGAACGCGGGCCACGACGGCGCCGTGGTGGCAGGTAACCTGCTGCGTGAAGGTGACGAGACCCAGGGCTTCAACGCCTCAACCGACGTCTATGAGAACCTGGTCAAGGCCGGCGTGATCGACCCGACCAAGGTTGTCCGCACCGCGCTGCAGGATGCAGCATCGGTGGCTGGTCTGTTGATCACCACTGAAGCTGCGATCTCTGAAAAGCCCGACGACAAGCCGGCCATGGGCGGCATGCCCGGCGGCGGCATGGGCGGCATGGGCGGGATGGACTTCTAAGGTCCCAACCATTCGCGAATCACGAATTGGGGGCCGGAAGCGCAGTCTTCCGGCCCCTTTTTCGTGGCTTTTACGCAGTTGCCCGCATTTGCGGCTCGGCTCGTCGCGCTGGGCTATCAGCGCCGGGCAGCGTTAGCCAAACAGAAAGCATGTTTGGGCTATCGCATTCCACATGACCACGGGACTGGTTTCAAGATTGCTCGTCGGCGCTGCGCTGGCCACCGCGATGCTGGCATCGGCTGCACCCGCGCAGGCCGATTCACTTGAGTCCGAATTCGACAAGGCGTTCAATCCTACGGCGGTTGCCGCGCGCAGTTCATTGCAGGCTCCGGCCAAGGCCCCACCGCTCAAGATTCAGCCCAGCACCGAAAGCGCCAAACGGGTGCTGCCCAATTCGGTCCGGCCTTTCGTGGCCGCTGGAGCGCCGCGGCCGTACGGCTCGGGCCTCGATGCCCAGCTGGCCATGCATGCCGATCCCGGCATGGGCCGGATCGGGGTGGCAGCGATTGACCTTTCGACCGGCCGGACCGTCTCCGTGCTGGGTGACACCCCGTTCCCGATGGCCTCCACCAGCAAGGTCGCGATCGCCGCGACGTTCCTGGCCGGGGTCGATGACGGGCGCTTCAGCCTGGATGCCTATTATCCGCTGATGGTGCCGGTCAAATCGAAGAAGTATTCGACCACGGTTGCCCCGGTCCGTCCGGGCCAGATGATGACCGGCCGGCAACTGGTTGAGCGCGCGCTGATCTATTCGGACAATCCCGCAACCGACGCCTTGCTGGCGGCGGTGGGCGGACCAACCGCGGTCAACCGCTGGATGCGTTCGACCGGCAACACCGGCATGCGGATCGACCGCGATATCGCCACCTTGGTGCGCGATGACGGCGAATTCAACCCGGCGACGATGATCGACGAACGCGACAGCGCCACCCCGCTGGCCATGGCGCGGATGCTCTCGGGGCTCTATCAGGGCCGCTGGCTCAGCCCGAACAGCCGCGCTTTCCTGATCTCGACCATGGAACGCTGCCGCACCGGCAAGCGCCGGATGCCCGCCCTGCTGCCAGAGGGCGCGCGGATCGCGCACAAGACCGGGACGCTTTCCAACACCGCCAGCGATGTCGGGCTGGTCCGCACGCCCGATGGACAGGTCTATGCGATCGCGGTCTATGTCACCGGCCAGGGCGGCCACGCCGGGCGCGATGCCAAGATCGCCGCGATCACGCGCACGATCTATGACGGCTACACCGGCGCAAGCTCGGTCTATCGCGCTTCGGCGCAGTAAAAGAAGTTTTGCATGGTTCGTGGATGGCAAGCCATCCCCTTGCGCAACACCAGCCCGCTCCCCCGGCCCGACCACCC
>JAGXTB010000088.1 GCA_018334165.1 Sphingomonadales bacterium | reverse complement strand
AGGCAGCGTGCCTTCGACCTTGATCGTGATCCCCAGCAGGTGGCGCGCGCACCAGCGGTGATAGAGCGACCACGAGTGGACGCATCGCACGAAAGTCTCACGCGAGGAAAAGAACAGCGCGGCGACGCTGATCAGCACGATGAACACGCTGCCACCATAGAATGCGGCATAGAAGGCCAGGTTGCGCGGGATCAGCAGCAGTCGGCCCACCCTAGCCCCCAACCAAACGCACCAGGCCGCGCGCGACCAGCTTGTTGTATTCGACGAACAGGGTCCGCATGCTGGGCTTGCTGGGCACCGCATCTTCGACAATCGTCACCCCGCCCGGCAGCACGCCGCCCAGTTCGAAGACCGCGCGGCGCATGTGCCAGTCGCTGGTGACCAGCCGGATCGAGCGGTACTTCTTGGTGCGGACCCATTCGGCGGTCTCGCGGGCATTGCCCTTGGTATCGGCGGCGGCATAGCCCAGGGCAACGCAGCAGGCCATTTGCGCGCCCGAAACCCTGAACTGCGCAGCGAATTCGCCCGGCTTGACCTCGCGGAACACGCCCGAAACGAACATCTGCGGGGCCCACCTATTGTCCAGCACTGCCAGCCCGCGCTCAACCCGGCCCGCGGCCCCGGTCAGCACGACCACCGCATCGGCGCGCTGGGTGCCCGCGGGCTGCGGCAGCACCGCAGCGAACCAGACGAAGCCCAGCGCCCAGGCGAGCAGGATCAACGAAAGCACGCGGCGCAGCATTGCGAGTCCTTAAAGCATCTTCTTGAGCGCGCGAATGACCGTCTGGCGCGCAGTGAACATCGCCAGCCCTACGCCGACTACGGGGATCAAGGCCAGCAATATCCAGTCGAGCCAGCCCAGCGCGCCCGAACTGACCAGCCCTGCGCCCAGTCCGCCGAACTGTTTGCCCAGCAGCAGCACCACCACCAGCCCCAGCGCCAGCCCGATCGCCCCGCCGCCAGCCGCATCGAAACCGATCGCGCGCTGGAACACCCGGGCGATCTGGCGATCGGTCCCGCCCAGCAAGTGGACAATCTCGATCGTCTCGCGATTGGTGCCCAGCGCCGTGCGCACCGCCAGCAGCACCGCTGCCGCCAAGGCAAAGGCCAGCACGCCGACCAGTGCGATCGAAAGCCAGCGCATGGTCCCGATCGCGCTGAACACCGGCTTCAACCAGGTCGATTGCGCATCGACCCGTGCGGCGGGCGCCACATCGCGCAGCGTGCGCCGCAGCTGGCCCAGCATTTCCCCGCTGACCGGATCGCGCAGGCGCGCGTCGATCAAGGCGGGCACCGGGATCGCCCCTTCGGCAGTCGGCGCGCCCAGCCAGGGTTCGATCAGCCGGTCGATCTCGGCCTGCGAGACCAGCGTGGCCTCAACCACGCCGGGCGTTGCGCGCAAGGATCGCAGCGCGGCCTGGGCCTGACGGTCACGCTCTACCGGATTGGCATTGACGATCTGCACAGTGATCCCGCCGGTCAGCGCATCGCTGGCACTGCGCGCGGTATTGCTGAAGGCCAGTCCCGCCGCCGCGGCAATCACCGTCAACGCGACCATGATCGCGATCACCCAGGGCATCGGCCCCGACAGGCGGCCCTGCGGGATCAGCTCGGCCTCGGCGCCGCGCGAGACAAAGCGGGGAAGCGAGAAGGCCATCAGCGGGCCTCCCCTTTGGGACGGGGGACTCGCGGCGGATAGCGCAAGGCGCCGGTCGGATCGGACAGCCGCCCTTTGTCGAGCCGCATGATCAGCGAATCCGGCACGCGCTTGAGCAAGTGCACGTCGTGGGTCGCCACCACCACCGTGGTGCCAAGCCGGTTGAGCGCTTCGAACAGGCGCAGCAGCTTGACCGCCATGTCGGGATCGACGTTGCCGGTCGGCTCGTCCGCGACCAGCATTTCGGGGCGATGGATCACCGCGCGGGCGATCGCTACGCGTTGCTGCTCACCGCCCGAAAGCTGTGCAGGCAAGGCATGCATCCGGTCGGCCAGACCCACCCATTCGAGCATGTCGGCCACCGGCTTGGTAATCTCGCGCTCGGCCACGCCGGCCACCCGCAGCGGCAAAGCCACGTTGTCGAAGGCCGAAAGGTGCGAAACCAGCCGAAATTCCTGAAACACCACCCCGATCCGTCGGCGCAGCGCGGGCAAGCGCTCCCGCGGCAAGGTGATTGCATCGCTGCCGAACATCCGGATCGCCCCGCGCGATGGGCGCTGGGCCAGGTAAAGCAGCTTCAAAAGCGAGGTCTTGCCCGCGCCGCTGGCCCCGGTCAGGAAGTAAAAACCGCCCGGAAACAACGTGAAGGACACATTGCTCAGCACTTCCCGGTCGGTGCCGTAGCGCAGCCCGACATTGTCGAACTGGACGATTTCCCCTTCTGCAGCGTTGCTCATCGTGATCGGGGCCGGTCCAGTTGGTGCGCCAGATGGTGCAGGTGAGGCCGCCCTATAGCGGCCAATCCATGTGGAAAAAAGGGTATAGCCACGCTTAGCGGTGCACCGCGCCCTTGCCCCCGGCCTTGTCCACATGCTTAACAGGCTCACCATGATCATATCCTGCCCCGCCTGCTCCACGCGCTATGTCGTGCCTGACACCGCGGTCGGGGCTGACGGGCGCACCGTGCGCTGCGCCAAGTGCCGCCATTCGTGGTTCCAGGAAGGGCCCAGGCTGGATCCGCCCGCGCCAGTAGCGGCAGCACCGCCCGCTCCTGAACCCGCGCCACCGCCGCCCGAGCCTGCGGCCGAACCGGCGCCCCAGCCCGTCGCCGCGCCCGAACCTCAGGCAGAGGCCCCGCCTGTCCCAGAGCCTGAACCTGCGACCGAGCCCGAACCGGAACCCGCCACCGCAGCGCCCGCTCCCGCTTGGGATGAGGCAGCGGCCGCGCCAGCGCCTCCGCCGCTCAGCTTTTCCGATGAAACCTTGCCGCCCCCTCCCCCCGCCGCCGCGCCGCTTGTCGCCAGTGGTTATGCCGAGGAAGAGGAAGTCTCGCGCTTTGCCCACGAGCCGCTGTTCCGCCCGCGCCGCAACCCGGCCAAGATGTGGACGATTGCCGCGGTGCTGTTCGCGCTGGTTGCGTTCGGATCGATCGGGGCGGCGGCCTGGTATGGCCTGCCGGACTGGATGCCGTTCGCCCAGCAGCAGTTCGCCGAAGACCAGCCAGGGCTGAAGCTCAACTTCCCCGAAAAGCAGCAAGGCCCGCGCCCGCTGGCCGATGGCAGCTATTTCTTTGAGACCAACGGCACGGTGACCAACGTCAGCCAGGAATCGCGCTCGGTCCCGGCGATCCTTGTGGTGCTCTACAATGCCCGCGGATCGCAGGTCTATGTCCAGGAAGTTCGCTCGCCCAAACGCGTGCTCGCCCCGGGCGAAAGCGTCGCGGTGAACGAGGCGCTGGTCAATGTCCCCAAGGGCGCCGTGAAAGCCAAGATTGGCTGGAAGCCGGGAAGCTAGATTTTACTCAAATGCAATCGTCACGCGGCCTGCTTCCGGACGGCTGACATGGCGCTTGAGCGCTTCGGCCCCCGCCACTTCGCTGTTCTCACCACTGCGCAGGATCACCACCGTCGCCCGCGCGGCTACCGAGGCACCGTGCTGCTGCGGCTGCGCGGGAAGCGGGGTCTGGGCGACCACGGCGGCCAGGACGAAGGGGAAAGCAAAGCTCATGGACAATGGTGAACGCCCAATTCACTTTTGCCGCAATGGCCCAGAAAGCCGCGTCCCCAGCCGGGACAGACCGGGCCAAAAGATTAACGCGCTTTTGAGTGCTTGCAGCCCCCAGCCCCCTTTGCTAAGGGCGCGCTCCTACCCCCCCGGGGC
>JAGXTB010000087.1 GCA_018334165.1 Sphingomonadales bacterium | reverse complement strand
GGGGTGACAGGTATTGATGCCTTACCTCTCCCATCGTCACCCCGGGCTTGACCCGGGGTCCCGCTTTACTTGCCGCCCCGCACCGCGCTATCGCTAACCAATGCCCGCCACCCCCGCCTGGCCGCCCAAGAGTGCTCCGCGCCTGTTCGTGCAGGGCCCGCTTGCGTTGCGTGAGCGTGTCGAGATCGATGGCAAGCAGGCGCACTACTTGAAAGGCGTCATGCGCGTCGGGCCGGGCGACGCAGTGGTGTTGTGTGACGACCAGACTGGCGAGTGGGCAGCCAGAGTGATCGATGCCTGGAAACGCGGTGTAGTGCTGTCGGTGGACAGCCAGCTCCGCCCGCGCGAGGAGGTGCCCGATTTCACGCTCTGCGCGGCGCTTCTCAAGAAGGACAGGTTCGATCTGGTGCTGGAGAAGGCCTGCGAGCTGGGCGTGGCACGGATCCAGCCGGTGCTCACGCGCCGCTGCGTGGCCGACAAGCTCAATCTTGAGCGCGCCCGCGCCATCCTGACCGAAGCCGCCGAACAATGCGCCCGCACCGCGCTGCCCCTGCTGCTGGAACCGGTGAAGCTTGATGCCATGCTCAAGGCTTGGGACCCGGCCCGCGCGCTGTTCTTTGCCGATGAGCTTGGCGGCAAGCTCGCCTTGCGCCAGTTCGGCACCCACCAGGGTCCCGCCGCGCTGCTGGTCGGCCCCGAAGGCGGGTTCGACGATGCCGAGCGTCAGGCCGTGCGCGCGCTGCCCCAGGCCCGTCCGATCACCCTTGGCCCGCGCGTGCTGCGCGGCGAAACCGCGGCCATTGCAGGCTGCGCGCTGTGGATGGGCGTGTCGGGTGACTGGGGCCGAACCCCGGACTGATACCTAGGCCGCGGTCAAACCGGCGTTAGCCACGTTGGCGGCACAAGGGCGGCATGTTCATTGCTCGCCCGAAATCTGGCCCTGCCCAATGGCTTGCCCGCGGCGCGCGGCTGCTTGCCGCGCTGCTGGCGATTGCTTGCATGGCCGGGCGCGCGCAGGCCCAGCACTACAACAATTCGACCAGCGGCGTGATCACCGACCTGACCTGCGGCACCGGAAACGAACTGGTCCGCACATTTTCGGTCGGTGCCAATGTCATCGTTTCCGATGTCAATATCGGCGTCGCCTTGCAACACACCTTCCGCGCCGACTTGATCATCACGCTTACTTCTCCGCAAGGCACCACTGTGTCCCTGATGAATGCCCAAGGCGGCACGGGTGCCAATCTCTCGGACCTGTTCGACGATTCGGCAACCGTTCCGATCGCCAGCCACAACTCCAGCAGCGCCGATCCTTCAAACCACGTTCCGCCCTATTTTCACAGCTTCCGTCCCAACGCGGCGCTTGGCACCTTCAACGGGCAGCTTTCCGCCGGGACATGGACACTCACGATCTGCGATGGCACTGCGCTGGACAGCGGCACTTTCACCCGCTCGGATCTCTATATCACCGGCACCACGCTTGCCGACCTGTCGCTTGGCATGACCGTTTCCGACAGTCTGCCGATCCGGACTGGTACGGTCACTTACACCCTGACCGCCAGCAGCGCCGCAAGCTCAAGCGCGACAGCAAGTGGAGTGACCGTCCACGACATCCTGCCAAGCGGGTTGGGATTTGCCAGCTATTCGGGGACTGGCACCTATAACAGCAGCACAGGGGTGTGGACTGTGGGCAACCTTGCACCCGGCAGCTCGGCCAGCATCACCATTACCGCCAGCGTGGCCGGATCGCCCGGCACAACGATCGTCAACAGCGCCCAGATTACCGCAAGCTCACAGCCCGACCCGGATTCGACCGTCAGCAACGGGGTCACCAGCGAAGACGATTATGCCGCCAGCACGATCACCGTGGCCAGCCCGCAACTTTCGGTCAGCAAGGCTTCGACAATCCTTGCCGACCCAGCCAATGCTGGAACCAACCCCAAAGCAACCCCAGGCGCAACGGTGCGGTACTGTGTTTCAATCACCAACACCGGCAATATCGCGGCCAGCACCATTGCCCTGAGCGACAGCCTGCCCACCAATGCGAGCCTGGTCGCGGGTACCTTGCGATCCGGCACCAGTTGTGCCGCTGCGGCCACTACCGAAGACGACAACGCCACCGGTACCGACGAAAGCGATCCCTTCGGAGCCGCTGCCAGTGGCAACACTGTGTCGGGTAGCACCGCCAGTCTGGGCGTGGGGTCAAGCTTTGTCTTGACCTATACCGTTACTATCAACTGACCTTGCAAAATTTCATTGGCACGGGCGCAAACAAACCGATAACTCCCCGGCCATGAGCACGAGACAGGTTTCAGATCGCAACGATCCGGTGATCGAAAGCCGCGACCAGCTGGTCGCCCCGATGATCAAGGGCGAAAAGCCCAAGGAGCGGTGGCGGATCGGCACCGAGCATGAAAAGCTGGTCTATTGCACCGGCGATCATCACGCTCCCTCCTACGACGAGCCGGGCGGGATCCGTGATTTGCTGGTCGCGCTCGAACAATATGGCTGGGAGCCGGTGATCGAAGGCGGGAACATTATCGCGCTGTCGGGCAGCGATGGCGCGGTCAGTCTGGAGCCGGCCGGGCAGCTCGAACTGTCGGGCGCGCCGCTGGAAACGCTGCACCAGACCTGCGCCGAAACCGGCCGTCACCTCGATCAGGTCAAGACCATCGGGGCCAAGACCGGCAAGGGCTTTCTGGGGCTGGGCATGTGGCCCGACAAGCGCCGCGACGAGCTGCCGATCATGCCCAAGGGGCGCTATGCGATCATGCTGCGGCATATGCCGCGGGTGGGCAGCCTTGGTCTCGACATGATGCTCAGGACCTGCACGATCCAGGTCAACCTCGACTATTCGAGCGAGGCTGACATGGTGCAGAAGTTCCGCACTTCGCTCGCACTGCAACCGCTGGCCACCGCGCTGTTCGCCAATTCGCCGTTCACCGAGGGCAAGCCCAATGGGTTCCTCTCGTACCGCAGCCACATCTGGACTGACACCGATCCGCACCGCACCGGCATGCTGGGCTTCGTCTTCGAAGACGGGTTCGGCTATGACCGCTACGTCGAATACATGCTCGACGTGCCGATGTATTTCGTGTTCCGCGACGGCAAGTATATTGACGCCGCGGGCCTCAGCTTCCGCGATTTCCTTGACGGCAAGCTCTCGGTCCTGCCCGGCGAGCTCCCAACCGAAAGCGACTGGATCGATCACTTGTCCACTGCCTTCCCCGAAGTGCGGCTCAAAAGCTTCCTCGAAATGCGCGGCGCCGATGGCGGCCCGTGGAACAAGATCTGCGCGTTGCCCGCGTTCTGGGTGGGGCTGCTCTACGATCAGGGCGCGCTCGATGCCGCGTGGGAGCTGGTCAAAGGCTGGGACATGGAAGGTCGCGAGGCGCTGCGTGCAGCAGTGCCCAAGCTGGGCCTCGATGCCCCGATCCCCGGCGGCGGGACGCTGCGCGATATTGCCGGCGAAGTGCTGGCGATCAGCCGCGCAGGGCTCAATTCGCGCAACCGTTTGAACTCGATGGGCGATACCGAGGCTGGCTTCCTTGGGCCGCTCGACGAGATTGTCCGCACCGGCAAGGTTCCGGCGCAGGTCCTGCTCGACAAGTACCACGGCGAATGGAGCGGCGACATCAGCCGCGTCTATGAACTGAGCTTCTGATGATCGTCGTCGTCGGCCAGTTCCGCTTTCCGCCCGAGCGGATGGAAGAGGCCCGCCCGGCTATGCGCCGGGTGATGGAGGCGACCCGGGCCGAAGACGGCTGCATCGAATACAATTACGGCGAGGATGTGCTCGATCCCGGGCTGATCCGGGTCAGCGAGATCTGGGAAAGCCGCGAGCAATTGGCCGCGCACATGCAGACCGCGCATATGGCCGCATGGCAGCGCGAGCGGGCTGAGCTGGGGCTCAGCGGGCGCAGCATCATGGTCTATGAAGCGGGCGAAGGAACGCCGCTTTAATTTGGGGACACAATACAAATTACCACTAATTCGTATTGTGTCCCCGAATTATAGAACAAACTTCCGTTCGCATCGAGCGAAGTCGAGATGCCGCGCGCTGTGTCTCGACTTCGCTCGACACGAACGGAGGTTGGGATTACCCCCCGATTACCTGCCGCCGCCCCTTAAGCGCGGTGCCCAGCCGCACCAGCGGCGCGGTGATCGCCCCGTGCCTGGCCATCCAGGCGTGGTATTCGCCATACTTCGGATCTTCGGCCAGCAGGTGCCGCTCCTCGGTCTTGGCGCGCCAGAAGTAGACCGCGCTCACGCAGCCCAGGAAGAAGGCATTGCGCAGCGAATTGGTCCACGACCAGGGATCGACCATGAACGGCATCGAGGCACACCACCAGAACATGTTCTTGGCCAGGTAGGCCGGGTGCCGGGTATAGGCGTAGGGTCCGTTGGTCAGCACGCCGCGATAGGTCAGGTTGGAGAAGCGGATCCCGAAGGCTACGGTCGCCCAGGCATAGGCTGCGGTGAGGAAAACCAGCAGCGCCGCCCAGATCCACAGCATGGTGGGATAGCCCCCCAGCACATGGAACCAGGTATCGTCGCCCTTGGTATCGGCCAGGTAGAACAGCGGCCGGTCGCTGGGGCTCATCATCTGGAACGGCGGATAGCAAATCAGCGCCGCCACCCAGCCCGCAAGGTAGGGATTGGCCGAGCGAATATGGGCATCGAGCGGCTTCATCGTCAGGATATAGCCGACCGAGCCGATCTGCTCGTCAATCACGAACATCAGCGTGATCAGGATCGTCGAAATGCCGACCGGGCTGAGGAAGAAATTGCTCCAGTCAGGCGCGACCAGGTTCTGGAAACCGCCGGGCACGATCATCAGCATGAAGGCCGTGAAGAAGCCCTTCACCGCCCAGGCGCGCAAATGGATCCAGACTTTGGCGGGATCGAATGGCTCGCGCCCGACCAGCAATGCGCCGAAATGCCAAGTCGGATCGCGCGGCTCGACCAGCACCCGGTCAAGCCACAGCACATAGGGCACCGAAAGCAGGAACAGCGGCACTGCCGCAGCCTGCATCACCTGCATCGCGAACAGGTACGGCCCCTCCCAATACCAGCGCCCGACGAAGTAGAAGAAGGCGATGATCGCCCAGGTCGCCCAGAGCCCGGCCAGCTTGGTGATCGACACGTCGATCACTTGCGCCAGCGGGCGCGGATTGTCCCAGTCGATCCCGGTCGAGGCGCGGCGGTGGACCTTGTTGACCACCAGTTCCCACAGCACCATCGGCGCGGCGCAGGCGACCAGCCCGACCAGTGCGGCATTGGGCCCGGTCAGCCGCTCGGCCCGGCTCGGCAGGTCGAACATCACGACCAGCTCCGGCCAGAAATGGCAGATCAGGATCCAGACGGTCAGCGAGGCAAGCCCGACCATTCCGACCGCCGACGAAACGTCGCTGGTCGGCCGCGGGGGAATGGGGGCCACTTGGTCAGTCATTGCCCGTGCCTATAGCCCGCGAACGGTTAAAGGCCGGGTAACGCCCAAGATTTACCGGAACGCCGTGATCCGCCCGCTTTCGTCGAGCACGTAGAGCGTCGAGCCCGCGACCACCGGGGCCTGGGTCACCGGGGTGCCCAGATCGGTGAACAGGCTGGGCTGGCCATCGGCTGCTGCTGCGTTGTAAACCTGCCCGCGCGAGTTGACGAACCACAGCTTGTCGCCCGCCAGCACCGGCCCCGACCAGAAAATCGGATCCTTCTTTTTCTTCTGGTTGCGGAAATTGTCGAGCTGGGTCAGCCAGCGGACCTTGCCGGTCGAACGCGCAATGCACAGCAGGCGGGCATCGTCGGTCAGCGTGAAGATCCAGTCGCCAGCCACCGCCGGGGTCGAAATCCCGGCCAGGTTGAGTTCCCAGATCCGCTGCCCGGTAACCAGTTCATAGGCCGCCATGCGCCCGCCCTGGCCCAGGGCATAGACCCGGCCGCGATCGATGATCGGATCGGCGTCGATATCGGTCAGCACGCCGACCGACGTCGACAGCGAAGTCCGCGCCAGCTGGTCAGACCACAGCTCACGCCCGTTTTCATAGCGATAGGCGATCAGTTCGCCGGTCGAATAGCCGGCGATGATCGTCCCCTGCCCGGCGGCCGGAGCGGCCACTCCGAACACCCCGGTCTGCCCGACCGAGGCGGTCGCGTTCCAGACCTGCGAGCCGTCCTCGGGATTGAGCACGACCATCTGGTTCGACTGGGTCATCACAAAGACCGAATTGAACGCGATCGTCGGCGATCCGCGCAGCGGACCGGCCGGTTTGACCTTCCACAAGATCTTGCCATCGGTCGCGTTGATTGCCGCAACCTCGCCCATGCCGGTGGTCACATAAAGCCGCTCACCCGCATAGCTGGCCCCGCCGCCATAGACTGCACTGGCTCCGTCGCCCTTGATCTGAAAGCCCTGGCTCCAGCGCTCCTGACCGGTCTTGGCATCGAAGGCATGGACCACCCCGTCGGTGCCCATTGCAAAGACCATGCCCCCGCCGATCACCGGCGATGCGGCCAGCCGCTGCTTGGGGGTCGAACCCATCACCCGCGCGGTCCAGGCCTGCTTCGGCGCGGCCGGCAAGGCCAGGTTGCCATAGCTCTTGCTGGCCGTGCCGCCGGCCTGGGCCCATTCGGCATTTTCGGCCGCCGGCGGCAGCACCACGGCAATCGCTTCGAGGGCCGGATCGACCTTGGCGCTGGTATCGACCTTGCTGAGGATCGGCACGCGGTTGCCCACGGTGGGGGTGGCAGGCTTGCTCTTGCCCTTGAAGGTGCCGCACCCGGTGAGGCCCAGCGCAAGCGCAAGGACCATCGGGGCTGCAAAATGGCGAATGTTCGAATTCAATGGCATCAAGAGATCCTTGGCTGTTGCCGGACTATTGTTTGGGAGCAGGCGCGGGCGCGGCAGCCGCAGCGGGAGTTCCGGGCTGCGCGCCAGCCTTTGCGCGGGCCGGTGCACCGGGTGCTTCTGCGGCTTCACTGGGAATATCGACCCCGCCGTCATAGCCCAGCGAGCTGGACATCTGCTTGGCTCGCCCGCGCAGCGATTGCGGCACGGTCTTGTCCTTGCCGATCTGGGCAAACAGGGGACCGGCCAGTTCGGGCTTGCCAGAATCGAGATAGGCCATGCCGAGGAGTTCGCCCGCGCTGCCGAAGAAAGGGCTGCCCGGAATGGCCAGCGGCTTCATCCGCGCGATCACGTCTTCGCTTTTCATCGTGTCGTAACGGATCGTCACTTCGCGGATCGCGGCCAGATCGCGGAACGGCTTGGGCGCCGAGGCATCGGCGGCGATCACTGCGAACCGCTTGGCGGCTTCATCTTCCTTGCCCTGGGCCAGCGCGATTGCCGCCAGGTTCATGGCTGCCGCCGCACGGCTGGCGGGGGAACCATCGCCAAGTAGCGGCGTCAGATCCTTGGCTGCGGCATCAAGCTGCCCGGCTTCGAGTTTGTCGAAAGCCAGGACCGCCGCTTCGCTGCGCTTGGCTGCGTCACTTTTGACCGAATAGTCCCAGGCCCAATAGCCGCCGACAGCCAGCAACAGGACGGCAATCGCTCCGCCAACCGGCACGGCATAGCGCTTGACCATGCCGACCATCTGCTCTTCGCGCAGCGCTTCATCGACTTCGCGCAGGAATCCGTCCTGCTGTGCGGCATCGCGCTCGGCAGTCTTGGATGATGGCACTGGGGTCTTGGGAGGATTGGTGGCCAAGGTTAACGCCTTCGCTGGCTGATGGATCGGTTGCGGGGCTGTTTAGGTCACAGACCAGCGGCCAGCAAGCCCGAGGCGCCCAAATGGCAAACATATCGGAACGAGTGCCGTGCCGCAGGGGCTGGTTGCCCCTGCAAAGGGCACTCGTTTCGAGATGGAAGCCATTTGGTCGTCCCGTAGGGATTTGATCAGAAGTGTCCAGCGCTGCGTCGAAAAGTCTAGAAATATCGACATATTCCTTCGCCTTTCCTCCTTGCGCTGAACACTTCTGATTCAAACCTCGGGCTTGCTGGCCGCTGGTCTGTGACCTAACGGATGGTGCGGCCATTTCAACGCGCAACTTGTGGCTATACCCCGCTGAAGCTGCGGTGAACGGCGATCAGGGGAAGGATGGGCTGCCCAAAGCCTCGGCATAGGTCGCGCGGTAGGCCGCCAGCATTGCCGCTTCGTCATAGTCGGCCAGCGCCCGCGCGCGGTTGGCGGCGCCCACCGCCGCGCGGCGGGCCGGATCGGCGGCGCCCCCC
>JAGXTB010000086.1 GCA_018334165.1 Sphingomonadales bacterium | reverse complement strand
CCGTTCGCATCGAGCGAAGTCGAGATGCCGCGCGCAGTGTCTCGACTTCGCTCGACACGAACGGACTGGGGGTTGCGTTCACCATTCTGGCTGCGCACTATCCTCCCGCAAACCCGGGGAGAGACCATGCGTTCCATCGCCACGCTGACCGCGCTGCTGCTGACTGTTTCCAGTCCGGCGCTTGCTTACGAAGCCTCTATCCAGCGCGATGACTGGGGGATCGCGCATGTGAAGGGCAAGAGCGATGCCGATGCGGTGTTCGGGATGGTCTATGCCCAGGCCGAGGATGACTTCAACCGGATCGAGATGAACTACCTCACCAACCTCGGCCGCCTGGCCGAGGCCGAGGGGGAGAAAGCGATCTGGCAGGACTTGCGCCAGCGGCTGTGGGTCGATCCGCAAGACCTCAAGGCCAAGTACGCGCAGAGCCCGGTGTGGCTTCAGCGCCTGATGCAGGCCTGGGCGGCGGGGCTCAACCAGTACCTGGCCGATCACCCCGAAGTGAAGCCCAAGGTGCTGACCAAGTTCGAACCGTGGATGGCGTTGAGCTTTTCCGAAGGCTCGATCGGCGGAGATATCGAGGCGGTGCCGCTGAGCCAGCTGGAAGCCTTCTACACCGGCAAACAGATCGCGATGAGCGAGGATGAGCGCGGCATTTCGTTCAAGGAACCGCTGGGGTCCAACGGCTTCGCCATCGGCCCGTCGCACAGCGCCAGCGGCAATCCGCTGCTGCTGATCAATCCGCACACCAGCTTTTTCTTCCGCTCCGAATTGCAGGTGCAGAGCGATGAAGGCCTCAACGCCTATGGCGCGGCGACCTGGGGGCAGTTCTTCATCTATCAGGGCTTCAACGACAGCGCCGGGTGGATGCACACTTCCAGCGGGATCGATAATATCGACGAGTTCGCGGTCACGGTGACCAAGCGCCCGCGCGGTGGTTTTGCCTATCGCTATGGCAAGGAAGCCCGTGCGGTGAAGGAAAGGCCGGTAACTTTGGCTTTCCGCCAGGCCGATGGCAGCATGGGCACGCGGACCTTCACCACCTATCGCACCCACCACGGACCCGTGGTGCGCAAGGAGGGCGGCAAGTGGATCGCCTTTGCACTCATGTACAAGCCGGTAGAGGCGCTGCAGCAAAGCTTCCTGCGCACCAAGGTCCGCTCGATTGCCGATTTCAAGAAGGTCGCGGCGCTCAAAGCCAACAGTTCCAACAACACGATCTTCGCCAGCAACAAGGGTGAGATCGCCTATTTCCACCCGCAGTTCCTGCCGGTGCGCAATGACCGGTTCAACTACCGCAAGCCCGTCGATGGCAGCAATCCGCTGACCGACTGGCAGGGCCTGACCCCGCTGACCGCGCTGCCGACCGTGATCAACCCGAAGAACGGCTGGCTGATGAACGTCAACGATTCGCCGTGGTGGGCGGCGGGCAAGGACAGCCCGAAACAGGCGATGTATCCGCGCTATACCGACGGCGCCGGCAAGGAACCGCGCACCCCGCATGCCATCGCGGTGCTGTCTGCCCGGCCCAAGTTCACGCTCGATCAGTTGCTCGCGGCGGCCTATGATCCGTGGCTGCCGTTCTTCGCCGAGCTGATCCCCCAGCTGGCCAAGGCGCATGAAGCTGCGCCCGACGCCAAACGGGCCGAGGCGATTGCCCACCTCAAGGCCTGGGACTGCAAGTTCAGCCTGAGCTCGACCGAAACCAGCCTGGCAGTGGTCTGGGGTGAAGCCCTGGCCGCCCGCGGCAAGGCCGCTGCCGAGGCGCAGGGGATCAACATTGAAACCTGGCTGACCACCATGGCCACCGATGCTGACCGGCTCGCCGCGCTTGACAGTGCCATGGCGCAGCTGGCCTCGGACTTCGGCTCATGGAAAGTGCCATGGGGCGAGATCAACCGCTATCAGCGCAATGATGGCGCGATCCGCCAGACCTTTGACGATGCCAAGCCCTCTACCCCGATCCCGTTTGCCAGCGGTAACTGGGGCTCGCTCGCCAGCTTTGGCGCGTCGCGCTATCCGGGGACGAAGCGGTATTATGGGACCAAAGGCAACAGCTTCGTCGCCGTGGTCGAATTCGGCCCCCGGGTGAAGGCCCGCGCGGTGACCGCGGGCGGCGAAAGCGGTGATCCGAAGTCACCGCATTTCGCCGATCAGGTGGAACGCTATGCCGCGGGGAACCTCAGGCCGGTGTATTTCTATCCCGAGGACCTGAAGGGCCGGGTGAAAAGTGCGAAAGTGGTGAAGGGGGGTTGATTTCCTAGTTCCTCCCCATTTTTGGCGAATGCCACAAATGGGGAGGTGGATCGCCGCAGGCGAGACGGAGGGGTTTCTGGGCTGGCGTCATTACCCCTCCGTCAGCCGACTTCGTCGTCTGCCACCCCCCATTTGCACTGCGTGAAAATGGGAAGGAACTTTTTTAACCCTTCAATTTCTCCGCGAAGCCCTTTTGCAGCTTGGCGATCTTGGGCGGGATCACCGCCAGGCAATAGGGGTTCCGCTGGCCTTCGCCTTGCCAATATTCCTGGTGATAGTCCTCGGCTGGCCACCAGGTCGCGGGGCCTTCGATCGTGGTGACGACCTTCTCGCTGCGCTCGGCCTGGGCGCGGTTGATCCCCGCTGCGGCTTCGGCCCGTTGTTCGTCATCGAGCGGGAACAGCGCGCCGCGATACTGGGTGCCGATATCGCCGCCCTGGCGGTTGAGCTGGGTCGGATCGTGGGTGGCGAAGTGGACGTCGAGCAGATCGGCGTAAGAGATCACCGCCGGATCATAGGTCACCTTGATCGCCTCGGCATGGCCGGTCGTGCCGCTGCACACCTGCTTGTAGGTGGGACTATCGGTCTGGCCGCCGATATAGCCGCTTTCCACCGCGCTGACGCCCGCCAGGCCGCGAAACACCGCTTCGGTGCACCAGAAACACCCGCCTGCCAGAATCGCTTCGGCCATTCGCACTTCTCCTTTTACTGGCTGCCTAGATAGGCATGGGCTGGGCCCTTGTCATCGCCATGCTTGCCGTTAGTTTGCAGATCACGAAACAACCCCCGGGAGATAATCATGCGCCGTTTCATCCTGCCGATCCTTGCCTTGGGTCTGGCCGTTCCCACCGCCGCGGTGATCGCTGCTCCAGGCAAGATGGCCGCGGTCAAGGTCAATGCCGAGCTTGCCGCCGCCGTGGCCAATCCGCTGCGCGACAAGGACCGTCCGCGCGATCAATACCGCCGCCCGGCCGAAACGCTGGCCTTCTTCCAGGTCGCGCCGGACATGAAGGTGGGTGAATATGCTCCCGGCGGCGAATGGTATTCGCGGCTTCTGGGGCTTTACCTTGGCCCCAAGGGCAAGCTGGTCGGGCTCTATTTCGATCCCACTTCGGGTCCCTTTAACGAAACCCAGCAAAAGGGCATCCGCGATGGCGCGGCCAAGTACCCGGCCGATGTCGCCGCCGCCACGGGCCTGCCGGCCGAGCGTTTTTCCGCGATGACACTCGAAAAAATTCCCGACAGCGAGAAGGGCACGTTCGACCGCATCCTGATCATGCGGGTGCTGCACAATCTCAACCGCTGGAACATCGCCGATCGTGAGATCAAGGCGATGCGTGATCTGCTCAAGCCCGGCGGGATGATCGGGATTGAACAGCACCGCGCCAAGCCGAATGCGCCCTACAGCTATACCGATGGTTCGAAGGGCTATCTGCGTGAGAAGGACGTGATTGCCTTCATGGAAATGCACGGCTTCGAATTCATGGGATCCAGCAAGGCCAATGCCAATCCCAAGGATCCGGCCAACTGGCCCGACGGCGTCTGGACCCTGCCGCCGTCGCTGCGCGGTGCCAAGGATGCGGACAAGGCCCGGCTCCAGGCGATCGGTGAGACCGACCGGATGACGCTGCTTTTCCGCAAGCGGGCGTAAGGCGCGGCGCTGCTTTTCCGCAAGCGCGGAGAGTGCTAGGGGCGGCGGCATGAGTAAGCTCACAGTCGCCGCCCTTCAGCTTTCGCTCGGTTCCTCAAGCGAAGTCGAGAATATCGCCGCCGTTTCCGCGCTGGTCGAAGCGGCCGCCGCCAAGGGCGCGCAAGTGGTGCTGCCGCCGGAGCTGTTCTCCGGCCCTTACTTCTGCCGGGTTGAGGATGAGGCGCTGTTCGCGCTCGCCCGGCCGACGGCCGAGCATCCTTCGGTCAAGGCGATGCAGGCGCTGGCCGGCAAACTGAAAGTGGCGATCCCGACCAGCTTCTTTGAGCGCGACGGGCATCACTATTACAACACCGTGGCCTGGATCGGCGCCGATGGGCAGATCGCCGGAACTTACCGCAAAAGCCACATCCCCGACGGGCCGGGCTACGAAGAGAAGTACTATTTCCGCCCCGGCAACGACGGGTTCAAGGTCTGGGAGGCCTTCGGGCACAAGCTGGGCGTCGGGATCTGCTGGGACCAGTGGTACCCCGAATGCGCGCGGGTGATGGCGCTCTTGGGCGCGGAAATGCTGCTCTATCCCACCGCGATCGGCTCTGAGCCCTACGACGCCGATCTCGATACCAGCCGGATGTGGCGGCGCGCGATGCAGGGGCATGCGGTGTCGAACTGCATGCCGGTTATCGCCGCCAACCGGATCGGTAGCGAGGATGGCCAGAACTTCTATGGCCACAGCTTCATCAGCGACGAATGGGGCGATCTGGTCGAGGCGTTCGGAGCCGAAGAGACCGGCGTCCTGGTCCACCAGCTCGACCTGACCCGCGCCGCCAAGCACCGCGCCGGGATGGGCTTCTTCCGCGATCGCCGCCCGCAGCTCTACGGCCGGATCGCCGAGGACATTTGATCACATTCTCCCCCCTGCCGTTCGTGTCGAGCGAAGTCGAGACATCGGCGCGCGGCATCTCGACTTCGCTCGATGCGAACGGAGCTTGGGAGTGAGTAAAATGAACAGCTACCTGATCGCGCTCGGCTCCAATATGCGCCACCACCGCTTCGGCTCGCCCGAGCGGGTGCTGCAAGCGGCGCTGGATGAACTGGACAAGCGCGGGATCAAGGTCATGCACACTGCCCGCCCGATCCGCTCGGCCCCGCTGGGCCCCTCGCTGCGCCGCTATGCCAACAGCGCGGCCGTGGTGAAGTGCAAGCTCGATCCCGATGAATTGCTCGATGAACTCAAGGCCATCGAACGCGCCTTCGGCCGCCGCAGCGGCGGGCAGCGGTGGGGCAGCCGCGTGCTCGATCTCGATATTGTGCTGTGGAGTGGCGGGGCCTGGTCTGCGCCGGGCCTGACCGTGCCGCACATGGCTTTTCGCGAGCGCCGCTTTGTGCTGGGCCCGGCTGCCGAAATCGCCGGGGATTGGCGTGATCCGCTGACTGGCCTGACCCTGCGCCAGTTAAACCGGCGCAGGATCAGGTTAGAGAGTCAGCCGATTGGAGCCTGTCCCACGTAGGTTGATGCACCTTGATCGAGGCAGGAAACCCGCTGGCAAGGCGCGGCGTGCGGCAGGGGCTGGTTGCCCCTGCAAGCGACGCAACGCTGTCCAGCG
>JAGXTB010000085.1 GCA_018334165.1 Sphingomonadales bacterium | reverse complement strand
ATATTTCAAGACATTCTGACGCGGCAGTGGGCCATAATAGACCCGCCCCGAAGGGGTTGGGCCAGGAAGGCCGCTGGCAGCGTTGCGGCTCTTGCAGGGGCAACCAGCCCCTGCCACGCGCCGCGCCTCGCCAGCGGCCTTCCTGGCCCAATCACGATGACCCAGAATGGTCGCGAAATGCCCTAAGCCCCGGTCAGGCCATTCCGGTCAGCTTCTTCTTGTCACTGCGGAAATGCCGGTCGAGGTGGAGATTGAGCGCGGTCAATGCCATGGCCAGCCGCGCCGCGGCGATCCGCTCGGGTCCGGCCAGGCTGCGCCAGTGTTCGGGATCCTCACGCCAGGCCCGCCGGGCCTCGGCCACGCTCTGCTCCGGTGGCAGCAATTCGCGCACCGCGTCATCGAGTTGGCGGCCCGTCGCGATAATCGCCATGGCCGCCTCGCCTTCAAGCTCACCGCCATCAAAGCGCCTCAGCACGCCGCAGCGAAACCGTCGGCAGACGCCTGGGCGCTCGGCATAGATCGTACAGCAGGTGCCATCCAGCAGCGGGCAGGGGAATGCCAAGCCTGGGCCATCGCCCGACCACAGCGGCGCCCCGCGCGCGGCCATGTCGCGGGCTTCGTCGTCAGTCAGTTTGCCGAAATCGAAGATCGATCCGGCGCAGCACAGTCCGCAAGCGGTGCACAGCGCGCTTTCGTCGATCGCTTCGGGCACTGGCGCCGGGATTATTCAAGCTCCCAGGCGCGTTCGCCGTGGCTGGCCAGATCGAGCCCTTCGCGCTCGTCGTCCTCGCCAACGCGCATCGGGATCACCAGGCTGACCAGCACCGCGATCACACCGCTGGCAACCGCCGACCAGATCGCGACCACGCCCACGCCGACCAGCTGCGCGGCGAACTGGCTGACCATGGTGGTGCCTTCGTCAAAGCCGGCGCCGCCCAGCGCCGGGTGCAGAAACACCGCGAGCAACAGTGAGCCGACAATCCCGCCCACGCCGTGAACCGCGAAGACATCGAGCGAATCGTCAATCTGCAGCTTCTGCTTGATGACCTGGATCATCGGGAAACAGGCCAAGGCGGCAATCGCGCCAATCAGGATCGCCGCGCCCGGCGAGACAAACCCGGCGGCCGGGGTGACTGTCGCCAGCCCGGCGATGGCCCCGGTGGCAAAGCCCACGCTGGTCGGCTTTCCGACCTTGATCTTTTCGATTGCCAGCCAGACCAGCGCTGCGGTGCTCGCGCCCAGGTGGGTGGCGATGATCGCGCTTGATGCGGCATCGTCAGCGGTCAGCGCCGAGCCGCCGTTGAACCCGAACCAGCCGACCCACAACAGACCGGCCCCGGCCATGGTCAGCGAAGGGCTGTGCGGCAGCATCAGCGTCTTGGGAAAGCCCATCCGCTTGCCGATCAGCATCGCCACAACCAGCGCCGAGACCCCGGCGGTGGTGTGAACCACGATCCCGCCGGCGAAATCCTTGGTGCCGATTTTGGTGGCCAGCCAGCCATCGCCCCAGACCCAGTGCGCGACCGGAGCATAGACCACCAGCACCCAGATCGCGCAGAACGCCACGACCCAGCCGAACCGCGCCCGGTCAACCCAGGCCCCGACCATCAATGCCGGGGTGATCGCCGCAAAGGTCATCTGGAACAGCGCAAAGGTCCGTTCGGTCACGGTGTAATCGCCGCGCAGCAGGTTGACGGTGTTGTTGAGCATCCACATGTCGCCGGTGCCGATCCAGCCATTGCTGGCATCGCCAAAGGCCAGGCGGTAACCCAGCATGACCCACAGCACTGATGCCACCGCGGCAATCGCGCCGACCTGGACCATGATCGCCAGGAAGTTCTTGGCCCGCACCAGCCCGCCATAGAACAGCGTCAAGCCCGGCATGGTCATCAGCAGCACCAGTGCCGCCGAGATCAGCACCCAGGCATTGTCGCCGCTGTTGAGCGCGTCCTCGGCTTCGGGCACGACTTCTTGTGCCCAGGCAACTGCGGGTAGCAGCATGGCACTTGCGGCCAGGCCCAGGGCCGAAAACTTGCGCATCGAATTCTCCCATTGCCGCGCGGCCAGCCGCAGCGCGATTCCTCGCTGGCGGGCTTAGAGCAACGATCGCATATCAGGCAAGGCGGCAGGCGCAGTCTTGTTGCGCCGAAGCGGGATTATGCCCAACCCTCAAGCACCTGATCAGGCGGGCGGTGGCCATCGACCCAGAAGCGGATATTGGCGATGACTTTCTCACCGGCATGGGCCCGGCCTTCCATCGTCGCGCTGCCCAGGTGCGGCAGGGTGATGACGTTGGGCAGCGCAATCAGCCGCGGATCGACATCGGGTTCATTGGCGAAGACATCGAGGCCGGCCCCGGCGATCTGGCCGGTCTGCAACGCGGCGATCAGCGCCTCTTCATCAATCAGGTCACCGCGGGCGGTGTTGATCAGGTAGGCGGTGGGCTTCATTTCCGCGAGCCGCGCGGCATTGACCAAATGATGCGTGCCGGCCCCTGCCGGGCAATGCAGCGTGACGATATCGCTTTCGGCAATCAACCGCTCCAGGTCGGGCTCATAGCGGGCACCGAACATCGTCTCGATGCTGGGCGGCAGACGGTGACGGTTGTGATAGACCACTTCCATCCCGAAAGCCCGCGCACGGTGGGCGACGGCCTGGCCGATCCGGCCCATGCCGACGATCCCGAGCCGCTTGCCGCCAATGCAATGCCCCAGCATCGCGGTGGGGGCCCAGCCGGTCCACTGGCCGTCGCGGACCAGGCGGCTGCCTTCGCCCAGGCGGCGCGGGACCGAGAGGATCAGCATCATGGTAAGGTCGGCGGTATCGTCGGTGAAGACGCCTGGGGTGTTGGTGACAATGATCTTGCGGCTGCGCGCCGCGCCCAGCGCGATATGTTCGATCCCGGCCCCGAAATTGGCAATCAGTCCCAGCCGGTCGCCCGCTGCCTCAATCATTCCGGCATCGATCCGGTCGGTAACGGTAGGGACCAGCACGTCGCTGCCGTTCATCGCCTCGACCAGCTCATCACGGGTCAGCGGGCGGTCTTCGGTGTTGAGCACCACGTCGAACAGTTCGCTCATCCGGGCTTCCACGCTGGGCAGCAGATGCCGGGTTACATGGACGCGCGGCTTGCCGGCGATGCGGCGGGCGAGGGGGGTATCTGAAACGACAGGCATGTCTATACGGCTAGGCCGTGGCAGGCCGGGCGGTCAAGCGGCTTGAAGCATGACTGGCTTAGGGGCTATTGCGGGCTATGCCGCGAATCCCCTTCCGTGCCTTCGGCGCCGCACTGTTGATCCTGTCGGCACCGCTGATGGCGCAGGATACCCAAACCCCCTATTGGGCTTCGATCCGCAAGAGTGAGCCGATCAACATGCGGGTCGGTCCCGGAGAAGACTACCGGATCCTGTGGGTCTACCAGCGCCAGCATCTGCCGATGAAGGTCTTGCGGATCAAGGAAGGCTGGCGACTGGTCGAGGATCCCGATGGCGCGCGGGGCTGGGTGCTCGCCCGGTTTCTGACCCGTGACCGCGGCGCGATCATCAAAGGCAAGGAAGCCGCGCCGATGCGCGAGGCGGGCGATGCCAATGCCAAGCTGCTGTGGCGCCTGGCTCCTGGCGTGATCGGCTTGCTGGGCGATTGCAAGGCGGGCTGGTGCGAACTCGCCGTCGGCCCGCGTCAGGGCTATGTCGAGCAGGCGCGATTGTGGGGGGCAGGGGAGCCTTAAGACTGGCCGTCAATGCGTGAACCGAAAGCCCTTCCCCGGTGGGGAAGGGTTGGGATGGGGGTTCCACGCTGGCCGGATAGCTCAGAGCCCCCACCCCCAACCCCTCCCCGCCGGGGAGGGGAGATTCAACCTTCTGCTATTCCCCAGCGGAGTTCGTCAGCCGCGGTGGTGCTGGTCAGGACTTTCTTGCTTGCGGCATCGTACACATCGGACACGCCGGTTGGAAGCTGAGCGGCGACAGCATCAGCCGGTTCGATGCCGGCGGCCGCAAGGGCCATGTCCAAGCGAGCAGACTGCGGGGAGCAGGGGAGCCCCAGCAAGCTCCCCCAATTGCCCCGGAAACCGCCTATTTGGCGACTGGCCTGACGGTTACCACAACGCCTTTTTCGTCGGTTGCGGTGAAGCTGCCGTCGGCTGCGCGCACGCTTTCGGTATAGCAATGCGTTGGCTTGTCCTTGCCGGACGGATCGAAGCACACCTTGCCGTCGGCGAGTTTGACGACGCCTGCCTCGGTCAGCCCCTTTGTGGGAACCCGCGAATAGGCGTAGTCGGCTCCAATCGTGGCCTTGGCTAAGGGCTTGCCGTCGCTCGATGTCACGTCGTAGGCACCGGGAGCAGGTAGCGCGGGGGTCCAAGTGGTCGCGGCGACCGGTGCGGCGGCACTTTGGGTGACTTCGGCGGCCGGCTCTTGCTTGCCGCAGCCGGAAACGGCGGCGAACAGTACCACTGCTGCGGCGATAGACGATGTGCGTTGCATGGGCTGCCTCTCCTGTTTGAACTGAAGCCCGTGACTACTACAGCTTGGTGACATGTGCTAGACCAGTTCGACCGCCACCGCCGTCGCCTCGCCGCCGCCGATGCACAAGGACGCGACGCCCCTGGTCTTGCCGTGGCGTTGCAGCGCGGCGATCAGCGTGGTGACGATCCGCGCGCCCGAAGCGCCGATCGGGTGGCCCAGCGCGGTCGCCCCCCCGTGGACGTTGATCTTCTCGTGCGGGATGCCAAGGTCGTGCATCGCGAACATCGCGACGCAGGCGAAGGCTTCGTTGACTTCGAACAGGTCGACATCGCCCAGCGACCAGCCGGCCTTGGCCAGCACTTTGTTGATCGCGCCAACCGGGGCGACGGTGAAGTCCTTGGGTTCCTGGGCGTGGGCGGCGACCGCGACGACCTGGGCGACCGCCTTGTGGCCCTTGGCCTCGGCCACGCTCTTGCGGGTCAGCACCAGTGCCGCAGCGCCGTCCGAAATCGAGCTGGAGGTGGCAGCGGTGATCGTGCCGTCCTTGGCGAAAGCAGGCTTGAGCGAGGGGATCTTGTCCGGGCGGCCCTTGCCGGGGGCTTCGTCGGTATCGACTACAGATTCGCCAGCGCGGCTGACCACGGTGACCGGCGCGATCTCGCCCTTGAACGCCCCATCGGCAATCGCCGCCTGGGCCCGGCGCAGCGATTCTATGGAGTAGGCGTCCTGTGCTTCACGGGTCAGCTGATAGGCATTGGCAGTGTCCTGCGCGAAAGTGCCCATCGCCCGGCCCGGCTCATAGGCATCTTCCAGCCCGTCGAGGAACATGTGGTCATAGGCGGTGTCATGCCCGATCCGCGCGCCCGAGCGGTGCTTCTTGAGCAGGTAAGGGGCATTAGTCATGCTTTCCATCCCGCCCGCGACGACCAGATCGATGGTTCCGGCGGCCAGCGCCTCGGCACCCATGATCAGTGTTTGCATGCCCGATCCGCAGACCTTGTTGACCGTGGTTGCCTGGACCGACTTGGGCAGCCCGGCCTTGATCGTGGCCTGACGGGCCGGAGCCTGGCCGAGGCCAGCGGGCAGCACGCAGCCCATGTAGACGCGCTCAACATCCGCGCCGTCCACCCCGGCGCGCTCGACCGCGGCCTTGATTGCGGTCGCGCCAAGGTCGGTTGCGCTGGCATCGCTGAGCACGCCTTGCATGCCGCCCATCGGGGTGCGGGCATAGGACAGGATGACGATCGGGTCGTTGGCGGAGAGCTGGGCCATGGGAAGTGCCTTTCAGGAAGCAATGAGTCTCGCCATGGTCTAATGCTGCAACGCAACAAAGGCAATTGCGTGCTTGCTATCGCGGTCGCCTTGCGGAAAAAGAGTGGCAAATAGAAACGGGGAACCTGAAATGACTGCCGAACTGACCCGCATGAACGATGTGCTGGGGCGTCAGCGCGCCGCTTTTACCGCCGCCATGCCCGAGCCGCTCTCGGTCCGGCGCGATCGGATCGACCGGGCGATTGCCTTGCTGATCGACCACAAGGACGCTTTCGCCAAAGCGGTCAGCGCCGATTTCGGTCACCGCAGCACCGAACAGACCTTGATGACCGATATCATGCCCTCGGTTGGCGCGCTCAAGCACTCGAAGAAGCATTTTGAGGCCTGGAGTCGCAACGAAAAGCGCAAACCGATGTTCCCGCTTAATCTGCTCGGCGCAAAGGCCGAAGTGGTCTGGCAGCCCAAGGGCGTGGTCGGGGTGATCGCGCCGTGGAACTTCCCGGTCGGCATGGTGAT
>JAGXTB010000084.1 GCA_018334165.1 Sphingomonadales bacterium | reverse complement strand
CCGCCGCAAGGTGGAAAGCGGCGAGTTCGGCTCGACCAGCGAAGTGGTGCGCGAGGCGATGCGGCAATATATGGCCGAGGATGCGAAGGTTGAGGCGCTGCGGGCGATCATCCAGAAATCGCTGGATAGCGGGCCTGCGGTGGAGTTTGACTGGGACGCATTTATGGAACGGAAGTTCGGTCCCCAAACCGATGCGTAAGGTCATTGTCCGGCCCGACGCCGCGCAGGACATCGAGGATGCCGCCGATTACACGGTCGGCGAATGGGGACACGAACAGGCCTTTCGCTATGTGGGCGAGCTTCGGCAAGCGATCGAAAGCCTCGCAACCACTGCCCTGCGCCACCCGCTCTACGGCGACATCCTCCCCGGTCTGCGCCGCAAGCGCAGCGGAATGCACCACATCTACTACCTGGCCAGCAAAGACAGCGTCGAAGTGCTCAGCATCCTCCACGTCCAGCGCGATCCGGGGCAGCATTTGAAGGTGGAGCGGTGGGAGGACGAGGGGTGAGACTGAGCCGAAACGGAGCTGATTGCCGCCCTGCCTTGCAGCATTGATGCTAAAGTCGCGAAATGGATGGGAGAACGCCGCACAGCAATGTCAGTTCGCACGTCAACCGGATCCCGGGCGTAAGGCTGGACGATGAAGGCTACGTCCACATAGCCTACGGTCGCTACCATCCGGTCACCGGCGAGGGCTTGCCAATCGACGCACCCGACGAACTGATGAAGCAGATATTTGTCGCGCTGATCGACGATGGGCTGGACAGCGGAATCGATGAGGATTTCGATCTGGATGAGCTGATCGAGCAATCGTCTGGCGGCGAGGCCAACGGAGACACAAACCCGTAGCCCGATCCCTCACAACCCACCCAAATGCGTCACCCTGAACTCGTTTCAGGGTCTATCGTGCCTTTAGCCCGACCGCCCCTTGGCAAACCAAACCGCGCGGCCTTGCCGCCCAACGGCGCTTCGGGTGGTGTCGAGAAATGGACCCTGAAGCGAGTTCAGGGTGACGGGGTTTGGGGGTTAAGTAAAGTGTCACCGTAGCTCTCACCGTAGCTCGGGGACGCTTGGAGAAGTCACCGCAGTCCATCAATGGGCGGCTTGAGCCTCAGCGCCCGCCGACTCTCGAACAAAGTTCGCGTTGGAAGTCCATCCATTGTGCGGAAACGCGAAACCGCCATTGGCCGACCTTGATTTTCCGCCCATCGGTCGCCGAAATCACTACCGATTCCTGCCCCCGCATCGCTAACACCCTTACATTCTGAATCGAACGATATTCGATACGGGCGGTGCGCAACCCGTAGTCGCTAGTTGGTCCAGATATCGCATGGCTATCCAGTGTGATGAAGACCCGTTCCCCGAACGACTGAACAAACCGGACGGCAGCCAACACGGCAAAGCCAAGGCTGGCAACGATCAGTGCGCCCCAAAACACGTTGGCACTGCCCGGGTCCAATTCGATCACCCGGTTGATCAGTAGGCCACGCGGATCCTGAAGTCCCTTGAAGCATACCATCGCCCCGGCCAGTCCGGCCATTACTCCAAGCAGCATTGCCATGGGATGAAGTGTGACGTCGTACTGGAGTGAAGGCGATACAACGTCTTGCGCCGCAGCAGACATGCTGCGGTTCATTGGGAGAGGCAGGGTCGATTCGACCACCCCTTTGCGTCCAAAGCTCGTCACCAAACTCTCCCGATTGATTGCGTAGAGTCTAACTACTTCGGCAATCGGCAACAAATCGTTTAAAGTGAGGCGTAGATTGACGCGGCTCAGGCAGTCAAAGCAGCTAGGAGCCTCTTTAAAGTCAATAAACCCGCTTCTTCGGCTTGATATAATCCACATCGTCCGTGAGCGTATATTCATGCACCGGCCGATAGTCCAACCGCACCGAACCGCCCTTGCCGCCCCAGCCGTCAAACCAGGCCGCGGTGTGCTTCATCCAGTTCTTGTCATCCCGATCGGGGAAGTCCTCGTGGGCGTGGGCGCCGCGCGATTCCTTGCGGTTGTGGGCGCCGTGGATGGTGACAGAGGCCTGGGCGATCAGGTTGTCGAGTTCCATCGTCTCGATCAGATCGCTGTTCCAGATCAGCGAGCGGTCGGTGACGTGGAGGTCCTGCATCCGCTCATAGGTCTTGGCGAGTGCGGCCTTGCCTTCGGCCATCAGGGCCTCGTCGCGGAACACTGCGCAGCCCTTGGTCATGGTGCGCTGCATTTCGAGGCGGACTTCGGCGGTGGGTGAGCCGCCCTTGGCATTGCGGAAGTGATCGAGCCGGGTCAGCGCGAGGTCGGCGCTGTCCTTGGGCAGTTCGGCATGGGCCGACTGCGGCTTGACCAGTTCCTTCAGGCGGTGCCCGGCGGCGCGGCCGAAGACCACCAGGTCGATCAGACTGTTCGAGCCCAGGCGGTTGGCACCGTGGACTGAAACGCAGGCCGCTTCGCCAACCGCGAACAGGCCGGGGACCACGGTTTCGGGATTGCCGTCCTTGCCGATGGTCATCACTTCGCCGTGATAATTGGTGGGGATACCGCCCATATTGTAGTGCACCGTCGGGCAGACCGGCAGCGGTTGACGGGTGAGGTCAACGCCCGCGAAGATCTTGCCGCTTTCGGTGATCCCGGGCAGGCGCTCGGCCAGCACTTCGGGCGCGATGTGATCGAGGTGCAGGTAGATGTGGTCCTTGTTCGGGCCGACGCCCCGCCCTTTGCGCATTTCCAGCGCCATCGAACGGCTGACGACGTCTCGCGAGGCCAAGTCCTTGGCCGAAGGGGCATAACGCTCCATGAACCGCTCGCCTTCGGAGTTGGTCAGGTAACCACCCTCGCCGCGCGCGCCTTCGGTGATCAGCACGCCTGCACCATAGATCCCGGTGGGGTGAAACTGGACGAATTCCATGTCCTGCAGCGGCAGCCCCGCGCGCAGCACCATGCCCCCACCATCGCCGGTGCAGGTGTGGGCGCTGGTGGCAGTGAAGTAACAGCGGCCATAGCCGCCGGTCGCCAGGACCACGGCATGGCTGCGGAAGCGGTGGATCGATCCGTCTTCCATGCACATCGCGATCACGCCGCGGCACTGCCCATTTTCCATGATCAGGTCGATCGCGAAGTATTCGATGAAGAAGTCGGCGTCGTACTTCAGGCTCTGCTGGTAGAGCGCGTGGAGCATGGCATGGCCGGTCCGGTCAGCTGCGGCGCAGGTCCGCTGGACCGGCGGGCCCTCGCCCATGTTCTGCATGTGCCCGCCGAACGGACGCTGGTAGATCGTGCCGTCCGGGTTGCGCGAAAACGGCACACCGGCGTGTTCCAGCTCGTAGACTGCGGCGGGCGCCTCGCGCACCATGTATTCGATCGCGTCCTGATCGCCCAGCCAGTCCGACCCTTTGACGGTGTCGAACATGTGCCAGGTCCAGTGATCGGGGCTGTTGTTCTGCAAGCTGGCCGCGATCCCGCCTTGCGCCGCGACAGTGTGGCTGCGGGTCGGGAACACCTTGGTGATGCAGGCGGTCTTGAGGCCCGCCTCGGCGCTGCCCATCGTGGCGCGCAGGCCTGAGCCACCGGCCCCGACCACGACAGTGTCATAAGTGTGGTCGATGATCTTGTAAGCTGGGGCGGAGGTAGATTCTGGCATGCTCAGGCTCCGAGCGCGATGCGGACAACACAGAGCAGGCCAAAGGCCGCCCCGGCGAATGCGAGAAGGTTGAGCAGCGCCATGGCCGCGAACTTGTTGCCCTCTTCGTGGACATAGTCCTCGACCAGGACCTGCAGTCCAAGGCGGGCGTGCCAGAAGGTGCTGACCACGAACAGGCCGATCATCATGGCCGGCAGCGGCTGGTGCAGCCAGGCGTGCAGGGCCTTGTGCGAATAGTCGCCCAGCGCCACCAGCGAGAACAGCAGGTAGAGCCCGGCCAGCAGATTGCCGATTGCGGTATAGCGCTGGACCAGCCAGTGCTGCGCGCCGTGCCTGGCCGAGCCAAGCCCGCGTACCCGTCCGATCGAGGTTCCGTTACCCATCGTCGTTCCCTTACTTCAGCACGATCACGGTCCAGACCACCACGGTCGCGGCCAAGGCCAGCAGCGGGGTCAGGACCGACCAGAGGTTATTGTTCTTGAGCTCGTAACCGGCGCCGATATCGAGCACGAAGTGGCGCAGGCCCGAGGCCATGTGGTTGAAGAAGGCCCAGGTCAGCCCGACCAGCACGACCTTGCCATACCAGGCCCCGGCGTGCGCGGCGAAAGTGTCATAGGCGATCGGCCCGGCGGCCAGCGCATAGAGCCACCACAGCAGCACTCCCAGCCCTACCAGCGCCAGACCATTGCCGGTCACGCGGTGCAGGATCGAGACGAACATCGCCGGACCCCAGCGCCAGATTCCCAGGTGCGGCGATATCGGGCGGCTCTTTGGCTTGGTTTCTGCTTGGGCCATCTGCGGGTAGATCCCTATGCGGTTGGCGGGGCGCGGGCCCCATTCGTGCACATCCCCTTAGTCAAAACGGGCCGCTGTGCAAGCGGGCTATCGCTAGGCCCTCCCCGCTGGGGAGGGGTTGGGGTGGGGGTTCCACGCCATCGTCGC
>JAGXTB010000083.1 GCA_018334165.1 Sphingomonadales bacterium | reverse complement strand
GCTGGATCAGCCTGAGCTAAATTTCCGCGTGAAGTACGAACCGATTCTGTGCGGATGGCTTGATGGATGCTTTAGTTGGAATGGCAATGGATCAGAAATTCGACTTTAAGTTAAGTTAAACGAGCTGGCATTCTGACTCTTGGTAAGTTAACTCTCTCTTTGTGGGTGTTTTCAGCGATATCAGTCCATACAGTATGGGAAAGCGGTTCACGATCGCTATCGCCATAGGTACGCCCATAATAATGTGGGGTATTCCACTCCTGTTCATGGCTTTAGGACTGCACAACCAAAACCTCATAGCTCTGGTGATCCCCTTGGGCATCACGTGGTTCATCGTTGGCAGTATCGGAAGTTTACTAATCGCCTGCCGCAAATGCGGCAGGTCAGTATTCATACGCCGCTTTATGATTAGCACCCCGTGGCCCGCAAGAACGTGCAGCAAGTGTGGCTCGGACCTGACAGCAAGATAAGAAGACTCCCATCACGGACCAGTCCGAAGCTTGCCCAAACGCCCTAACCCATCGCCGCCGCATGCCCCTCAACCCAATCAATAAAAGTCCGCACCCGGACATTGTCCTTCAGGTCCTTGCGGCAGACCAGGCCCCATCCGCCGGGGCAGACCTCGCGGTGCTCCACCGGGGTCACCAGACGCCCGTCGGCAAGTTCCTTGTCCACGAACGGCCCGTTGATCAGCGCGACGCCCTGCCCGGCGATCGCCATCTCAATCGCCACGGCGCAGGTATCGACCAGGATGTAGGGGACGTGCGGATCGTAGGCGACCCCGGCCGAGCGGAACCAGCCTTCCCAGTTCTGCTGCTCGGTATAGATCGCCACCAGGGGCAGATCCATCAGCCCCCTGGCATCGACAGCCTCGCCATGCTCCGCTTGGAATGAAGGGCTGCACACCGGGAACAGCGCATAGTCGAACAGCGGCACCCAGTGGAACTTCGCCGGATCGGGCGGGCTCTCGCAATAGACCAGACCAACATCGGCGTGCTTGTCGTCGAATTCCCAATCGGTCCCGCTGGTCGATAGCGTCAGCTTGACTTCGGGATGTTCGGCCAGAAACTGCGGCACGCGCTTGGCCAGCCAGCGGATCGAGGCGGTGATATAGGTCTGGACGCGCAGCGGCTTGTCGAGCGCGTTGCGCTGCGCCGCTTCCACGCCTTCGAGCAGCGATTCAAATGCGCTGCGCACGTACGGGTAGAGCACCCGCCCTTCCTCGGTCGAAACGATGTGGCGGCCTTGCTGCACGAACAGCGGCACGCCCAGCGCCTCCTCGATCAGCTGGACCTGATGGCTGACCGCCGGGTGGGTCAGGCACAGCTCCTCAGCGGCATCGCGGATCGACTGGTGGCGCGTCGCCGCCTCAAACCCGCGCAGTGCCTTTAGCGGAGGGAGCCTCCGTAGGTCGATCTTGCCAGCCATCATTATCCCAATTGTCGAGTCGTTGCGCTCGTTCGCGCCGACTAGCACACTGGGCTTGACTGGTAAATTTTTCTTATCTGTGAATTTCGCCTAGGCGGCGTCTTCGCCCAGCATCTGCGCGGCCTTTTCCCCCACCATCACCGTTGGCGCATTGGTATTGCCCGAGGTAACCGTAGGGAAAATCGAACTGTCGGCCACCCGCAGACCTTCCAGTCCGTGAACCCTGAGGCGGTGATCAACCACCGCCCGCGCCGGGTCTGGCCCCATCATGCAGGTGCTGCTGGGGTGATAGACCGTATCGGCGCGCTGGCGGAAATCTTCGATCCAGTCATCTGTGCTGGTGACTTCTGGCCCCGGCACCAGGCGACCGGTGGTGATATCGACCAGCGGCGCGGCCACAGCGATCCGGTTCAGCATTTCGATCCCTTGCCGGGCCTCGGCAATGTCGTGCTCGGTATCGAGGTAGTTGGGCTGGATCTGCGGCTGAACCGCCGCGTCCTTGCTTCGAATTTTCAGCCAGCCCCGGCTGGTCGGGCGGCAAGCATTGAACGAGAGCAGGAAGGCCGAAAACGGATCGGGATTGGCCAGACGCCGCTCGCTCAGCGGGGTCTTGGTATAGCTGACCGGCGAGAAATAGAGCTGCAAGTTGACCCGCCTGGCATCCGGCGTTCCGCGCACGAAGCCGCCCGCCTGGTTGACGCTCATCGACAAAGGCCCGCCGCGGTTCCAGGCGTAGTTGAGCGCGGCCCTGGCCTTGCCCAACAAGGGGCCAAGCTCGTCATTGAGCGTTGGCACAGAGCTGCCGTAGAAATAGCTGACCGCCAGGTGATCCTGCATGTTCGCCCCGACGCCGGCTAGCTGGTGCAACGGATCGATCCCCAGTCCGCTCAGATGCGCGCCGTCGCCTATGCCGGACAGCTGCAATAGCTGCGGCGAGGCTATCGATCCGCCGCATAGCACCACTTCGGCGCGGGCCTTGGCGGTCTTGGTCCGGCCATGCTGGCGATATTCGATGCCGACCGCACGCTTGCCTTCAAACAGCACGCGGGTCGCCTGGGCATGGGTCTGCAAATCGATCCCGCCGCGCCGGATTGCCGGGCGCAGATACTCGTTGGCGGTCGAGGCGCGGCGGCCGTCACGAGTGGTGATCTGGAAGATCCCCAGCCCTTCACCCTTGCTGCCGTTGAAATCGGGGCTGGCGGGCAAGCCCAGCGATTGCCCGGCTGCAATGAAGCGGTGGCACAGCGGGTGGACCTTGTCGGAAATGTCCGTAACGTGCTGCGGCCCGCCCTGCCCGCGCCAGCCCGGCTCGACAATGTCACTATCCTCGGCCCGGATGAACATCGGCAAGACATCGTCCCAGCCCCAGCCGGGATTGCCCGCATCCCGCCAGTCGTCGAAATCGTGGGCGAAGCCGCGGACGTGGACCATCGCGTTGATCGAACCCGATCCGCCGACCACTTTGCCGCGCGGCCAATAGCTGCTGCGCCCGCCCAGCCCCGGCACCGGATCGGTATCATACATCCAGTTGACGCTGGAATCGAAAAACGTCCGGCCATAACCGATCGGCAGCTGGATCATCAGCCGCATGTCGCTGCCGCCGGCTTCCAGCAGCAGCACCCGCGTGCCTGGCTGCTCGGCCAGGCGGCTTGCCACCACACAGCCGGCAGTGCCCGCGCCGACCACGATATAGTCGTACTCGCCGCTCATTGGCTGACGGGATGCTGGGTCATGTCCAGGTGCAGCATGTCACCTGTGTAGGGATGCGCCCGCGCAACCTCTTCGTTCAGTTCCACCCCCAGCCCCGGCGCCGTCGGCGGGATCACGTGGCCTTGCTCGAAGTGCATCGGGGTCTTGAGGATCTGGCTGTGGAAACCGCCCCAGTCCTCGATGCTTTCAAGGATCAGGAAGTTGGGCGAGCAGGTTGCGAGCTGCACGTTGGCCGCGCCAACTACCGGCCCGCAATAGAGGTGCGGGGCGATCTGGACGTGGCGCACTTCGGCCATTCCGGCGATCTTCTTGGCTTCGAGCAGTCCGCCGACCCGCCCCAGGTTCATCTGCAGAATCGCCGCCGCGCCGCAATCGAGCAGGCGCGCGAAATCGTACTTGGTGGCAAGCCGCTCACCCGTCGCGATCGGGATCGAGGTGGCGCGGGCGACCTTGGCCATTTCCTCGGGCGCGTCGGGCGGAATGGGTTCTTCCAGCCACAGCGGATCGTATTTCTCTAGCCGCTTGGCAAGGCGGATAGCGCCGGCTGCGGTCATCTGGCCGTGGGTGCCGAACAGCAGGTCGGCCTTGTTGCCGACCGCTTCGCGCAAGGCCTTGCAGAACCGTTCGGACAGGTCGAGTGCCTCAAGGCTGAGCTGCCGCCCGTCGAAAGCCGAATAGGGTCCGGCCGGATCGAACTTGAGCGCGGTGAAGCCCATGTCGAGGTAGAGCTGTGCGCGTTCGGCCGCGAGGTCGGGATCGTGATAGACGTCGCTTCTGTCGCCCGGACGCGGATAGATGTAGGTGTAGCTGCGCAGCTTTTCGTGCACTTGCCCGCCCAGCAGCTTGTAAACCGGCTGCCCCGCTTCCTTGCCGACGATGTCCCAGCAGGCCATCTCCAGCGCGGAAAGCACGCCCATCACCGTCAGGTCAGGGTGCTGGGTGAATCCGGCCGAATAGACCCGCCGCCACATGGCCTCGATATCGTGCGGATCACAATGTTCGAGGTAACGCGCGAACATGTCTTCGCAAAGCTGGGCCACCAGATGCGGAGAAAACGGCACGCAGTAGGCCTCGCCGATCCCGGTCGAGCCATTGTCGGTCGTCAGCTTGACGAAGACGAAATAGCGCCCGCCGAAATGCGGCGGGGGATTGCCGACCACGAAGGTCTCGATGCCGGTCAGCTTCATGATGCCCACCCGTTGATGACTTTGAGCTCAAGGAAGTCGTGGAGGCCCCAAACGCCCCATTCACGCCCGTTGCCCGATTGCTTGAACCCGCCGAAGGGCGAGCAATAGTCCTGCCCCGCCCCGTTGAGGTAGACACTACCCGCACGGATCTGCCGTGCCACGCGTTTGGCGCGGGTCGCGTCCTGGCTCTGGACATAGGCGGCCAGGCCATAGGGTGTGTCGTTCGCGATCTGCACCGCTTCGGCTTCATCCGCAAAGGGGATCATTGCCAGCACCGGGCCGAAAATCTCTTCGCGGGCAATGGTCATCTGGTTGGTGACATTCGCGAAGATCGTCGGGCGCACGTAGTAGCCACGGTTGAAGCCATCGGCCCGCCCGGTCCCGCCGCAGACCAGCTCGGCCCCTTCGTCGATCCCGGTCTGGATCAGGCGCTGGATCTTGTCGAACTGGGCCTTGCTGACCACCGGGCCGAGGTGCGAACCCGGTAGCGCCGGATCGCCCAGCTGGACTGTGGCGGCGGCTTGGCGGGCATAGTCCACCGCGCGGTCATAGGCGCTGGCCTCAACCAGCATCCGCGTCGGCGCGTTGCACGATTGGCCGGTGTTGTTGAAGCAGTGCCGCACCCCGCGCGTGACTGCAGCTTCCAATCCGGCGTCGTCGAACACCAGGTTGGGCGATTTGCCGCCGAGTTCCAGCGCCACCCGTTTGACCGTATCGGCCGCTGCCTTGCTCACAACGATCCCGGCCGCGGTCGATCCGGTGAACGAGATCATGTCCACTTCGCCATGCGTGGTCAGCGTCGGGCCTACGCTCGCCCCGGTGCCGTGAACCAGGTTGAACACCCCCGCCGGGAAGCCCGCTTCATCGACGAATTCGGTAAACAGCTGCGCGGAGAGCGGAGCGACCTCGCTGGGTTTCACCACCATGGTGCAGCCCGCGACCAGCGCCGGCGCGATCTTGGCCGCGAGCTGGTTCATCGGCCAGTTCCACGGCGTGATCAGCACGCAGACCCCAACCGCCTCGTGGACCAGCAGCGCTCCAGAACCGATCGGCCGCTCCCATTCGAACGCACGCGCCGCACGGACGGTTTCCTTGAGGTGCCCGGGGCCGCATTCAGCCTGCGAATTGTGCGACAGGTCATGCGGTGCCCCCATCTCGGTGGTGATCGCATGCACCATTTCGTCATAGCGGCGCTCAAACACCGCGATCAGCTTTTCAACCAGCGCCAGTCGCACATCGAGCGGGGTCGTGCTCCAGGCATCGAAGGCCGAACGGGCGGCCAGCACCGCCGCATTGGCTTCCTCAGCGCCGCATAACGCAACCCGCGCGCAGACTTCCTCCGTGGCGGGGTTTATCGCCTCGTGCACGCCATTGTCGCCGGGCAGCACCCACTGCCCGGCGACATAAGACTGCAAAAGGTCAGACATAGCCAACCGCGCGCTTCTGATCTTCCACGATGGTCTTTCCGGCTGCCCAATAGTGATAGGCCGCCCAGAAGCCGGTCGGGGCAAGGATCAACAGCGCCATCCGCAGCGAAGCACCATCGGCTCCGCCAGGGCCAGCGAAGCTGTCGCTGAGGAAGCCGATAAAGGGCGGAATAACCACCAGGTTCAATACGTTGGCGAACAACAGCGTGATCGCAATGAACATCGCCCGCATGGTCGGCGGGGCCAGGTTCTGGATCAGCGCGAAGGCCGGGCCGATGTAGAAGTAGATCGCCGGAATGAAGATCCACAGCATCAGCGTCGCGACCGACAGCGAGTCGGTATAATAAGCGATGAACGAGGGGATCGTCGCCAGCGCCGTGACAACAGCCAGCAATCCGGTAACCCGCTTGGGACTGGCGAAGCTGGGCTTGGTCAGCACCCAGGCGGTCAGCAGCGAAGCCCCGATGCCCATCCACAAGTGGATCGGCCCGGTAATCGCACCTGCCTGGGCCTCGTTCAGCTGAAAATTGCGCTGCAGGAATGGCGCAGTAAACCACATCAGTCCCCAGCCCCAGAAGGCTGAAAGACCGCCGCCCATCATGCCGTGCATGGCCGCCTTCTGAGTGCGCAGGAACCGCAGCGTTTCCATCAGGGTCGGCGTGTCCTTGGTCGAAACCGCGTCGAGCCGGCCGCGCTCAGGCTCCTTGATGGTCAGCATGATGATCGCTGCCAGCACGACGCCCGGCACGCCGAGCACGATGAAGGCCATGTGCCAGCCATAGGCATGGCTGATTGCACCGGCCATGTCGGCCCCCAGCCAGGCGCCGATCGGTGCGCCCAGCGCAAAGATGGTCATGGCCATCGGACGGCGCGCGGCCGGGAAATAGTCGGCCACGATCGAATTGCACGGCGGGGTTCCGCCGGCCTCGCCAATGCCTACGCCGATCCGCGCGAGCAGCAGCTGCCAGAACGTCTTTGACAGCCCGCACAAGGCAGTCGCCACCGACCATACGGTAATCGAGAATGCGAGCAGGTTCCGGCGGTTCTTCCGGTCCGCCAGCCACGACAGGGGAATGCCCATCGTCACATAGAACAGCCCCAGCGAGACCCCGCCGACCAGCCCGATCCCGAAATCGGTCAGCTGCAGCTCAGCCTTGATCTGGTCCTGCACCTGCGAGAACACGTAACGGTCGGCAATGCTGATCGTATAGACCAGCATCATGATGAACAGGACGTACCAGCGTTCGTAGACCGATGACTTGTCGTCAGCGGTTAGCGGTGTAGCTGCCTGCATCATCCCATCCCCTTCAAGTGTTCACCAGCTCCGGCCCCAGCGCTGCGCGCAGCGGGTCCAGGAACTCGGAAAAATTCTTCCATTGATCGAGCCCGTCGCGGAAGATCGGTTGGCGTACCTGCTCAGAGCTAGGCGTCCGCACGCTGCGCTTGGTCTTGTGGAAATCCACGCAGGCCGCCTCGAACGGCAGGCCGCAATGGTCCAGTATGCGCCGGACGCTGCCTTCCAGATCCTCGACCACATCCTCATGCTGCACCCGCAGCACGCGCCCCGGCAGCACCGCCTCCCAATGGTCCATCAGCTCGATATAGGTCCGATAATAACGGGCGATGTCCTCGATCCCGTAAGTGAACTCCTGCCCTTGCGCGAACAGCTGCTTGAAGTTGCTGAAGCAGCAGGACATTGCACCGCGCCGTGCATCGATGATCCGCGCATTCGGCAGGATCAAGTGGATCAGGCCGATGTGCCTGAAATTGTTGGGCATCTTGTCGATGAAATGGGGCCGACCCAGGATCCGGTTGGGGCTGGTATCGGCGATATATTGCTCGCCGAAGCGGCGGATCGCGGCTGCATCCAGCTCCGTCAGCACACCGGGATAGCGCGGATTGTCGAAATCGAGTTCGCGCCCCTGCAACTCATGCACGATCCGCTGGATATCGGGCAGCTCCTGTGTGCCTTCGACCAGACTGTGCGATGCCAGAATTTGCTCAATCAGCGTCGATCCTGAGCGCGGCAGGCCAAGCACGAAGATCGGTGCCGGGTCATCAAGCCCCCAGCCTGAACGTTCTTCAAAGAATGCCTTGGTGCAGACCCGTTTCTGCTCGCGCGTGTTGGTCTCAAAAACTTCGGGAGTATAGCCGTTAGCGGCGCGGTGCATGGCATTGCCCTGCGCGTATGCCGCCCATGACGCTGCGTAGTCACTCGCGTCCTCAAGACCTTTGCCCAGCGCGAAGGCGATGTGAATTCGGTCAAACTCGGCTGTGGCCTCGGCCTCCAGTTGCTCCTGCATCACGGCGATCGAAGCCGGGGGGAACCGGTAGGTCTTGAGGTTGGCAAGACTCCACCAGGCATCGCCGAAATCGGGCCGGTCAGCGGTCGCGGCCATATAGGCGTCAATCGCTTCTTCCGTCAGCCCTTCGGTCTTGAGTGCATGGCCTAACCAGAGATTGAGATCGGCCCGGCGGATTCGTGCTTCCAAAGTGTCGCCGTCAATCTCCGCAATCATCGCGCGGTATTCGGGGATCACGCTGGCAAAATCGCCAAGCCCGACCTTGATCGTCGCAGCCTGAATGCGGTGGGCGTGGTTGTGCGGCTCGCGCTGAAGCAGCGGTGCCAGCGCCTCTCCGGCCTGCGGGAACTTGTGCCGCGCGATCAGGACCTGGACGTACTCATGGCGCGCTTCGTCATGGTTCGGGACCATCGCCAGCAGGCCTTCATACAGCGTTTCGGCATCATCGAGAACGTTGCGAAGATGGCCGATCTGGGCGAGCACACGCATCGCTTCGGGATGATTGCCGGCTTCGAGCAAGAAGCGACGGATCAGCGTTTCGGCCGCATCCACCTCACCATCGCCGTAGAGCACCTTGGCGTGGACGATAGGGGGAGGCAGGCTGCTGAGGTGAGCGGAATGGCGCCCGGCAAGTTCGGCACTGCGCCGGTCGCCGGTCATCTTGTAGAGCCCATCGAGCATGTGCCAACCCATCATCAGCGCCGGGTTGATCGTCACGGCCATGCGCAGATCTGCGATCGCCGCCGGGGCATCGCGCCGTGCGACATGGCACAGCCCCCGTTCCAGGAACATCTGGCTGAAATTGGGGTGATGGATTGCAAACCGAGCTAGCGCTTCGAGCGCAGCATCGGTGTGTTGCATCATGCGCAGCGAATGCGCTTCGATCAGAAGAAGATCGCGATTGGCCGGATCAGTAGCAAGCAGCCGCTTTGCACCCGCCGCAGCACCTGGGTAGTCACCATTGGCCTGCAGAATGTGGAGCGCCTTGAGCTCCGATTCAAGCTCTGCGCCAGACAAAGAGCCAGGGGTCTTGATTTGGACTTTCGGGTCGATCTTCGTGGCCATTACCGCACCTTCCCGACGGCTATCGCCCCGATTCGTTCAAACCTGTGCATCAGCCAAGCCTATGAAAGGCATTGGTCCATAAAAGGCAAGGGGTGGCGTTTGCGCGCCACCCCTTCCCTTCAACTCCATCAGATCACATCTTGCCGGCGATCTTGATGCCGTAGGTCAGCGGCCGGACCACCGTCGAAGTCTTGATGTACTGCGACGAGTTGGTGAACGTCGAGGCCTGGCTGTTGAACAGGTTGTCCCCGAAGATCGTCACCGTCCAGTTGTCACGGCTGAAGCCGATTTGCATGTCGGCAAGCGCATAGCCCGGCATCTTGTAGCGCAGCACAGTGGTGGCCGGAACGATGATCCCGTTCGGACCCAGCACGTTGCCGTTGCCCGGAACGTCACCTGAAGGATAGGTCGCGGGCTGGTTGAACTGCGAGCTGATATAGTTCGCACCGGCTCCGACGAACCAGTCCATGCCGCCACTTGTCCATTCGTAACGGAAGCGCATGTTGCCCTGGAACTTGGGGCTGAACGGCGTGATGCTGCCGACATTCCCGAAGGGGCTCTGCACTGGCAACGGACTGGCCGGGTTGCTGGAGTTGTACCGCTCGACAAGGCAGTTGCCGAAGTTCGACGCGGTCGGGTTGTTGACGATGAAGCAAGGCGCGTTGGACTGCTTGCTCTCGTTATAGGTGGCCGAAGCGTTGATCGTCAGACCATCGGAAGGCCGGGCGAAGATCTGCGCTTGAACGCCCTTGATATTGTAGGTCGGGCCGTTGGTCGCAAACGCGGTGTTGCCGAAGCCTGCCGCCGGATTGAAGAACCCGATCTGGATGTTCTTCCAGTTCATCACGTAGGCAGAGAGGTTGAAGGTCATCTTCCGATCAAACAGATCGGTCTTCACACCGGCTTCCCAGTTGATGAGGTTGTCCGGCGCATAGTTGGCGGGAACCAGCAACTGGAAGTTGCGGCCATTGCCGGTGTTCGTCACGCTGCCTTGGCCTGTGGCAGTAAGCCAAGGGAGATCAGGATCCTGCACGCGCGCCGAGGGACCACGGTTGAACGCACCCGGACGGAAGCCTTCGCTGTAAGTGAAGTACAGCATCGTGCCATCTTTCGGCTTCCAGGTGATCGTGCCCTTGCTGCGGAAGCCCTTGTAGGTCGATTTGAGGCCAAGCGCATCAAGGTTCGAACCCGTCAAGCAGGAGGGCACCTGATAGCAACTTGCGCTGAACGAGGAGTAGACCGAACCCTTCTGGAAGTTGTCGTAGTAGTAGTAGCGCGTGCCCGCTGTGATCGTGATCGTGTCAGTCAGGTCGAAGTCAACCGAACCGAACGCGGCATACTGCTTGTACCCGCGATTGATGTCCTGACCGAACGAAACGCCAGCAGCGCGCGGGCCTGCAAGGTTGAGTGTCGCGGCCGGGTTCGGTCCCACGCGACCAAGGCAGACCGTGCCAGCCGCCTGGATCTGCAATGCCGTCAGGCTGGTGTCGCAGTTCGGAATGGTCGTGTAGGACCAGTCCATGTTGTCCTGAATCAGGAAATTCTCGTAGTAGCCACCGACGATCGCACGGATCCGTCCGGTGTCAGGCGACGATATCCGGAATTCATGACTTTCGTGCGTGTTGCGGACTTTGTCATTCCAGCGGCTGGTAGGCTCATAGCAATAGGGTGCCTGGCCAACATTCCAGTAGTAGTTCGCGCCGCCGGTGCACTGATAGAAGATGCCGTAGGTTGCGCGGGCGTAGTTGGTGTAGTCACCCTGCTGATTGATATTACGGGTGAGGTAGGCTCCCGTGTAAACCAGGCTGAAGTCGCCGAGTTTGCCGTTCAGCGTCCAGGCGGTGTTCCAGTAATCGTCCTTGTTGTACTGCGGCGAGAACAGCGTCGAGGAAAGGCCGGTCAGCGGCGCATAGTCGTAAGTGTAGGTCTGGACGGCGAAGGTACCCCTCGATTCCAGCTTCTGATAGGCCTGCGTGACCAGCACGTCCCAGTCCGGCGAAATTTCCCAGGCCAGCGCGACACGGGCACCGGTGTAGTCAACCGGGTTGAAGTTGTCTTCGACGAGACCGGCGTTGTCATAGTTGCCCTCACGGCTCTGCTGCGCCGGGGTCAGCTGATTGCCGTTGCCGCCGAATGCCAGGTAGTATGAACCGAGGTCGGTCGGCCGGCGCGTGAAGGTCGAAAGCTTGTTGTCGATGTAGCCGCCGCGGTGGTCGGCATAGGCCACCACGCGAACCGCCACCTTGCCTTCGATAATCGGCACGTTGACCATCGCGTTGAACGAACCGTTGGTCGTGCCGCCGACAGTGCCACCGAAGCTGCCCTGGATGCGGCCTTCGAACTTGCTGAGCTTGGGCTTGTTGGTGATGTAGCGCACCACACCGGCCTGCGCGCCGCCGCCGAACAGCGTGCCTTGCGGACCTTCGAGCACTTCGACGCGCTCCATGTCAGCGACATAGACGTCGGCATTACGTGCCGGGAACTGCATCGACTGGTCATCGAGATAGAGAGCCACGTTGGGGAAGCCGCCGATCGTCGCCGAAGACTGCTGGCCCGCGAAGCCCGCCGAAAGGCCGCGCAGGAAGATCGCGCCCTGGCCCGGACCGTTGTTCGAGAAAGTGACGTTCGGCGTGTACTTGAGCAGGCCTTCGATCGAGGTCACATTGAGCTTGCTCAGCGTTTCGGTGCTGAACGCCTGCAGAGTGAGCGGGACTTCCTGCTGCGACTGGTCACGGCGGGTGGCGGTAACGACGATATCGTCGACCCGGCCATCATCAGCTTTGGTTTCGGCATCCTGGGCAAAAGCAGTTCCGCTGCCAGCGCCGAACATCGAAAGCGCAATCAGCGCGCTCGACAGTTTAAGTGATCCCTTCACGTAACCCTCCCTGTTTCTGCCTGAACGGCAAGCGGCCCTTTACGGACCTACCATAGGTCAGACCTGATGCAACTATCTGGATGGCAGGCTGACCCTACCCCCCCACGCAAACAACTGAGGAATTTTTCCAGACCGGTAAAATGCCTTTTTTGGATAGCTGCAAAATCTAATTCCGCATGCGATCAGGGCATTTGCAGCTCAGGATCAATCCTGCTTATGTTGACGCCTCTTGCTGGACCGTCAACCGGCCTCACCCTAGGCCGCGAAACTCGACGCGGTTGCGGCTTGGCCGCGAACACGCTAGCGCACCGAACCTGTCATGAACGCTGAAACCCAATTGCTTGCAGCCCTTGATTCGATGGGGATTTCCTGGACATTCCAGGAACACGAAGCCGTGTTCACGGTAGAGGCCAGCGCGCGGCTGCATGAAGAGATTGCCGGGGCCCACACCAAGAACCTGTTCCTCAAGGATGCCGGGGGGCAGCATTGGGTGGTCAGCGCTCCGCACGATGCATCGATCGACCTCAAGGCCCTTCCCGAAGCGATCGGCTGCAAGAAAGTCAGCTTCGGCAAGGCCGAGGCGATGGAGGGGCTGCTGGGTATCCTGCCCGGATCGGTCACTCCGCTGGCACTGTTCAACGACCAGGCGGGCGCGGTGAAAGTGGTGATCGACCAGCGCCTGGCCGAAGCAGAGATCGTCAACGTCCACCCGCTGCGCAACACCGCGACGCTGGGCCTTGCAGGCAGCGACCTTGTGAAGTTCCTCGCCGCGCATGGTCACGAACCGCAGGTCGTCCTGCTTCCGGCGCGCGCATGAGCATCAGCCTGTTCGAATTGTTCAAGGTCGGGATCGGCCCGTCGAGCTCGCACACGGTGGGCCCGATGGTCGCCGCGCGGCGATTTGGCGAGTGGCTGGCTGACTGCGGCCTGCTGGAGCGTACCCGGCGGGTCCGCGTCGATCTTTACGGATCGTTGGCGCTGACCGGCAAGGGTCATGCCACCGATAGTGCGGTGATCCTGGGCCTGTGCGGCCTCTTGCCGGCCACCGTAAGCATCGAAGATGTCCCCGCGATCCTTGCCCGGGTCCGCGAGAGCCATGTGGTCATGCTGGCTGGAACCCATGAAGCAGGCTTCGATCCTGAGACCGATCTGGCCTTTCGCGGGCGCGAAAAACAGCCGTTCCACACCAATGCCATGGCGATCACCGCGCTCGATGGGGAAGGTGATATCCTGGCCCGGCGGATGTACTATTCGATCGGCGGCGGGTTCGTGGTCGATGAGGATGAGGCCGGCAGCAACAGCCGCGCCGCGCCCGAGCATGCCAGCCTGCCCAACGACTTCTCCTCGGGCACCGATCTGCTCGAACTGGGCGAAAAGACCGGCTTGAGCTTTGCCGAGCTTGAGTTCGCCAACGAATGCGCGCGCCGGCCCGAGGCCGAAGTGCTCGCCGGGATCGACGCCATTGCCCAGGCCATGTCGGATTCCATCGACCGCGGTTGCCGCGAGCACGGGGTGCTGCCCGGCGGGCTCAATGTTCGCCGCCGTGCGCCCACGCTCGCAGCCGAATTGGCCGCCAACCAGGGCGCGAACCTGGGCGATCCGTTGGCGATCCTCGACTGGATCAACCTGTGGGCGATGGCCGTCAACGAGGAGAACGCCGCTTGCGGGCGCGTCGTTACCGCCCCCACCAACGGCGCGGCGGGGATCATCCCGGCGGTGATGCGCTTCCACGACCGCTGCTATCGCGGTACCGCCGAAACCCGGCGGACTTTCCTGCTGACCGCGGCGGCGATCGGTGCGCTCTACAAGAAGAACGCCTCGATTTCGGGCGCCGAAGTGGGCTGCCAGGGCGAAGTCGGGGTGGCCTGCTCGATGGCCGCGGCGGGGCTGGCGGCAGTAATGGGCGGGACCAACGCCCAGGTCGAAAATGCTGCCGAGATCGGCATGGAGCACAACCTGGGGCTGACCTGCGATCCGGTTGGCGGGCTGGTCCAGATCCCCTGTATCGAGCGCAATGCGATGGGCGCGGTCAAGGCGATCGATGCCGCTCGGCTCGCCATGATGGGCGATGGCACCCACATGGTCAGTCTCGACAAAGTGATCGAGACGATGCGCCAGACCGGGCTCGATATGCGCGACAAGTACAAGGAAACCTCGCTCGGCGGGCTGGCGGTCAACGTGGTGGCCTGCTGATCGCGCTTCGCTTGTTGAGCCGCATGTGATAGACAAATCCTCTCAGGCGGGGATCGGTCATGCAGCTTCAGCACTTGCGCTATTTTGTCGCGCTGGCCCGGACGCGTCATTTCGCGCTGGCCGCCAGCGAATGCGGGGTTTCGCAGCCGACGCTTTCGGCGGGCCTGGCCGCGCTGGAGCACGAGCTGGGTAAGCGCCTGGTCGAGCGTGACCGGCGGTTCATCGGCCTGACCGAACAGGGCCTCGCAATTCTGCCCTGGGCCGAACAGGCCTTGGGCGCGGTGCGCGGGTTGAGTCAGGCGGCAGCAAGCGATGCGGCGGCCCTGTCGGGCGAGTTCCGGCTGTTCGTGATCCCTTCGGCCCAGCCTTTGGTCGGGCCTTTTGGCGAGGCACTCATTCGCGCTTTTCCGGGCCTCACGCTGGCTATTACTGCCGGAACCTCGCGTGAAATCGAGCATGCCCTGCACGCCAACGAGGTTGATGCTGGCCTGACCTACCTCGATCACGAACCGCCCACCAACATGCTGGTCGCCCCGCTCCACAACGAGCAATACCGGCTGATCGCGCGGGCGGGCACCGGATTTGACGACAGGCCCGCGATTGGCTGGGATGAGGTCGCCAGCTTGCCGCTGTGTCTGCTGCATCAGGGCATGCAATATCGCCGGATTCTCGACGCGCAGTTCGCCCACCACGGCCTCTCGGTCAGCCCGAAATCGATCGCTGACAACTACATCTCGCTGTTCTCGCTGGTTCGTTCGGGCCACTTTGCATCGATCGTGCCCGATGCCTACGCCGGGCTGTTCGAAGGGGTCGATTGGTGCCGGTTCGTGCCGATCGAACCCGAAGTTCCGGTTCGCCGCCTGGGGCTGGTGGTGGTCAACCGTGATCCGCTAGGCTCGATGGCCCGAGCCGGGCTGACCGCAGCGCAGCAATTCGATCCCGACGATATGATAGAAAAATTCTATCATCCTTCAAATCATTCGATTTGACCAGGGCTGGCCAACCGGGGCAGTTGGTACCATGGAGACAAGCGAACTCGACGCGATCATCGCCCGGCACAAGGACCGCAAAGGCGCCTTGCTGCCGATGCTGCATGACGTCCAACATGCCTTTGGCTGCATCGACGCCCAGGCTGAGCGAGCCATTGCCGAAGCGCTGAACCTCAGCCGCGCCGAAGTGCACGGCATGGTCAGCTTCTACCACGATTTCACCCCGGCCCACGATCCGCGCCCGGTGGTCGAACTGTGCCGCGCCGAAGCCTGCAAGGCCCGCGGCGTCGAGGCGCTGGTCCCAGCAGCCGAAGCCGCGGCGGGAGAGCGGGTCAACCTCAAGGAAGTTTACTGCCTGGGGCTCTGCTCGATGGGACCAAGCGCCCGGATCCACGGCAAGCTTTACGCCGGGCTCGACGAGGCCGAGCTGGTCAAACTGGTGAGAACGGCATGAGTACGGTCCGCATTTCCGATGACGCGCTGGCTGCTGCGCTGGGTGCCGAAGAACTGGTCGCCGCGTTCGAGAAGGCCGGCTGCACGGTCGAACGCGTGTCCTCCTGGGGCATGCAATGGCTCGAGCCGCTGGTCGAGATCGATGGCATGGGCTTTGGCCCGGCCAGGCCTGAAGATGTCGCTGCAATTCTCGATGGAACCAGCACCAAGGCGATTGGCCTGATTACCGAGCATCCCTTCATCAAGGGCCAGCAGCGCCTGACCTTCGCCCGCGCCGGCAAAACCCGTCCGCTCAGCCTTGAGGACTATCAGGCCAGCGGCGGCTGGACCGCCCTCACCCGCTCGCGCGCGATGGACCGCGCCGATGTCGTCGCCGAAGTGATCGAAAGCGGGCTGCGCGGCCGCGGCGGTGCGGGTTTCCCTGCCGGGATCAAGTGGCGCACGGTGATGGAAGCCGCTGGCGACGAGAAATACGTGGTCTGCAACGCCGACGAAGGCGACAGCGGCACTTTTGCCGACCGGATGCTGATGGAAGGCGATCCGTTCCAGCTGATCGAGGGCATGGCCATCGCCGCCCACGCGGTCGGTGCCGGCCAGGGCTATATTTACGTCCGCAGCGAATACCCGCACGCCATCGCCAAACTGGAAGCGGCGATTGCGCTCGCCCACCAGCACATCGCGCCATTCCAGCTGGAAGTGCGCGTCGGCGCCGGCGCCTATGTCTGCGGTGAGGAAACCTCTCTGCTGAACAGCCTCGAAGGCAAGCGCGGCGAAGTGCGCGCCAAGCCGCCGCTCCCCGCACTCGAAGGCCTGTTCGGCAAGCCGACAGTGGTCAACAACGTACTGACCCTCGCCGCGATCCCGCACATCATGGCCGAGGGCGGATCAGGCCTTTACGCGCAGCTGGGGATCGATCGCTCCAAGGGCACCATGCCGATCCAGCTCGCTGGCAACATCAAGCACGGCGGGCTCTATGAGACGGCCTTCGGGATCAACCTCGACAGGTTGATCAATGAGATTGGCGGAGGCACCGCATCGGGCCGTCCGGTCAAGGCAGTGCAAGTTGGCGGTCCGCTGGGGGCCTACATTCCTCCCAGCCAGTTCCACCTGCCGTTCGACTATGAAGCCTACACGGCTGCCGACGCACTGATCGGCCACGGCGGGGTCACGGTGTTTGACGAAAGTGCGGACATGGGCGCAATGGCCCGCTTCGCCTTCCAGTTCTGCGCGGCGGAAAGCTGCGGAAAATGCACCCCCTGCCGGATCGGATCGACCCGCGGGGTTGAGCTGATCGACCGGATCCGCACCGGCGGCAAGGTCCACGCCGACGCAGTAGAGACGCTCCCCCAAATGCATAACGCCCGCAAGGCCGGCCGCACCCGCGAGGAAGAACTCGCGCTGCTGGATGACCTGATGGAAGCGATGCAGTTCGGCTCGCTCTGCGCGCTCGGCGGGTTCACGCCTTATCCGGTGCGCTCGGCGCTAAAGCATTGGCCGGAGGATTTCGGCGAATGAACCACACCCCCTCCCCCGTTCACCCTGAGCTTGTCGAAGGGCTGTCCTTTTCTTCGTGCCGCCTTGCTGTGGCGCAAGAAGGACAGTGCTTCGACAAGCTCAGCATGAACGGGTTTGGGGACGGGTGCTTGTCATGATCCTGGGCTGCGTCCTGGCGGGCGGCCAATCCAGCCGCTTCGGCAGCGACAAGGCGCTGGCCATGCTGCACGGCGAGACTTTGGTCGCGCGCGCGGTCGATATGCTGTCAGGCTGGTGCGAAAAGGTCGTCGTGGTCGGCCGCGAGCAGGCCCCTGCCCCGACCCTCCCCGACTGGCCGCGCGCCGGGATGGGCCCGCTGGGCGGGATCGCCGCCGCGCTGCACGATGCGCGTGACGAAGGTTTTGACGCGGTGCTGACTTGCGGTGTGGACTCGGTCGATCTGCCCGAAAGCCTGCCAAGCCTGCTTTCCCCGGCCCCGGCCTACTTGGCTGACCAACCGGTCGTGGGCCTATGGCCGATCACCGCGATCAAGCCGATCGAAGCCATCCTGCGCGGCGACGGCCGCCATTCGATGCGCGCCTTTGCCGAAGCGATCGGCGCGCGCGCAGTCCATTCGGGCAAGGCCAGCATCAACATCAACACGCCAGCCGACCTGGCCGAAGCGGAGAAGCATCATGGGCTATGAACGGCCCCCCTATTCGAGACAGGCCGATTTCGGCACGCCCGAGGTCCTCTCAGAGCAACAGGTCACGCTGACCATCGACGGGCGCGAAGTGACCGTGCCTGCGGGCACCAGCGTGATGCGTGCAACCGGTGAATGCGGCGGCTCGATCCCCAGCCTGTGTGCGACCGACAGCGTCACGGCCTTTGGATCGTGCCGGATGTGTCTGGTCGAAATCGATGGCATGCGCGGCACCCCCGCCAGCTGCACCACCCCGGTTATGCCGGGCATGGTGGTCCACACCCAAACCGACAAGGTCGCCCGGATCCGCAAGTCGGTGATGGAACTCTACATCTCCGACCACCCGCTCGATTGCCTGACTTGCAGCGCCAACAACGATTGCGAATTGCAGGACACCGCCGCCGAAGTGGGCTTGCGCGATGTCCGCTATGGCTATGACGGCGCGAACCACATGGGTCAGGCCGACGACGTCTCGAACCCCTATTTCGCTTTCGAGCCCGACAAATGCATCGCCTGCTCGCGGTGTGTGCGGGCCTGTGACGAAGTGCAGGGAACGCTGGCGCTGACCATCGAAGGTCGCGGGTTCGAGAGCAAGGTGCGCGCGGGCCAGGCCGAAGACACCTTCCTCTCGTCCGACTGCGTCAGCTGCGGCGCCTGTGTGCAAGCCTGCCCGACCAGCGCGCTGATGGAAAAGAGCGTCAAGGAGATCGGCAAGCCCGAACGTTCGGTGATCACAACCTGCGCCTATTGCGGCGTCGGCTGCACTTTCCGCGCCGAAATGAAGGGCGAACAGCTCGTGCGGATGGTGCCGTGGAAAGACGGCAAGGCCAACCGCGGCCACTCTTGCGTCAAGGGCCGCTTCGCCTGGGGCTATGCCAACCACCAGGACCGCATCACCAAGCCGATGATCCGCGAAAGCGTGGACCTGCCCTGGCGCGAAGCGAGCTGGGAAGAGGCGCTGAGCTACACCGCGACCAAGCTCAATGCGATCAAGGCCGAGCATGGCCCGCGCGCACTGGGCGGGATCACTTCCAGCCGCTGCACCAATGAAGAAACCTTCCTGGTCCAAAAGCTGGTCCGCGCCGGGTTCGGTTCAAACAACGTCGATACCTGCGCCCGCGTCTGCCACTCGCCAACCGGCTATGGCCTGTCGAAGACCTTCGGCACCAGCGCCGGAACGCAGGACTTTGACTCGGTGATGGACGCCGATGTGGTGATGATCATCGGGGCCAACCCCACCGATGGCCACCCGGTCTTCGCCAGCCGCCTCAAGCGCCGCTTGCGTCAGGGTGCCAAACTGATCGTGATCGACCCGCGCCGCACCGATATCGTCCGCAGCCCGCATATCGAAGCGGCGCATCACTTGGCGCTGCAGCCCGGCACCAATGTCGCGGTGATGACCGCGATGGCGCATGTCATCGTCACCGAAGGCCTCGCCGCCGATGCGTTCATCCAGGAACGCTGCGAGATCGACGAGTATCAGGACTGGGCCCGCTTCGTTTCCGAAGAGCGCCACAGCCCCGAGACGCTCGAGCCCGTGACCCGCGTTCCGGCGGCTGAACTGCGCGCCGCAGCGCGGCTGTTCGCGACCGGCGGCAACGGTGCGATCTACTACGGCCTCGGCGTCACCGAACACTCGCAAGGCAGCTCGACCGTGATGAGCATTGCCAACCTCGCGATGGTCACGGGCAACATCGGCCGCCGCGGCGTGGGCGTGAACCCCTTGCGCGGGCAGAACAACGTGCAAGGCGCCTGCGACATGGGCAGCTTCCCGCACGAATTGCCGGGCTATCGCCACATCTCGGGATCGGCGGTACGCGAACTGTTTGAGGCCGATTGGGGGGTCGATCTCGATCCCGAACCCGGCCTGCGCATCCCCAACATGCTCGATGCCGCGCTCGATGGCAGCTTCCGCGCGCTTTACGTCCAGGGCGAGGATATCCTGCAGAGCGATCCCAACACCCACCACGTCGCGGCGGGCCTCAAGGCGATGGAGCTGGTCATTGTCCACGACCTGTTCCTCAATGAAACCGCCAACTATGCGCACGTCTTCCTGCCGGGTTCGACCTTCCTCGAGAAGGACGGCACTTTCACCAATGCCGAACGCCGGATCCAGCTGGTCCGCAAGGTGATGGAACCGGCGAACGGCTATGCCGACTGGGAAGTGACGCAGGAACTGGCCAAGGCGATGGGCCTGGGCTGGAACTATGCCCACCCCAGCGAAATCATGGACGAGATTGCGCGGCTCACTCCCACTTTCACAGGTGTTTCGTTCGATCGGCTCGATGCCGAAGGCTCGCTGCAATGGCCGGTCAACGAGGCCAACCCCGATGGCAGCCCGATCATGCACGTGAACGGCTTCGTGCGCGGCAAGGGCAAGTTCATCGTCACCGATTACGTGCCGACCGACGAGAAGACCGGCCCGCGCTATCCGCTGCTGCTGACCACCGGCCGCGTGCTCAGCCAGTACAATGTCGGCGCGCAGACCCGCCGCACTGCGAACAACATCTGGCACCAGGAAGACGTGCTCGAAATCCACCCGCTCGATGCGGAGAACCGGGGCGTCAAGGATGGCGACTGGGTGCGCCTCGCCAGCCGAACCGGCGAAACCACCTTGCGCGCCGACGTGACCGACCGGGTTGCGCCGGGCGTGGTCTATACCACCTTCCACCACCCCGCGACGCAGGCCAATGTGGTCACCACCGAGTACTCCGACTGGGCCACCAACTGCCCCGAATACAAGGTCACTGCGGTGCAGGTGCTGCCCAGCAACGGTCCGACGGAATGGCAGGAAAGCTATGCCAGCTGGTCCGAAAAGAGCCGCCGCGTGGCGCGGGTCCCGGCGGAGTAAGCCGCATGGATATCGAACGCCTGACCTATATGGCCAACCAGATCGCCCGCAACCTTGCCCCCCAGGGCGAGGCGCAGGCGACCGAGCTGACCTTGCAGCACCTCAAGGACTTCTGGGACCCGCGGATGAAAGCCGCGATCCTGGCGAGCGATCGCAGCGGCCTGCTGCCGATCGCCCGCGCGGCGGTGGACCGGCTGGGCTAAGGCTTTGCAGCCGGCGCCCTGCGCCGTTCTTCCGGAATAGACCCACCCGTCCGCAAGGTCTTGGTGTGGTGCTCCTCGTAGTGCATGACTTTGCCGGCAGCATCGCGCCTGAAAGTCACCACGTGCATTTCGCTGCCATCGCTGGCGATCACGCGGAACTGGTCGTTGCCCAGCGGCTTGAGATAAGTCAGGCCGCGTGAGGGATTGCTGCTGGGCAGTCGCAGCCGCACCAGTCCGCCATTCCATGGCAGGATAATCGCCTCGTTGCTCCAGACATTGTCGAGATAACGGCCCGCATAGTCCTCCAATGGAACCTTGGCGGGTGCCGCGCCCTTGAAACTGTGATCGCGGCGCAAATCGAGCACGCGGTGGATTTCGACCGCTTCGGCCCAGATTTCGCGATTGTCGGTGGTCATCGCCGAAACAACCGTCCCGCTGTCAGGCCGGACCAGCACAACCGTGTTGTAGCCCGGGCAGGAACCGTCGTGTCCAATGAAGGACTTAGCGCCATCCTGTTCGACATAGAAACCAAGCCCCCAGCTGCCGCTGCGGACCGGATCGGTGAACTGCACGCGGTGCATTTCGCGCAAGGTGCTGGGCCGCAGTACGCCCGGCGTGGCGGGCGCTACTTCCTGCTTGAGCAAGTCAATCTGCCAGAGTCCGAACTTGACCAGATCCTCCGCCGTGCTGGAAAATCCGGCTGCGGGCGTGATTGCCTTGGTATCGAAGGTCTTGAGCAGCTTGCGCTGGCCATCGCGATCGAGTGGCCCCCAGGCCACGGCCATGCGCTTGCCCAACTGGTCATAGGGCAGATAGGGTTTGGTATCGCTCAGCCCCAAAGGCGCCAGGATCCGGCTTTCGACCAGCTGGTTATAGCTCTGCCCGGCAACCGCAGCGGCAGCATCGCCCGCCAGAGTCAGCCCGATATTGCTGTATTGGTAGTATTTGCCAACCGGATAGAGCGGTTTGGCGCTGGCATAGTCGGCCTGAAGTTCGGCCTGGTCTGGGAACGGGAAGTCCGGTCCGGTCCAATAAGAGGTGCGGCCATCGCGCGGCACCCCGGCCGAATGGGTCAGCAGCGAACGCAAGGTGATCGGGACCGAATCCCGACCGTCGTCCTGCAGTTTGGCCCAAGGCAAGTAAGTGACGATCGGCTCGTCCAGCCGCAGCTTGCCGGCCTCCCACTGCTGCATCACCGCTACGGAAGTGAACAGCTTGGAGATCGAGCAGATCGAATAGATCGTCTTGCCATCGGCCGGCCGCTTGCGCGCGGTATCGACATGGCCATAGCCGCTCGACCAGACCAGCTCCTTGCCCTCTCCCACCGCGATCGACAGCGCGGGCCAGCGGCCATAGGTCTGCGCTGCATCGGCCCAGGCGTCGATCACGCGCAGAGCTTCGGCGGTGGCTGGATTGGGCGCGGCTTGTGCAGGAATTGCCCCAAGGATGACCGAGAATGCCACCGCCATGTGGGTCACTTTTCGTGCCATTCCAGCCATCGTTCACTAGCCTCCCAAGATCGCTACACCTGAAATCCTGTAAGCAAACTGGCAGGCTGGCAAGCTAATTGGCTGCAACCGGCCTGCGGCGGGCTTCCCGATCCCGGCTGGGCGGGATACCGTGCAGCGCTCCATAGGCCTTGGCAAAATGCGTGGCAGAGGAAAAGCCGGTCGCCACTGCCACTTGCATCATCGACATGCCGGTCTGCAGCACCAGATGCCGCGCGCGCTTGAGCCGGAGCTGCCGGTAATAGAGCCCCGGGCGCATCCCCAGCTCGCCTGCAAACAACCGTTCCAGTTGCCGCAGTGACAGACCTGCAATATCCGCCAGCTCGGCCAGCGGCAGCGGGCTTTCGAGATTGGCCTCCATCGCCGCGATCACATCGAGCACCCGCGGATTGCGCACCCCGGTCCGCTCCGACAGGTCGAGCCGCTGCGGCTCGGCC
>JAGXTB010000082.1 GCA_018334165.1 Sphingomonadales bacterium | reverse complement strand
AAGCGGCTTGGTGCCGCCCATTTTCGCCGGACTAACATCGCCCAGTTCCCGCCAGCGTTGTGACCAGCGCACTGCCGTCGCCGCACTCACCCCAACAACCGCTCCCGCAGCTCGCGCAGACATGCCGTCATCGAGATACCGGACAAAAAGAACACGCAAATCCTTCGAATAGGGTCCCATCCATGCTGGCCTCCTCACCAGTGGACAGCTTGAATCACAAATTTACCTCTCTGGGAATCCCTCGCGATTCATCCTAGGTCAGAAAGACACTAGGGGCCGGCGCGGCCAGCGCGGCCCTTCCCGGAACCCGCGCCGAGCTGGAAGCAGCGCTGTTCGATGCCGACGGCGCCGCAGTCGTGGTCCACGCCGATCCGGACGATTACCGCACCGATCCCAGCGGCAACAGCGGCGCGCGGATCGCCTGCGGCGTGCTCAAGCGAGGCTGAGCACCCGCATCAAGCCTTCTCGCCTGCGCGCTCGACCAGGGTGGCCTCGGCCTCTGGCACGGTCTTGTACGCGTAGATCAGCAAGGCAACGGCAATCGGGGCCACCGCAATCAGCGAGACAATGCCGGTCCGCAGATCGCCCACGAACTTGCCATTGACCATTCCTCCGACGAGGTCTGAAACCTGCCCGACCATGTAGGGGCCGAAGCACAGCCCGACCAGCGTGGTGCCGAGAAAGAACGAGGCCGTTGCCGTACCGCGCATGCGAGGCAGGACCAGGTCCTGCGTCGTCGCGGCCGCTGCGCCCAGCCCAGCCGAGCCAAACAGACCGGCCAGGAAGTTCATCACATAGAACAGCAACGGATCGGGCGTAGTGTAACCAATCCAGATCGGCAGCACCGGGGCAACCACCCCGAACAGGATCACCAGGATCCGCCCGGCCGGGTTCCGGGCGCGCAAGGCATCGGCCACCCTGCCGCCGATGATGACGCCCAGAAAGCCGCTGATCGCGCCATTTGCGCCCAGCCAGAAGGCCAGTTCAGCCTTGGGCAGCTTGAGAACCTGTTCGGCATAGGGCGCCGACCAGAACGCCAAAGCATAGGCCGTCAGGGCAACCATCGAATAGCCCAGCGTGGTACAAATGAACGCCGGTGTTCCCCAGATCAGGCGGAAAGTGGCGGGGTCTTTCTGCCTCAGCACAGAGGCCCAGGAGAACACCGCATAGTATCCCAGCGCCACGGCCGACCATTGCGGCAGGTTGCCGGTCAGCTTGATCATGATCCAGGAAAAGGCGATGAGCCCGGCGGCGACCGCCAGGTTGATCGCCAGTGCCCCAGCCCCGCGGCGGGCCGCACCGATCAGCGTGAAGGGGGGCACGATCGTCGAGAGGTCAGCGAAGAATTCGGCGAAGGGCCGGTCGGAACTTTTGCTGGGCGTCCCATCCATCGCTCCGCGGACCGGCTCGCGCAAAGTGGCGACCCAAATGGCGACAAGGATTCCGGGGAGGCCAACTGCCAGGAAGGCGGCGTGCCAGCCAACCAGTCCACCCGGTCCGCCGCCGGGGTAGGCTGCATTCCAGACCTGGCTGATCTTGGCCCCGATCAGCAGCGAAACACCGCCGCCCAAATAGAGACCCGAGGAATAGATCGCGAGAGCGGTAGCCCGCTGGCGCTTGGGGAAATAGTCCGAGATCAACGAGTAGGCGGTCGGGCTGGCGGTTGCTTCGCCAACGCCGACGCCCATCCGCGCGAGCGTCAGGGTCAACTGGCTGCGCGCGAATCCCGACAATGCGGTCATCGTTGACCACAGCGCAAGGCCAATGCTGAGCAGCTTCACCCGGCTCCAGTTGTCGGCCAGTCGGCCCAGCGGAATGCCGAACAGCGCATAGAACACCGCAAAGGCCGCCCCGCCAAGAAAGCCCATCTCGCTATCGGTCAGCCCGAGGTCTGCCTTGATCTCCAACGCCAGGATCGAGATGATCTGCCGGTCGATGAAGTTGAGGATGTAGACCACGACCAGGACGCTGAGCACATACCAGCTATATCCGCTGGCTTGTTTCTCCTCACCGCCGACCTCTTGCTTTTCCAAAATCCTTCTCCCTAAAGTCAGGCCGCGTACCGGGTCGGATCGACCAGTCCGGCCTTGGCAAATCCTTCTTTCCTGAGCCGGCAGCTGTCACACAGGCCGCAAGCCGAACCATCGGCCTGCGGATCGTAGCACGACCAGCTCAGCCCCGCGTCCAGGCCGAGTCGCGCTGCCTCGCGGGCAATCTCGGCCTTGCCGAGGTACTGCAGCGGCGCGTGGATCGTGAACTCTCCGCCTTCGGCACCGGCCTTGGTCGCAAGCCGCGCCAGGTCTGAAAAACCTGCGATGAACTCGGGACGGCAATCGGGGTAGCCCGAATAGTCGAGCGCGTTGACCCCGATGAACACGTCGGCCGCGCCCAGGGCTTCGGCCCAGGCCAGTGTCAGCGACAGAAACACCAGATTGCGCGCCGGAACATAGGTGACCGGGATGTCTTCCCCGACCCCGCCTTTGGGCACATCGATATCGGCAGTCAGCGCCGAACCGCCGAACTGGCTGAGATCGAGCGGCAGCACCACGTGGCGCTCTGCGCCAAGCTCCTGCGCGATTCCCCGCGCAGCGTCGATCTCACGCCGGTGGCGCTGGTTGTAATCGATCGTCAGCGCCTGGATTCGGAAACCCGCTTCGCGCGCTAGCCCGGCGCAGACCATCGAATCGAGCCCGCCCGAGAGCAAAACGACTGCTTTGCGGTCTGGTGCTTGTTGTCCTGCGGGCATGGACTTGGGCTAGCCGCTGTGTGGCGGCGTGGCAATCACTTCAAGCGCCCGTGCATTCTCCGACCCGCCGGGCTTCGGCGGTAATCACGAAGGGCAGGCCATCGACGATACCCTGGCTTTGCACCTGGACCAGCCGGTTGGTCTCGCGCCGGATCTCCGTGCGACCATAGCCGCGCCCGCGGCAGGTGTACTGGACCACCACTTCACCGGGGCTGTCGGTCACGACATAGCTCTCACACGGCAGGCCGGGATGGCGCAGCTGGATCAGCCGCCGACCACTCTGCAGGCAAATCCGCTGTGCCGCCGCGCCGCTGCGCTCGCGCAGTTCCCAGCGCCCGCTTTCGAGCTGGTCGAGCATGGCAAGCGACGGCCCGCCGCCGAAAGCCGGCGCGGCAAGAGCCATCAGGCCCGCCGCAGCGGCCTTGGCCAGTCGCAACTTCAACTTCCCCACCTGCATTGTCCTTCGCGTGATAACGCCCGCATACCTGGCCATCCGCATCCCGAATCGCTTGTATCAGCGCGTCAGGGGGCGGCCAAGCGTGCACATTTATCGACGAATGGTTTAACCTAAGCTGAAAGCTCGAACAGGCGCGAACAAAAAGCGCAATCGATCACGATCAGTCCGGCATCGTTGCTCATATCGGCGCGCTCGCGTTCGGGGAACTGGGCGATCACCGACCGGTAGTGTTCGATGCTGCACCGGCAGCCCCGGCTGAGCGGGCCGCTGAGCTCGAAACGAACCTCATCCTCCTCGTGGAACAGCCGCCAGACCAGGGCTTCAAGCGAGAGATCGGGATCGACCAGTTCGTCGTGGCGGGTCGACCCGGCCAAGGCCGCGACATGCTCCCACTCCGGATGGTCGAGCCGCACGTGGAGCCGCTCACGCCCTTCCTCACCCTCAGGCAAGTGCTGGACCAGAATACCGCCCGCAACGCAGCCCGCCTTGTCGCTGCGCACGGCAACGCGGATCAGTGTGGGCACTTGCTCGGATTGGAAGAAATAGGCCTGGCAAGCCTCGGCCAGCGATGCGCCTTCGAGCGGCACGATCCCCTGATAGCGCTGACCAGTGGTCGCCATATCGAAAGTGATCATCAGATAGCCCTTGCCGAACAAGGCATAGAGCGAGGGGTTGGCCCCCAGCGCCGCGAGCCGATCGGCATCGTGGCGGACATAGCCGCGCAGCTCGCCGCCGCGATAGTCGCAGACCAGCAGGTCGACGATCCCGGCCTCGGTCTGGGCCTGCATCGTCATCTGCCCTTCGCCATCCTTCATCAGCGAGCCGATCAGTGCGGTGACGGTCAGCGCCTCGGCCAGAAGGTGCTTGATCGGCAGCGGATAGTCATGCGCAGCCAGCACCGTCTCAAGCACTGGACCCAGCCGCACCACCCGCCCGCGCGCATCGCGCGCAGGCAGGGTAAAGCTCATCACCCGGTCATAGCCGGTCTCGCCGTCTTCGATATGCGCAGGCGCGCTCACAGCTGGCCGAAGACCCAGCGCAGGATGCTCTTCTGCGAATGGATCCGGTTTTCCGCCTCGTCCCAGACCGCCGAGTGCGGGCCGTCGATCACCGCGTCGGTCACTTCCTCGCTGCGATGTGCGGGCAGGCAGTGGAGGAACAGCGCGTCGCTGGCGGCATGGGCCATCAGCGCCTCATTGACCTGGAAGGGCGTCATCGCCGCAATCTTGGCCGCGCTGTCGGCCTGGCCCATCGAGATCCAGGTGTCGGTCACCACGACCGCAGCCCCGGCTACTGCTTCTTGGGCGGAGCGGCTCAGCGTGATCCGTGCGCCCTGTTCACGCGCGCGGCTAACATATCGCATATCGGGATCGTAACCTTCGGGCACCGCGATCCGGACATTGAACTTCATCAGCCCCGCTGCCTCGACGATCGAGCTCAGCACATTATTGCCATCACCCAGCCAGGCCAGTTCGAGCCCGGGCAGTGCCTTGCCGTGTTCGATGATCGTCTGCAGATCCGCCACGATCTGGCAGGGGTGCGACTGGTCGGTCAGCCCGTTGATCACCGGCACATCGGCGTAATGCGCCAGTTCCTCGACCTTGGCATGGTCGTGGGTGCGGATCATGATCGCATCAACCATCCGGCTGAGCACGCGGGCAGTATCAGCGATGGTCTCGCCCCGGCCCAGCTGGGTGCTTCCAGCCTCAAGCACCAGGGCGCTGCCGCCAAGCTGACGCATCGCCATGTCGAACGAGACGCGGGTGCGGGTCGAGGCTTTCTCAAACACCATCGCCAGAACATGCCCCGCCAGCGGGACATCGCCATCGGGCGCGCCTTTAGGCACTCCGGCACGGTAGGCCTTGCGCTCCATTGCATCGCCCAGCATCGCCGCCAGGGCATCGCCGCCGGCATCGGACAGGTCGAGAAAGTGCCGGGTCATGACGTGGGCGCTGGCGGCTGGTAGGTGGCGGCGCCGGCCGAGAGCTTGTCGAAAAATTCGTCGATGTGGCTGTCGTCGATCACCAGCGGCGGGACCAGCCGCAGCGTCTGATCGCCCGCGGCGACGGTCAGCAGCTGGTGGTTGTCGCGCAAGTGGCCAACGAACTCGCGCGGTTCAAACTTCATCCGCATCCCCAGCATCAGCCCCGTACCGCGAACCAGTTCGAACAGCTCGGGGTAGTTGCCAATGAACTGTTCAAGACGGCTGCGCAGCCGCTCGCTCTTGGCGCGGACATCGGCGAGGAATTCCTCGTTCGCCACCGCATCGAGCACCGCCTCACCGGCGGCCATCGCCAGCGGGTTGCCGCCATAGGTCGATCCGTGCGTGCCGATTACCATCCCGCGCGCGGCCTTTTCGGTGGCGAGGCAGGCCCCGATCGGGAAGCCGCCGCCCAGCCCTTTGGCGCTGGCCATCACGTCGGGCTCAATCCCGTACTGTTCATAGGCATAGAGCGTGCCCGAACGCGCCACCCCGCACTGCACTTCGTCGAGCGCGAGCAGCAGGTCATGCTCGTCGGCGAGCGCGCGCAGGCCCTGCATGAACTCCATGCCGGCCGGACGGATCCCGCCTTCGCCCTGCACGGGTTCCACCAGGAAGCCTGCGGTATTGGGCCCGATTGCCGCCTTGGCGCCTTCCAGATCGTCGAAATCGACGTATTTGAAGCCTTCAAGCAAAGGGTAAAAGCCCTTGTGCATCTTCTCCTGACTGGAGGCGCTGATCGTCGCCATGGTCCGGCCGTGGAAGGCGTTCTTGAACGTGATGATCTCATATTTGTGGTTGTTGCCGACATGCTGGTGATAGGCACGCACGGTCTTGATCGCGCATTCAACCGCTTCGACGCCAGAATTGGTGAAGAACACCGTATCGGCAAAAGTCAGGTCTACCAGCCGCTGGGCCAGGTGCTCGCCCTGCGGGCTGCCATAAAGGTTGGAAACGTGCATCAGCGTTGCGGCCTGCTTCTGGATTGCGCCGATCAGCCCTTCGTGGCTGTGGCCCAACGCATTGACCGCGATGCCAGCCGCAAAATCGAGGTAGCGCAGTCCGTCTTCCCCGATCAGGTGGCAGTGGTCACCGCGCACCGGGCGAAAGCCGCAGCGGGGATAGACTGGCATGAGCGGGGTGATCGACATTGCGGTTTCCTTTTTTGAAAGCGGGAATTCGGGAATTCGGGAATTCGAAAACGACAAATGGCGGCCCCGTAAAGGACCGCCATTCGTGCTTCTTTAGAGCCTCGTCAGGTCCGGGACAACCCCGGAGCAGAGACGGCGGCAATCAACCCTGAAGCGGAGCGAGGTTGACCGCCGAGTACTTGCCTCGTCGATCGACTTCGATATCGAACTCAAGCCGGTCGCCCTCATTGAGGCCCGACATGCCCGACCGCTCAACCGCGCTGATGTGCACGAAAGCATCGGGCTGACCGTCGTCACGGGTGATAAAGCCGAAGCCCTTCATCCCGTTGAAGAACTTGACTGTGCCGCTGGCGCGTTCGCCGGTCAGCTGGCGCTGCGGGGCTTCACGCTTTTCAACCGCGATCACATCGCCGACCACTTCGAGCTCGCTCGCCGAAATCTTGCCGCCGCGATCGACCAGCTGGAACTTGAGCTGCTGACCTTCGGCCAGGCCTTCAAGACCGGCGCGCTCAACCGCGCTGATGTGGACGAACACGTCTTCGCCGCCGGCATCCTGCTGGATAAAACCGAAGCCCTTGTGCGCGTTGAAGAACTTGACTGTGCCGGTGCCTTCACCGACGACCTGGGCCGGCATGCCGCCGCCACGATCGCCGCCGCCGCCGCCGCGCGG
>JAGXTB010000081.1 GCA_018334165.1 Sphingomonadales bacterium | reverse complement strand
GAGCAGCGCGCGAAACAGGCGGGTCAGCGCGGCGAGTGAGAGCGGCGCGGGGTGCACCGCCTCGACCAGCCCGGCCGAATGCTCTTTCACCGCATCGAGGATTGTTTTGAGTTCATCCGGCCCGAACAGCGCCGGCGCGCGCTCTCCCAACAGCTGGTTGAGCTGGGTGGCGATCACGGTGGAGGCGTCGACCGTCAGGTAGCCCTCGGCGATGGCGAGATCGCGAGTGGCCGGGTCGATCCACACCGCCGGGCAGCCGAAGCTGGGATCGCGGGTCTGTTCGCCCGGCAGCTTGCCGAATTCGCGGACGTCGCCCGCATCAATCGCCAGAACCTTGTCGGCCCGCACCGTGCCTCCGCCCAGCGCCACTCCGCCCAGCATGATCCGGTAATCGCCCGGCGGCATCTCGAGACTGTCACGCACCCGGAACTGGGGCACGACGAAGCCGAACAACTGGCTGAGCTGCTTGCGCACCCCGGTGATCCGCGCCACCAGCGGCGAACCGCGCTTGTCATCGACCAGGTGGATCAGGCCGTAGCCGAGCTCAATGGTGACGAGGGTATGGTCGGAGACATCCTCCAGCACGATCCGGCCCGGATCGGCGGTCGGCTCGGTAACCACCACCGGCGCGGGCCGCGCGGCGCGCTTGCTCAAGCTATGCCACAGCCAGCCGGCGAGCGCGGCGGCGGGCAGGAAGATGCTCTGCGGCATCGCCGGGATCATCCCGATCGCGCCCAGGATCACCGCCACCGGCAGCCAGGTCGCCGGGTTGGCGAGCTGTCCGCCGATCTGACCGGACAAGTCGCGGCTGTCGGACACGCGGGTGACGATAATCGCCGCCGCGATCGACAGTAGCAAGGCCGGCACCTGCGCCACCAGCGCATCGCCGACGGCCAGCGTGACATAGATCGTCGCCGCTTCGCCCGCCGTAAGCCCGTGGCTGAGCATGCCCAGCGCGAAACCGGCGATGATATTGACTCCCAGGATCAACAGCGCGGCGATCGCATCGCCCTTCACGAACTTGCTGGCACCGTCCATCGAGCCATAGAAATCGGCCTCGGTCGCCACTTCGCGGCGCCGCGCCTTGGCTTCGTCGGCAGTCAGCAGCCCCGCGGCCAGATCGGCGTCAATCGCCATCTGCTTGCCCGGCAAGGCATCGAGCGTGAAGCGCGCCGACACTTCGGACACCCGCCCTGCGCCCTTGGTGACCACCACCATGTTGATGATCATCAGGATCATGAAGACGAAGAGGCCAACGGCGAAATTGCCGCCGACCAAGAAGGCCCCGAAGGCCTCGATAACGTGCCCCGCCGCTGCTCCGCCCTCATGCCCGTGGACCAGCACAACGCGGGTCGAGGCGACGTTGAGCGACAGGCGGAGCAGGGTTGCGAACAGCAGCACCGAGGGAAAGGCGCTGAAATCGAGCGGCTTTTGCGCATTCATCGCCGCCATCAGGATCGCGATCGACAAGGCGATGTTGAGCACGAAGAAGGCGTCGAGCACCACCGCCGGGGTCGGTACCACCATCAGCCCGATCAGGGTGAGGATCCCGGCGGGGAGCGCAATGGCGCTGGGATTGATCCGGCTGAACCAGCTCACAGCCCGAACGCCTGCAACTTGCCATAGGCCGCGCGGACCGGCGCCGGCATGGAAGCCCGATCACCGAAAGTCGCGGCCAGGGTTTCGGCCATCGAGGGGCGCTGGGGGGCACTTGGCCCTTCCCCGCTGGGGAAGGGTTGGGATGGGGGTACCACGCCAGCGTTGTTCCCCCACCCCCACCCCCACCCCGCCGGGGAGGGGAGCCAGGCATCGGGATTTGCATCCCCCATCGCGCGGGCCATCTTGCCGCGCACCAGCTCCATCACTCCGCCCAGCGAGCGCGGCGCGCCCGAAGCGTCATAGAAGACCGCCTTGTTGGCCCCCGCCGCCTCGGGAAGCAGCGCGGCGGCACTTTGTGCGGGATTGGCGGCGAGCTCAGTCAGGAACCGGCCCGCCCCGTCCGCGCCCAGAAAGTGCGCCATGTAGAGCTCGGGCGCGTCAGGCTCGCGGCCCAGCACTCCACGCAGGAAATCGCGATTGTCGCTGGCCAGCTCAGCCGCCATCAGGGCCGAGGCATCGGGATCATAGCGCAAGGCCAGAACTTGCTGCCGCAGCACCGGATCGCGCACCCGCCCGCCCTTAATTGCGGCGTCGGCCCAGCCCAGCCCATGCGCACTGCCGTGGCGGTCAAGCGTATCGAGCCAGGTGCCTTTGGTGAACTGGTACAGTCCCGCCGCGCTGGAGGTGCCGGCCTTGGCATCGGGGTTGAAGCTCGATTCAAGCTTGGCCTGTCCGAGCAGATATGAAAAGTCGATCCCCGTCGCCTGGCTGGCGCGCTGGATGGCCGCCTGGACTTGCGGTGCGGGCCGCTTGGGCGGCGTGGCAGCAATGGACCTGGGCTCGCTCAAGCAAAACTCCCGCTACGGTTGGACGTCGCGGGGTATGCAGCAAGGGGCGTGCCAGTTTAGCGCTGGGCAGCGTAAGCGTATGCCGGGGAGCCCGCCTTGTAGAGCGCGGGCGAGCCGGTCAGCGCGTCGAGCCGGGCCGCGACATTGGCCGCGATCAAGTTGCGAACCTGGCGGTTTACCTCGTTCAAGCGCCGCGCAGCGTCCAGCAATCCGCGGCATTCGGGATCGAGCAGCGCAGGGTCTGTGAATGGCGCGCCCTTGTCGATCGTCCCGCACAGCGCGACCTTGTCGCTGGCGCAGCCCATGATCGCATCCAGATCGAGCTCGGCAAGCGCCTGCCGCTCGTCCTGCAAAACGGCGACCATCTGCCGCAAGGTATCGCGCAGCTGCACAGAATTCATTTCCCGCTCCTCAAGAGCAGCCCCGCCGCGATCATCGCATCGGCGACTTTCATTGGCAGCACCGGATAGTAGCCTTGCTCGATCGCCTTGCGGATCTCGGCAACGCGCTCGGCATTGACCGGAGCCTCGCCCGGATCGAGCGCCGCGCTGCGCTGCACCGCCGATTGCGGCGCGGCATGCGCCCGGGCGCTATCGCTGGCCACCGGTCCGGTAGGCTTGCCTTTTGCCACCGGGCCAGGGCCGCGGGGCGTCTGGGGACCCAAGGGTCCAAGTTCGATGGGGGGCATGGTGCCGCTCCTTGGCTGTTTGTCAGACCCAAGGACGGCAGGTGCGCCGCAGCTTTAAGGGGCAGCGGCAGGCCTGTGCCGGGTCACGGCAATTCGATGCCGACCAGACCGGGGCGGATCACCCGTGCGCGCAAGGCCGGGGCACTGGGATTGGCAGTGCGGACCTTGATCCAGGTACCTACAGCGCCGCTCTCCAGCGCCTCGCCGCTTTGCGCGACGGTAAAGCCATCACCGCTGACCGCGATCGAAACCGCATCGCCGCGGGTAATCGCTGGCGGAGCCGCCTCGCCCCGGGTCATGCCCGCCAGCGGCACGAACAAGCGCCAGCCGCCCGGCATGGGGCAACTGACTTCGACGGTATCCTGCCGCGCGCCGTACCATCCGGTTGCGAGTGCAGCCCGGCACGGGGTCAGCCGCAAGCGCCGGTCCACCGGCAGCGCCGCCCCGCCCGGCTGGCCTTGCAGCACCCCGGTAAAGGAAGCGACCGCGCGATCGACTTCGGCCAGGTCGGCGTGGGTCTGGGCCTGGGCTGGCAAGGCAAGTGTCAGCGCAGCAGCAGCAAGAAGTGGGCGGATCATAGCGTTGGATCTTTCGGTTGTTGCTGTGCCCCACTCTGCAAACCTTGTGCCAGCAGGGCCTGATCGTAAGTAAGCGTGGCGAGCGGCGGGCCGCTGGCCTCAGGCTCAATCAGCACCCGCGCCGGTCGCCCGGCCCC
>JAGXTB010000080.1 GCA_018334165.1 Sphingomonadales bacterium | reverse complement strand
CCGGCAATTGGCGGGTTCCTGCTCGCCCGCGACAAGGCCCTGCCTTATGAATTCTCGGCCGTGATGCTGGGACTGGGCGTGGCCTTGTTGCTCGCCATCCGCCACCGCGCGCCGCCCGCCGCAGCCAAGGAGCCGCCGCTCAAACTGATGGCCGACGGCGCGAAGTACGTCTGGCGCGAACGCTTCCTGCTGGGCTGCGTCACGCTGGACCTGTTCGCGGTACTGCTGGGCGGTGCCACCGCGATGCTGCCGGCCTTCGCCTATGACGTCTTGCCGCGCGGCAGCTTTGGGCTATCCCCCGAGGAAATGCTGGGGATCATGCGTGCGGCACCGGCGCTGGGCGCGGTGCTGGTGGCGCTGTGGCTGGGGTTCCGCCCGATTGCCCGCAATGTCGGGGTAAAGATGCTCTGGGCGGTAGCAGTCTATGGCCTGGCCACGCTGATATTTGGCCTGTCCACCAGCTTCATGCTCTCGCTCGGCATGCTCGCGCTGCTAGGCGCGGCAGACGCGATTTCAGTGTTCATCCGCAACAGCCTGGTCCAGCTCAACACACCAGATGACAAGCGCGGACGGGTCTCGTCGATCTCGGGCCTGGCGATCTCTGCGTCGAACGAACTGGGCGAGATGCAATCCGGCCTGGCCGCCGCATTGCTTGGACCTGTAGGCGCAGTTGCGCTGGGCGGTGCCGGGGCGATTGTGGTAACTGCAATCTGGGCCGGCCTGTTCCCCGAACTCAAACGCGCGAAAACATTCGCTCCGCAATATCGACAGAAGGAAGTGGACCCATGAAGGCTGACAGCATTCTCGCCACCATCGGCAACACCCCGCACATCCGGCTTTCGCGGCTGTTCCCCGATCACGAAGTCTGGATCAAGGCCGAGCGCGCCAACCCGGGCGGTTCGATCAAGGACCGGATTGGCCTCGCCATGATCGAAGCAGCCGAGGCTGACGGCAGCCTGAAGCCGGGCGGCACGATTGTCGAGCCGACCAGCGGCAACACCGGGATCGGCCTCGCGATGGCCGCCGCGGTCAAAGGCTACAAGCTGGTGCTGGTCATGCCCGAATCGATGTCGATCGAGCGCCGCCGCCTGATGCTGGCCTATGGCGCCACTTTCGACCTGACCCCTCGCGAAAAGGGCATGAAAGGCGCAATCGAGCGCGCGCATGAGCTGATCGCCAGCACTCCCGGATCATGGATGCCGCAGCAGTTCGAAAACCCCGCCAACATCGCGGTTCATGTTCGGACCACGGCGGTCGAAATCTACGAGGACTTCAAGGACACGCCCATCGATGCCCTGATCACCGGCGTCGGCACCGGGGGCCACCTGACCGGCTGCGCCGAGTTCCTCAAGACCAAGTGGCCGACGATGAAGGCCTGGGCGGTCGAGCCGACCCTCTCGCCGGTGATCTCGGGCGGACAGCCCGCTCCGCACCCGATCCAGGGGATCGGCGCGGGCTTCATTCCGGCCAACCTGCATACCCAGGCGATCGATGGCGCAATCCAGGTCGATCCTGCCGATGCCAAGGAAATGGCGCGCCTGTGCGCGACCAAGGAAGGCATGCTCGTTGGCATCAGCTCGGGCGCGACCTTGGCCGCGATCAAGCAGAAGCTGGCCGAGCTTCCTGCCGGCAGCCGTGTGCTGGGCTTCAACTATGACACCGGCGAGCGGTATCTGTCGGTCCCGGACTTCCTGCCGGAGTGACAGTGCCCAGCGAGTATCCGCGCAGTTTGACCAGCGACAAATTGTACCGCGCCTCTTGATGATAACGCGTGAGCCATGCAACGCACGATTATCGTCGTCGGCGGTGGCCCCGCTGGCCTGAGCTTCGCCCGATCACTCGCCGGATCGCCACACCGGGTGGTTCTGATCGAGCCCCAACCCCGTCAAGTCCTGGCCTCGCCGGCGCCTGACGGACGCGAGATCGCACTGACCCAGCGATCGCGGGCGATTCTGGCCAAGATGGAGGTCTGGCAGCACCTGCCAGCCAATGAAATTCATCTGCTGCGCGAAGCGCGGGTGCTCAACGGCTCTTCGCCATTTGCAATGCAGATCGGTCCTGAACAGGGCGATGCCTTGGGGTATCTGGTTTCCAACCACTTGATCCGCTCCGCCCTGTTCGCGGCGGTTGAGGCTCAGCCCAACATCGATCTGCTCTGCGGTCGGCGCGTTGTCGAGCCGGTGGCGGGTGAAACCGGTGTCTCGGTCCGGCTCGACGATGGCAGCGAACTGGCCGGAGACCTGCTGGTGGCGGCCGACTCACGCTTCTCACAAATCCGCCATGCCTTGGGGATCGATGCCGCGGTCACCCGCTTTGGCCATACCATGCTGGTTTGCCGGATACGCCACACGGTTCCGCACCGCCACACCTCGACTGAATGGTTCGACCATGGTCGCACCGTGGCGCTGCTGCCGCTCAGCGAAGGCTGCTCGGGACTGGTGGTGACCTTGCCCGATGATGAGGCCAACGCCATTTGTGCGCTGGAAGACAAGGCCTTGCAACACCGTTTGGCGGGCATGCTCGATGGCCGCTGGGGCGAGATCGAACTGATCACCCGGCCCCATGCCTATCCGCTGGCGATGACCTTTGCCGAACGCTTTTCGGGGCCGCGCTGCGCCTTGGTGGGCGATACTGCTTTGGGCATGCACCCGGTGACTGCGCACGGCTTCAATTTTGGACTGCTAGGTGCCTGGCGACTTGGCCAGTTGGTTGGCCCGGCAGCGGATCCTGGCGCGACGCATTGGCTGACGCGCTACGCCCGCCAGCATCGCCTCGCCACGCTGCCGCTCTACGAAGCCACCCGCCAACTGGTAAAGCTCTATTCCGACGACCGCCTGATCGCCCGCCCGATCCGCGCAGGAGTGTTGCGGTTGGGCGCACTTCCACCGATCCGGCGGATCATGGGAAGATTGCTGAGTGAAGCGCGGTCGGCTTAACCCGCCTTCACCGCCTCGCCCCATTCCATCCACCCCGCCCAGCGCGGGGTCTTGGGGGCATAGCGGGCGCCCAGCGGGGTCAGGGTAAAGCCGCCCTGGGCAATGACCGAGCTGATCGGGCGGGTCAGGTGGCAGCCACCAGCCAGGCGCTTCCAGATCGGTTCGATCCGGCCCTGCCACTTGCGCACATCGGCATCGGGGGCGCTGCCGTGTTCAGCGAAGAGCAGGCGTCCGCCGGGCTTCAGGATCCGGCGCAGCTCGCTCACAGTCTGCGCCTGGCTTTCCACCGAACACAGCGTGTAGGTGCAGACCACGCAGTCAAAACTGGCATCGTCGAACGGGATCGCTTCGCCATAGCCCTGACGGATATCAGCCTGCCAGCCCTTGGCCACAGCGGCGTCGCGGGCATAGTCCAGGCCCTTGCCGGACGGGTCGATCCCGGAATAGGCGCTGACTTTGGCCGGGTCATAGAACTGCTGGTTGATCCCTCCGCCGCAGCCGATCTCAAACACCTTGCCGCTGGCCAGCGGGACCACTTGTTGGCGAATCTTCATGATCGCAGGCGAAGAGCAGGCGCATTTGATGATCCGCGGCACCACGTGCTCGTCATACCAGTTCGCAAATCCCATCGGGTGCTTTCCCCTGCCCTGTTCCTGCGCCATGATGCCACAAAGCACAGCGAGGGGAAGCGCCGATGGACATTTATCGCACGCCGGAGGAACGGTTTGCCGCCTTGCCGGATTTCCCGTTCGCCTCGCACTATCTGGAAATTACTGGCGGCCTCAGGGTCCATTACCTCGATGAAGGTCCGCGCGATGGGCCGACGGTATTCCTGCTCCATGGCGAGCCGACCTGGTGCTACCTGTTCCGGCACATGATCCCGCTACTGGTGGCTGAGGGCTTTCGCGTGGTTGCACCCGATCTGATCGGCTTCGGCAAAAGCGACAAGCCACTGGACCGCAGCGCTTATTCCTATGCCGGGCAAGTCGCCTGGATGCGCGAGTGGACCGAGGCGCTGGACCTCAAGGGCATGACGCTGGGCTGCCAGGACTGGGGCTCGCTGATCGGCCTGCGGCTGGTCGCCGAGAGCCCTGAGCGGTTTCGCGGCGTCGCGCTGTCCAACGGCGGCTTGCCCGAAGGCGGGCCAGCCCCGCGTGCTTTCGCAGTATGGCGCGCTTTCTCGCGCTACAGCCCGGTCTTCCCGATCGGCAAGATCGTCAAGTCGGGGACCAAGCGACCGCTCTCGCCCGAAGAGGTCGCGGCCTATGACGCCCCCTTCCCGACCCGTGCCAGCAAGGTCGCCGCGCGCGCCTATCCCAGCCTGGTGCCGTTCGCAGGCAATGCCGCGGTGCCCGACCAGAAACGCGCCTGGCAAGTGTTCGAACAATGGTCGAAGCCGTTCCTGTGCTGTTTTTCCGACGGCGATCCGATCACCCGCGGCGGCGATGCCCAGTGGCTTGCTCGGGTGCCCGGCACCAAGGGCATGGCGCACCGCACGCTGAAGGGCGGGCACTTCATCCAGGAAGACGATCCTCAGGGCTTTGCTGCGGCGATTTCCGAGGTCGTCAGGGCTTAGCCTTGAGCCAGCGATTGACCACAGCGGGCGCATAGAGGCTACGCGGCTCCGCTTTGCCGAGTGCAGGCTTGAGCTTGCGTTCGAACCGGGTCTGCCAGGCTTTGAGCTGGTCAGCCACCGGCGCCTCTTGCAACACAGAAAGCTCACGCGATGCGGCCAGCAGGTCGCGGCGCAGCTTCGCCTGCTCCCGCCCGGTCATCCTTTCGCTGATCAGGCCAAGCCGAAACCGCGCGCCCTTGACCAGTTTGATCGCCCCGGAGCGGTCACCCTGCCGCAGCAATCCCATTGCTCCCGCGATCGCGGCTTCGACCAGGCGCAGATCGGCGGCGAGACCGCGCGGTTCTCTCACCCGGTCGGGACAGGGCCGCAGCGCGCGGACGTAGGCGGCCAATGCGGCAAGCGTCTGGACGGATGGTTCGGCCCCGCTGAATTCCTCAACGATCAGCCCGCGCACGAACCGTTCGAGCTCGCCCGAGGCAGGCTCGTGCGAGACCTTGCCCGGCAAGGCCAGGTCGGGGATCGGCTTGGGGTCAAACCGGCCATTGGCGCGCTGGACCGCAAAGAAGCTTGAGCTGACATCGGCCGTCCCGGGCGCGGCGGAGAGCCCGTCAAGCCGGAACCACTGGCTGCGGCGACCGTTGGCATGGCAGCTGGCGCAGCTCATCCCGGCGCGTTCGGCCTGACCGCCCAGCAAGGCCGGGCTGTTGAACAAAGCCTCCCCGGCCCGCACCGTTGAAGTTGCTGCAGACGGATCGAGACAAGTCGCTGGCTGCTCAAGCAGGACCTCGCGGGCATGGGCGCGGTCAGTCCAGACCAGCGCTTGCAGGTCGCCCGGCGTATCGGCCCGGACCGAGGCCGCCAAAATCGCCAGACCTGCTGCGGTCAGAGCGCGGATGCGCTGCTCCCGTTGATCTGGGCCCGCAGTTGATCGGCCTGCTGGCAGCCGAAGCCGCACAGCTGCTCAAGCCGCGCCAGGTGCTGCAAGGCTCCGGCCCGGTCGCCGCGCTCCAGCTTCAGCTCTCCGTAGTATTCCAGCGCGCCGCGGTGATTGGGCGCGACGGCCAAAGCCGCGCCGTACCAGCCTGTCGCCACGTCGAAGTGTTGAAGCTTGCGGTTGGCGAAGCCCAGATAGGTCAGCAGGTCCGGATGCGGCCCGGCGTCCCACAGGCTGTCCTGCAGCAAGGCGATGGCCGGCTGGTACTTGCCCTCGTTGATCAACGAAACCGCCTCGACATAGGCCTTGTCGACACTGGCCATGGTCGAGATCGGCCGGCTTGGACCCAATGCCTGCGGAGTTGCCCCGGCCATGGCGGAGTCGATGTCGGCCAGCGCCGCGTCAATCTGCCTGGCCTGCGGGCAGGATCCGGCGCAGCTGGTTTTCAGCGCCGCGATCTTGTCGCGCTGGGCCTGGGCCTTGGCGGTATCGCCCAGTTTGGCATAGGTCACCCCAAGATCGCGCTGGGCGTCGAGCAAGGCGGGATCCGCCTTGATCGCCTGTTCGAGCGGCTTGCGGGCCTTCTTGTAATCGCCCAGGCCAATGTAGCTTGAAGCCAGCAGGTACTGCGCCGGGGCATGCCCGGGCACCACTGATACCACACGCTGGAAGGCCTTGGCGGCATTCTTGTAGTCCTTGGCCTGATAGGCCTCGGTACCTTTGCGGTATTCGGCCACCGGATCGTATTGTGGACCCGACTCGCTGGGCATCGCGGCCCCGCCGCTGCCGCCGCTGCCAGCTGAAAAAGCCGGCCCGGCCATCAGCGCCAGTCCAAGCGCCAAGGGGGCCAATGCGAACATTGCGCGTTTCGCCATTGTCATTCTCCCACCAGCCGACCGTAAGCGACTGAAACGCTGCTGCGCTGGATGCCAGGAACGGCCGTTCCCTGAGTTCGCCGGGGATGCCGCGATATTACTCCGATCGCGGGAAAAACACAAACGATCCGCCCGTTCCGCTCAAGGTGCCGACGAATGGGCAGAAGATGCGTCCACTTCAGAATGGATTTGTTACCAGTTCGTGCCTGGGCTATCCTCTGATTCAGATGGCCGACGTTCTTGAACAGACTGCGCTGCTCGATCGCCTCACCGCGAAGCAGAAAGAGGTACTCGGCTATATCGCCGATGGCCTGACCAGCAAGGAAATTGGCAGAAAACTGGGCATTTCCGAAAGCGCCGTCAATCAGCGGATCGAGACCATCCGGCAGCGCCTGGGCGGTATGCCGCGGGCCCAGATTGCCCGACTCTATCGCCGTCAAAGCACCCTCATGATCACGATTCCTACCAGTAAGTCCCTTACAGGTAAGACGATCCAGCTTCAGGCCGGTCGGGAGCAGGCCCAAGCATGGTCGTCGGAGGGTGTCGTTGACCTTGCCGCGCCCGATGCCGGCGAGGGTAACGACAGGTTGCAACCCTCCACCTTTTTCTCGATCTGGAATGGACCCGGTGCAATCTGGGTGCGACTGGGGGCAATTGTTGCCATGGCCTTCGCAATGATCGCAGCGGGGGTCCTGCTGCTCGATCTGATCGACAAGCTGGCGCGCCTGCTGAAACCCATCGCCTAACGCATGATCGGCCTCGCCCAATTTCTGGTCGATCTGGCCAGCCATCAAATCGGCCTTCTGGCGGTTCTTCTGCTTTTCGGCCTCCCCTTGTCCTGGCGCAGCGCAGCCCCGCCCGAACGGGCCGCGATTTTGACATTGACCGGGCTGGCCGCAATGGATTTGCTCGTCTGGCTCTATGGCAACGGCTCGGCCCTGCTGCACTTTGTCGCGGACGGACTGGCGCTCAGCTGGATGCTGCCAGTGGCTCTGCGTGCCAACCGCTTTTACCCTGCGGTCATCGCCGCAGCCTTGCTGGTTGCGGTCCTGGCGCAGTTGCTCGGCTTGCTCGGGTTGGTCCGCGCCACCGGGACCGTCACACTTCTGGTCAATTGCCTGCACTTGACGGCCGTTCTGGCCTTTGTCTGCGGAGGCGCCGTCCAGCGGCAGATGCTGGCGGAGGGAATCAGCCGACCGGCCTGGATCAACCGATTGTCGCAAGGGTGATTGCGGCTTAGCGCAGGTCGCGATAGGGTACGGCAGGCAAAGCGGGATTGCATGACAAATCAAGGCGATGCATCAAGGTCACTGCCCAAGCTTTCGGCTAAACAGCGCGATGTGCTGGCGCTTGTCGCTGACAATCGTACCAGCAAGGAAATCGCCGGACTGCTTGGGATTTCCGAGAGCGCGGTCAACCAGCGGATCGAGATCGTGCGTGCCCGGCTGGGCGGGCTGCCGCGCGGCGAGTTGGCGCGGCTCTATCGACAGGAATTTTCTATAGGTGAAGCTGAAGAAGAGCCGACATGGCAAAAAATTCACCTACCGGCTGGCTCCCCAGTCGTTATCGGCGGCGGTGTGGAGATTATCTCCCCAGTTGCCCCGTCCGGGGAAACCGGTGGAGATGGGTCGCAGTTCTCCGCCTTCGTTTTCAACTCGCCATCGAGCTGGCTGAACAGCGAAACCCGCGCCATGAACATGGCGCGGGTCAGCGCTGTGCTCGGCATCTTCGCGCTCGCACTCTTGATCGCGGCGCTGGTCACCCAATTCCTCGCACCAGGTATCGGCGGCAGCTAGGAATGGGCAAATTCCCGCCTTGCCCTGCCAGTCCAAATCGCTAGAGAGAGCGCCAGGACCGGCCTGATGGCCCGCAGCAACAGGGATCGACATGGCGAGCTTCACCCTACCCGCAAACAGCAAGATCAGCGGCACCGGCACTGCATTCAGCGCCAAAGACGCGGTCCGGGTCAAGAAGTTCACCGTCTATCGCTACGATCCCGATAGCGGCCAGAACCCGCGCTATGACACGTTCGAGATCGATCTCGATCAATGCGGGCCGATGGTGCTCGACGCGCTGATCAAGATGAAGGCGGACATGGATCCGTCGCTGACCTTCCGCCGCTCGTGCCGCGAGGGGATCTGCGGATCCTGCGCGATGAACATCAACGGCCGCAATGGCCTGGCCTGCACCACCGCGATCGAAGACCTGGCGGGCGATATTCGGATCACTCCCCTGCCCCACATGGAAGTGATCAAGGACCTGGTCCCGGATTTCACCCACTTCTATGCCCAGTATGCCAGCATCCGGCCCTGGCTGCAGACCGTCAGCACCACGCCTTCGGGCAAGGAGCGCTTGCAGAGCCCCGAACAGCGCGAGAAGCTCGACGGGCTTTACGAATGCATCCTGTGCGCCTGCTGCTCAACCAGCTGCCCCTCTTACTGGTGGAACAGCGACAAGTTCCTGGGCCCGGCGATCCTGCTTCAGGCCTATCGCTGGCTGGCTGATAGCCGCGATGAAATGACCGGCGAACGGCTCGACGAGCTGGAAGACCCCTTCCGCCTCTATCGCTGCCACACGATCATGAACTGCGCCAATGTCTGCCCCAAGGGCCTCAGCCCTGCCCGCGCGATCGCCGAGATCAAGAAGATGCAGGTGGCCAAGCATGTTTAAGGGGCGCCACGTTTGAGCGTGACCGCGAACGGCGACGATCGCGGTTTCAGGAGCGAGCCCGATCCGGACAATCCCGGCTGGCATACCTGGCAGCTGCACGACAGCACCCGCTTCAACAGCTGGATGTTCCCCAAGCTGCTGGTCCGCGCCGATAGCGACGGCAAGGCGCGGCTCAGGATGTTTCCCGAGCATCGCCACACCAACCTGGGCAACAATATCCACGGCGGCACCGTGATGGCGCTGATCGACATCGCGCTGTTCGCCTGCGCGCGGCAACTGGGGATCATCGAAGCCGGCACCGCGGTAACGCTCGATCTCTCGGTCCAGTTCATCGGTGCGGGCAAGCCCGATATTCCCTGTGATGCGGTCACCGAACTGCTCAAGGAAACCCGCCGGCTGGTATTCCTGCGCGGGGTGGTCGAGCAAGGCGAAGGCAACCTGATCGCCGCCTTTTCCGGAACGATCCGCAAGCCCACCGCGCCGCGATGACCGGGGTTCTGGGCCGCTACCGCGAGCTGGTCGCTTCCGGAGAGTTACGCCCCGATCCTGAGCAACAAGCCGCAGCAGAGAAACTGGATGCGCTGCAGCGCCAGCTTGAGCAGCCTCCCAGGAAACGTCGTTGGTACGCCCGGCTGATCGGCACGCCGCCCAGCGACCCGCTGCCGCGCGGGATCTATTTGTGGGGCGGTGTCGGGCGCGGCAAGTCGATGCTGATGGATCTGTTCCACCAGTGCCTCGACGTGCCCGGAAAGCGCCGCGTTCATTTCCATGCTTTCATGCTCGAAGTGCACGCCCTCCTGCGTGAAGAGCGCAAGAAGGAGGCTGGCGATCCAATCCCGCCAGTCGCCATGGCAATCGCCAAGGACCTGCGCGTGCTGGCCTTTGACGAGATGGTGGTGAACAATTCCGCCGACGCGATGATCATGAGCCGGCTGTTCACCTGGCTGATCGATATGTGCTGCCTGACGATCGTCACCACCAGCAACCGGGCACCGAGCGAACTCTACAAGGATGGGCTCAACCGCGAGCATTTCCTGCCGTTCATTGCGCTGATCGAGCGCGAGCTTGACGTCTTGGCGCTGAACGGCCCGCACGATTACCGGTTGGAGCGGCTGGCCGGGATCGACACCTGGCACACCCCGCTGGGCGACAGTGCCACCGCGCAAGTCCGCGAGGCTTTCTTCCGCCTGACCGACTTCCCGCCCGAAGACAGCGCCAATGTCCCCTCGGCCGATCTTGACCTTGGCGGTGGACGCAAGCTGCATGTCCCCAAGAGCCTCAAGGGCGTGGCGGTGTTCAGTTTCAAGCGGCTCTGCGCCGAAGCGCGCGGCGCGGCCGACTATCTGGCGATTGCCCAGACCTACCACACCGTGATCCTGGTCGGGATCCCGCGGATGGGCCCGGAAAACCGCAACCAAGCAGCGCGCTTCATCACGCTGATCGACGCGCTTTATGAGAACAAGGTCAAGCTGTTCGCCGCCGCTGCGGCCGAACCCGACCAGCTCTACACCGCCGGCGACGGTGCGTTCGAGTTCGAACGCACTGCCTCACGCTTGAACGAGATGCAAAGCGCCGACTATCTCGCCGCGGGACACGGCGAAGACTAGATCTCCACTCGCACGGTCAGGCGGATATCGCGCCCGGCGAGCGGGGCGTAGTCCTTGAGGTACGAGGCATGGCGGCGCGCCTCGACATCGAACAGGTTGTTCGCGCTGAGCACCAGGCTGAGCGGACTGTCGTTGTCGGCGGGCCGCCAGTGCAGCTCCAGATTGATCATGGTGTAACCGGGCGTGGCGGTCTCGAACGCGGCCGTGCGGGTCTGGGCGGTCACACGTTCGACCTCAGCAGCCACATCGAAATGCGCCGACTTGGCTTTGAGCCCGCCCATCAGGCGCAGCGGCGGAATCCGCGGTGCCGGGCCCGATCCGGAGATATCGGTGCGGACATAGTCGATCAGGCCATCGGCATGGAAAGTCCAGTGTCCGCTCTCGGCGAACCGCCAGCTGGCCTGGGCCTCGAAACCCCACATCCGGGCATCGGCCTGGCGGATCTGGTAGACCGGGAGCCCGTCTTCAATCGCGCCGGTACGCGCCTCATAGACAAAGCCCGAAAACCAGCTGCGATAGATCGAGGCTTCGACAGTCAATCCATCGATTTCCCCGCGCAGGATCGCCTCGGCGCTCCAGGCGCTTTCCTTGGTCAGCCCCGGATCGCCCACTTCGAGAGCTTCGGTCCCGGCGTGGGGACCATTGGCGAATAGCTCCTCAGCCGAAGGTGCCCGCTCAACCCGCGACAGGTTGGCGCCGAATTTCCAGCCCGGCGCAAAATCGTAGGCCGCGCCCAGCGCGAACGACCAGGCATCGAATGACCGGTTGCCCGCAAAGAACTGCGGCTGGCCCGGTTCAGGCGAGGAAACCAGCTTGCTGTGTTCAAGACGGCCACCAGCTTCAAGCAGCAGGGACCCCGAATTGTACTGCTGCAGCGTATAGACACCGAGTTGCTCGGTATCGTTGCGCGGCAAGAATGCTTCGTCCCCGATCACATTGAAATCGCGGTTCATGTACTGGATCCCGCTCGCGCCTTTCCAGCCGTCGCGCGTCGCCTGCACCAGATCGAGCCGGCCTTCCATCCCCTTGTTGAGGAACGTGGTACCAATGGCCCCATCGGGTTCAAGCTCCGAATGGCTGTAATCGCCATAGGCATACCGGACAGTGACCTTCTCGATCAGGCTTCCATCCAGCAGCAGCTCGGCGCGGGCGTCGATCCGGTCCTGCTTCATTTTCAAGCGCGGCGCCTCTTGCCCTTGTCCGGGCTGGGTCGCGAAGCGAATCGGGATTCCGTAGAAATTGTCGAGATGGCTGTAAGCAACCCCGATATTGCCGCCGTCATTGATATAGGCGAGCCCTATCCCGGCCGACCAGGTCTTGGCAGCAGTATTGGGCAGCCGCCCGGTCAGTGCCGCATTGGCAGTAAAGTCGATTTCGGGATCGGCCAAGGGATCGGGCGGAAGCAGGCTGGAAGCCAGCGCCTCGGCGCGCAGCGCGGGCGTCAGGGTGTGGCCGCCGATCCTGAGGTCGCTGGTCTTGAGGTAGCTGCCATCCAGGTGGCCAACCCAGCCGTTGCCCAGCGGCAGTTCGAGCGAGCCAGCACCGCTGCGCGCTTCTGAAGCCGTGGCATAAGTGCCGAGCGCGGTCAGGTGGATCGGTTCGTCAGGAACCGTTTCCGGAATGCGCTTGTCGATCACATTGACCACGCCGCCAATCGCGGCCGAGCCGTACTGCAGCGATTGCGGCCCGCGCAGGACTTCGATGCGCGATGCCAGCGCCGGGTTGATCGCCGGGGCGTGGTCGGCCGAGGTATTCGAAACGTCGATCGAGCCGATCCCGTTCGACAGTACCCGCACCCGCTCACCCTGCAATCCACGCAAGACCGGGCGTGAGGCCGATGGCCCGAACGAAGTGGCGCTGACCCCGGGGGTATGCGCCAGAGTGTCCCCGATCGAAGGACGGATCGCCCCGGTCAGCTGCTCCTGGGTGAGCACAGCCACGCCCGAGAGCGCATCCTGCCGGCTGGTGTGCAGCAGTCCCGTGACAACGATATCGGCGTCCCCGTGGTGATAGTCGGGTTCCCCCTCACCCGACTGGTCCTGTGCCTGCGCTGGGGTTGCGAGCGACAGGGCCAGGATCGCGAAACTGCAAGTGAAGACAAGGTTGGCACGCATCGAAATCGTATTCCTCAATCTCGGCCGACCACCTCAGGGCCGCCGGTTGCTTGCGGGGCGCTTAACCGCCTTTTCGATTCGTAACAATATCTCATCTCAGCTTGAAACGCGTTTCCTCATGCCGGGTAAACGGCTCGTCGATTGGCCAGACCGAAGCTGCGTCATAAAGCCGGTGGTAGGGATAACGAAAAATTACCATATTGCCGGTACTGCGGCCCTATGCAGTACGGGAAACATCCCCGAAACCTTGATAAGCGTGTTGCCGGGTATGCCCGCAACGCGCTGCTTTCGTGCCTTCACCATCGAACTCAAGGGTGGCAGGCATGATCTGGCCGTTCCACAGAAAAGCCAAGGCGAAGTCGAAGAAGCCGGTCACCTCTCGCGGGATCGTGGCTTGGGCGCTGGTTATCGGCGCGATTATCGGCATTCTTGATCTGACGCTGCCGCTAGAGGAAGTTGCCAGGGCCGGGCGAAACCAGCTGCGCGAGCGACCCGCCGACGGACAGACGGTCGTGGTTGCGGTCGACGACAAGTCGCTTGCCCGGTTTGGAGGGGAAAACTTCTCTCGCAGGTACGAAGCAATAATGATCGACCGAGTCCTCTCAATGGGGGCAAATCGGGTCTTCTTCGACGAAAGCTTCTCAAAAGAGCTCGACAAGGAAGGTGACGACGCATTCGCCGATGTGCTTCGCCGGTACAAAGGAAAGGTCTTCCTGGGCGCGATCATCCGCCGTGATTTCATGACCGGCAAGGAGCAAATTCGGCTGCCACTTCCAAAGTTCGCCGAGCATGCACCGCACCGCTCTTATCAGGCTGCCACTGCGCCCTTCGGACTATCGATTGAGCCGGTTTACGGGGAGAAAAGCGGCGAGATCGAATACGCCTCGTTGACGTCCGAAATGGCGAACCGGGCAGGTGAGCCAAACTCCCGGTACCGACCTGACTTTTCGATCCGTCATGATACGGTGCCAACAATAAGCCTGGCCGACGTGGTTGACGGGAAGGTCCCGCAATCAACGGTGAAGGGCAAAGACATTATTCTCGGATTCACCTCGGAATCCAGCAAAGACATCGTGCATGCCGCAAACCAGGGCTGGATCCCTGGTGTTTACGTTCATGTCATTGGCGCCCAAACCTTGCGGGAAGGCACTCCAAGGGGCCTTGGCCCTTGGCCGGCCTTGTTGGTTGCAGCATTCCTTTGCATGTTACTGGTCCGGTCGCGTTCACGCCAGCAGGTGAACCTTGTGATCGCAGCAAGCTTGCTCACCGCAGTGGTTGTGCCTTTCATTCTTGAATCCTGGCTCATCACCGTTAATTACTTCCCGGCCATCATCGCATTCAGCATTGCGGCTTATCGGCTGTTGCTGATGCGCGAAGTCAGGAATGCCGGCAAAGTCAACGCCGGTACGCTGATGCCCAATCTCTCGGCTTTGCGGGAGGAGCCGCTTGCGGCAAGTCGCCCGATCATTGCGATGCGCATTCGCAACTATGCCGCCGTTGGTGCCAGTTTCACCGAATCGGTTGAAGTTGAATTCATCAATGAAATCGCGCGGCGCCTGACCCTGCCTGGCAGCTCGCAGAGCTTCTATCAGGCAGAGGATGTAATCTACTGGCTTGGTCCGGCGCTTCCCAAGAATGACCTTGAAGGCCACGTCGCCGGGCTTGCCCGCCTGATGGAAAGCCTGTTCGTAGTCCGCGATCGCAAGATCGATCTGCATGTCGCCTTCGGGGTAGACACCGACCTTGTCCGGCCGGTCGTCAACCGGATTGGGCGGGCATTGCTGGCGGCTGATACTGCAGCAGCGAAGCATCAGCCCTACATGTTCAACACCACCGACAATGACGAAGAAAGCGCCTGGGAGCTGTCGCTGATGAGCGAACTCGACGAGGCGATCGAGAACGGCGACATCTGGATTGCCTACCAGCCACAGTTTGAGCTTACAAACGATCGGATCAGCGGCGCAGAAGCCCTGGTTCGCTGGCAGCACCCAACACGCGGTGCGATCTCGCCCGAAGCCTTCATCCTGCCTGCCGAGGCGCACAATCGGATCGGCCGCTTGACATTTCATGTGCTGGAGCAAGCGACTCTGGCCGCACGTACGCTTGTCGAAGCCAATCCTGGATTCCGGCTGAGCATCAACATTTCAGCGAGCCTGATGGAGCAAGACGACCTTCCCGCAAGGATTGTCGATGTCCTCACTAAGAGCCGCTTTCCGGCTTCCAGCCTGACGCTCGAAGTCACTGAATCCGCTCCATTTGCCGAACACGAAGCGGTTGCGCGCAATCTTGCCCAGATTGCGGCGCTGGGGATCGACTTGTCGATCGACGATTATGGCACTGGCAATGCCACGCTGGACTATCTGCGTTCGGTGCCGTGTCAGGAAATCAAAATCGACCGGCGCTTCATTACTGGGCTTTGCAAGAACGACGGCGATATGATGCTGGTCGAATCAACCATCGAATTGGCTCACGGCCTTGGACGGCGCGTTATCGCCGAAGGGATCGAGGATCCCGAAACTCTTGAACTGCTTCGAGCAATCGGTTGCGACATTGCCCAAGGGTACTACCTTGCCAAACCAATGCGGATCGAAGCCCTCGATTCCTTGCTGAGCTTGAGCGCCCGCATCCGCGCCGCCTGACAAGCTCTGCCAGTTCGCTGACTCGCGATCGCCCTAGGCCCAAAGCCCACCGAATCAGTGCGAGTTTTCAATCGTCTAAACTGGACGATCCTTACACTGCTGCATGTGGGATGCCTGATCGGGCGCGAACCCCCGCGTCTCGAGAATCGCCCTTATAACATTGATATCGTGTATTTTTGGCGTTTCTGACGTGAAAATTGCTGGTTAACATCTCCCTATTGCTTTTGGTTACTATTTCGTTATCCTAAAGGGGCATATCAGGAGGATAGTGCTATGAGTGGTGTTCTAGCTTGGTTTTTCGGAGGCGCCGGCAAGGACCGGTAATGTCTTCTGTTAAACGGATTTGACGGCCTCTGCGAAAGCAGGGGCCGTTTTCGTTTCTACCGTTTGAAAGCGCTCAGCCGCTCAGCGCGGCGAGGCTCTTGTCCAGCATCACCAGCTGCCACAACAGCCGTCCGTGATCGGACCTTCCGGCAATATGCGCATCGGCCAAGGCGGCAAGGCGCTTTCCATCGAACCACCCGGTCCGCACCAGGGCATCGCTTGACGCGATAGCGCGCGCCTGTTCAGCAAGGGGCCCGCGGAACCACTGGGCGATCGGGGTGACGAAGCCCTGTTTGGGGCGATAGAGAATGTCGTCGGGCAAATACCGCTGCATGGTCTTCTTGAGCAGCCACTTGCCCTCACCGCGCCGCACCCTGAGGTGCTCGGGCAGGCTGGCGGCGAATTCGATCAGGCGGTGGTCGAGCAGCGGCTCGCGCGCTTCCAGGCTCACCGCCATGCTGGTCCTATCGACCTTGGTCAGGATATCGCCCGGCAGCCAGAATTTGAGATCGGCATATTGCGCGCGGTCGAGGCCTGAGCGCGCCTGGGCCTTGCGCATCACTTCCTCAAACGGCTGTTCGGCCCGGTAGTCCCCGCGCAGGCGCAGGAACTCGGGCGAATAGAGCGTCTGGCGCAGTTCCGGCGGAATGATCGATACCGCGCGGGAATAGCCCTCTTCGCTGGTCCCGGCGAGCGCCAGCAAGGTGGTCTTGGCACGCAGCGGCCGCGGCGCCCAATCGGCCTTGGGATAGATCGCCCCCAACCCGCCAAACACCGGCCCGCGCAAGGCTTGCGGCAACAACGAACGCACCCGGTCCTCGCCGTGCTGGAAGACCTGGCGGCGGTACCCCGCAAAGGCCTCATCCGCGCCGTCGCCCGACAGCGCCACGGTCACCGTCTCGCGCGCCAGCTGGCAAACCCGCCAGGTCGGCAAGGCCGAGGCATCGGCGAAAGGTTCGTCGAACATGCCGACCAGCGCGTCCAGGTGCTCGAAGTCATCGGGCGAGACCGTCCGCGCGCGGTGGTCTGTCGCAAACTTTCGGGCGATCTGTTCGGCGTAAGTGCTTTCGTCGGCGGCGGCGACATCGAAGCCGATCGAGCAGGTCTTGACCGGCTCGCGGCTCGCCTCGGCCATCAGCGCGACCACGGCGGAGCTATCGACCCCGCCCGAAAGGAAAGCACCCAAGGGCATGTCGGATACCATCCGCGAGGTCACCGCCTGGCGCATCAGGTGCAGCAGTTCGGCCTCAAGGTCGGCGGCACGGCCCTTGCGGCGTTCGGCGAAGCTGACGTCCCAGTACTGCGAAGGCGCGGGCAGCGGGGCATCGTGGCGCAGCAGCAGCGTGTGCCCGGCGGGCAGCTTCATCACCCCTTGCAGGATCGAGCGGTGATCGGGGACATAGCCCCAGGTCAGGTAATCCTCGATCGCCAGGGGATCGACCTCACGCCGCAGCAGCGGGTGGGCCAGCAGGCCCTTGAGCTCAGAAGCAAAGGCCAGACTGCCATCGCTGAGCGGGGCATAGAACAGCGGCTTCACCCCCAGCCGGTCACGGGCCAGGAACAGCGTGCGCTGCCGCTGGTCGTAAATCGCGAACGCAAACATCCCGTGCAGCCGCGTGACGCAGTCCGGTCCCCAGCGCTGCCAGGCCGCCAGGATCACTTCGCTGTCGCCGTCAGTGTGAAATTCGGCCCCGGCACCTTTCAGCTCCTCGCGAAGCTCGCGGTAATTGTAGATCTCGCCGTTGAACACCAGCATCGCCGCGCCATCGGTCGAGGCCATCGGCTGGGGAGAACCGGCAATGTCGATGATCGACAGGCGGCGGTGCCCCAGTCCTACTCCCGGCGCGGTCCAGACCCCGGCCCCGTCGGGTCCGCGGTGGGCCATGGCATCGCACATCCGCTCAACCCGCAAGGGGTCAACCGGCTTGGGCGTGGAGAGGTGAAAGATTCCGGCGATTCCGCACATGGCAGAGGCGCTTAGCGGGGTTCGGCGACGCGGTCCATCCACGGACCGGGATCGCCGATCGCGGCCTGGAAAGCGCTGAGCGCTTTCGCCGCGTCAAACCCGGGGCGCTGCTCGGCCGAGAGGATCAGTATGGCTGTCGGTTGAGTTCGCAGCAGCAAGCGATCGGAGATGTTGGCAAGCTTCAGTTTGGCATTGCTGCCGCTCAGCAAGTCGCCGCTTCGGTACCAGGTCAGCGCCAGGCGTTCGATCTTGCCGCCCGCCATGAGGCGGTCCGACTTGGCCAAGGGCGCCGCAGGCCCGCTGCTGGCCCAGGACCAGGCACTGTTCGGGGTCAGGGCCCCCTGCCCGTAGCCGCCGGCCTCCTTGCCTTCGTTTTGCGAGGCATAGAGCGCGTAGAACACGTCAACCTGATTGCCCGCTGCGTCCTGATAGCGCCCCAGCAGGCGGTGATCCGCCCCACCCGCAAGCGGCTGCCAGGGGGCTTGCGGGGCATAGTCCACGCGCTCCCAGCCCGGAACTTCAGGCAAATGGATTCGCGCTGGCATCGGTGCCGACAAGGCCGCAGCGGCACCGGCCCAACCAATCCCGCCGCTGACCAGCAGCAGGGTTCCCGCCAGTGCGCCCCATTCGGGCAGGCCGGCTTGCTCAAGGCGGTCCAGCAGCGGCGAGGCCTTGATCGCTTCGGCATCAATCATCGGATCGTCGATCGCCCGGTCAAAGAACCGCCACGCCATCGCCATCACCATCGCGATCACCAGCGCGAAGAAGATCCAGCCATAGATCAGATGATCGATCCCGGCGGCCTTTTCGATCCCGACATATTGCGCGGCAAAGATCGTGCCCCAGGCGCGCAGGCCGTTGGCCAGGATCGGCACCACCAGGCACAGTGCAAAGAAACCGATTCGGCGGCGCCAGCTCTTGAAGCAGACATTGCCGACCAAGGCCCCCAGCGCGATCATCGCGATCAGGAATTTGACCCCCGAACAGGCTTCGGCCACCTCAAACAGACCGGCCGGAGTATCGATGAACACCCCGTTGATCGCAGCAGTCACTCCCGTGGCATGGACCAGCCAGATCGTGATCGCCGCAGTGATGGACTGCAGCGCCGGGACCATTTCGTCACCGAACGGCACCAGGAAGACCATATAGGCGAACGGAAACAGCAAGGCCGCGAACAGGCGCGGACCCAGCAGCAAGAGCGCGCTGGCGGGCAGCATGGCCACGGCCCCGGCTTCGCGGAACAGGTTGAAGCCGGCAAAGGCCCCCAGCACCCACAGGAACACCGCGCCGCCCAGGAACAGCAGTCCCCAGCGCCACGGCTTTGGCCTGAATTCTGCCAACTGCGGCGCGCGCAGCCAGACCAGCCAGCCAAAGATCGCCGGGACGAGAAGGATGTGATTGTAAGTCGAGGAATTCCACCACTGGTCGAACATCGCCAGCCAGTCGGACCCGAAAGCCACGATCAGCGCGGTCCAGATCAGGCCAAGCTTGATCAGCGCCTGCCGCCAATGCGCGGGCATGGCCGCAAGGCTGAAACGCCCAGGCATGGCAAGAGCCTCAGGCAGCATGGCGCGTGGTGCTTTCGGCAAGACCCAGCATCGCAGCGAGCGGCGCAAGCGTCGCCTGCCAGCTCATCCCGTCGACGACGAAGCGGCGCGCTTCGAGGCCCATTGCCCAGCAATGATCGTGATCTCCCAGCAGCGCAATGGCGCGTTCAGCCAGGGCGATATCGCTTTCGGCCACGGCATAGTGGCGCGCGTCGATTCCGCCTATTCCGGTTGCGGCGCCGGGGGTCAGCACCACCGGCATGGCCATGGCCATCGCCTCAAGCACCTTGTTCTGCACCCCGCGCGCCAGTTCCAGCGGAACCAGCGCCAGATCGGCAGCGGCGAGCCATTCGCGAATGTCATCAACCCCGCCCCAGACATAGGCCCCGCCCTGTCCGTGGCTGGCCAGCAGCGTATCGGGTGCGCTGCGTCCGACCACGTGGAAGCTGGCATCGGGGAACTGTTCGCGCACCAGCGGCAGGATCCGCTCAATCGCGCGTTCGGCGGCGGCAATGTTGGGGGCATAGTCCATCTGCCCGGTGAGGATCATCCGCGGCCCGCCGCAATCGAGCATCGCGGGCGCCGGACGGACCAGGGCGCGGTCGAAAAAGCGGCTGTCGATCCCGTTGCGCAGCGCGCGGACATCGCAAGTGGCGCGATCCTGGGGCGAGAGACGGGCGCGAAACAGCGCGGCCTCCTCGTTCGAGACCAGCAGGCTGGCCTGGCTGAGGCGGGCGAGCCGGGCTTCCTCGGCACCTAGCAAGCGCCCTTCGCGCGCGTCGATCCAGCTGCGCGGGAAGCTGCCGCTTGTCGCATAGGCCTCGAACTTGGCCGAATCGACATCGACGAAATCGAACAGCACGCGGCCGGTGAAACTGTCAGGGATGTACTGACCCATCTGCCCCGAGAAGGCATAGATCGTGTCGATCGGGCGCTCGGCCAGCACCCTGCGGACATCGGCTGCAAGTGCGGGATGGTGGAACGCGGTCAGGCTGACCGGCTTGCCTTTGACCAGTGCCTCGATCCCGGCGCGAACCAGCGACTTGTCGCGGCGCACCAGGCAATGGCTGGCGGCCAGTGCAGACAATTCGCCCTCTGCGGCCAGGTCGGCATCGTCATCGGCGAATGTGGCGACATGGACCGGAGCCAATTCGGCCAGGTGCCTGAGCACATGGTGCGAACGGATCTTGTCTCCGCGGTTGGGCGGAAACGGCATCCGGTGCGCCAGGAACAGGATCTCGCCCATTACCCGAGGCCACGCGAAATATGTGGACCCAGCAAGTTGGCCAGACGCAGCGGCAGCCGCTTCCAGGCCGCGATCAGCAGGGCGTGCTTGGCGCTGGTCGGATCGGCATCGCGGGCCTCGTGGCCAGGGGCAGTCCAGACCGCGTAGGACAGCGGCTCGGGCTCGAAACCCCAGTTGCGTTTGAAGTCGTAGGCGCCCGAATGGGTTTTCGAACGGCCAAAATCGAACCGCTGGCAGCCGCGCCGGCGGGCGTGGAGCATCAGTTCGAAATACATCCGGTCATTGGCGCGCAGCCGCCGGGCGTCCCAGGTGCCGCCGCCCCAATAGGGCATGACATCGCCCTTGTGGTACAGCGAGAGCACCGAGGAGACCGGCTTGCCCTGGTGCCAGACAGTCAGAATATCCGCTTCGTTGCCAAACCGATCGAGCACACGGTCGAACAGACTGCGCGGGAATACCGGAGTGCCCAGGTTGCGGACACTTTCGGCATAGACGGCATAGTGCGCACGGCGATCGCTTTCGGCGCTGCCGATAGTGACTTGAAGGTCGTTCGCCAGCCCCTTGCGCACCTCGGCACGTTGCTTGCGCGGGATCTGGAGCAGCTCGGCTTCGTCGTCGGCGGCCAGTGAGCGGACGAAACCGCAATGCGAATCCTGCTTGATCGCCCAGCCAGCGCGGCGCACCGGCAAGGTCCCCCCGCGCAGCTCAATCGCCGGGCAATGTCGGCGCAGCGCCAATTCTTCGAGCGCCGCGAACAAGGCCTTGGCATCGCGCGGGTCGCTGACCAGCATGCCGCCGCCAACCCCGAACCCGCTTGAGGCCAGGACCCGCCCGAACAACGGCGAGTGGACCTCAGTCAGCGGGACATAGCCGGCCAGTTCGTGCCCGCGCTCGGCCACCAGTGCAAGGGCGCGATTGCCGGTCCCTTGGGCAGCGCCCAGCAGCCAGGCCGGGCGGTGAAAGGCAGTACCTTCGTCCTGCGCGGCGACATAGGCTTCGATCCGCCGCAATTCATCCGGATCGGAGACACTTGCCGTGCGGACAGTCAGCGTTGAAGGGCGAAACGGGGCATTCACGCCGCCAGCTCCACCGCGCGCTGCGCTTCGCGGTGCGCCAAGAGGTCCATCCGGCCCCAGGCGAATTCGCCGACCAGTTGCTCCAGCTTTCGGGCCATGACCGAAAGGTTGGTATAGTGCCGCACCCGCGAACGCATCGAGGCATTGGGGACGCGCGGCTGGTTGGGGTCGATTTCCCAGGGATGGAAATAGAACACCGCCGGACGCTGATCCTTGGTGTTGACCTGGCGGATCGCCCAGCGCGAAAAGCCATAGGGCAGGACCCGGAAGAAGCCCCCTCCCCCGGCGGCCAGGCGGCGTCCGGCGAAATGCGCGGTGGTGACCGGGATTTCGACCAGGTCGCTCCACGGCAAAGGCTTGAACGCAAAGCGCGGAGCCTCGCGCCAGCCATAGTGATCGTGGACAATCGGTGCGACCGAGGAGCTGTATTCAAAGCCCTGTTCGTGCAGCGCCATATAGGCCCAGGGGGTGCGCTGATCGATCGAGAAACTGGGTGCGCGGTAGCCGGTGATCCGCACGCCTGAAGCGTCTTCCAGAACCTTGCGGCTGCGCTCGAGATCGGCGGCGAAGCTCGCCTTGTCGAACCGGAACACGCGTTCGTGATCCCATCCGTGGCTGGCCAGCTCGTGCCCAGCTTCGACGATCCGGCGCATCAGCGGTCCGTGGCGTTCGGCGACCCAGCCCAGCGTGAAGAAGGTCGCCTTGACGTCGGCGCGGGCGAACATGTCGAGGATTGCCAGGCAATTGTCCTCAACCCGGCTGCCCAGCGAATCCCAGCTTGCCCGGTCGATCACGCCTTCGAACGCGCCGACCTGGAACCAGTCTTCGACATCAACCGAAAGGCCGTTGACGATCTGCTCGGACATCGTCCTCTCAAGCCTCCTTGGCTCAGGCCGCCGCGCGGCTGGCGTCGTCGGCCTCGATCCACTCGATCAGCATGGTCAGCGTGTGACGGATCGTGCGTTCCTGCTCGAGCATCTTGGTTTCGAAAGCCGAGAGCTTGGCTTCGATCGCTGCCAGTGCGGCGGCCTGCGAAGGATCCACAGTAGCCGCTGGCGCAGCTTCCTGTTCGTTGGCCAGTTCGATAACCGCTTGCTGAAGCTCGGCAATCTGGGCGTCGCGTTCAGCCAGCATGGCCTGAAGCTGAGCCAGGGCAACCGCATCGACCGGCACCGGAGCAGCCACCGGCGCTTCAGCGACCGGTTCGGCCTTGGCCGGCTTGTTGAGCTGCATCGTACCATCCAGCTCAAGCTCTTCGAGCACCTGGCTGAGCATCGCGCCGTCGATCCGGCTGCGCTGATCGACCGCGCCCAGCATCATCAGCCGGTTGCAGATCTGGTTGATCCGGCGCGGCACGCCGCCCGAGGCTTCGTAAAGCTCGGTATAGACCCGCTGGTCGAACTTGGGATTGCCGGTCCAGCCCACGCATTTCAGGCGGTGTTCGATATAGGGCTGGATTTCGCCCAGCTCCATCGCTTCGAGGTGGTGCGCAGCGATCACGCGTTGGCGCAGTTGCTCCAGCTGCGGGTGCTCCTGGATCGTGTCGCGGAATTCCGGCTGACCCAGCAGCAGCGTTTGCAGCAGCGGGTGCGCGCCCAGCTGGAAGTTGGACAGCATGCGCAGCTCTTCCAGCGCTTCAAGCTCAAGGTTCTGGCTCTCATCGACCACCAGCAGGCAGCGGCGGCCCGCGCGGGCCTCGTCATGCAGGAAGGCTTCGATCGCGCCAAGCGCGCTGGCCTTGTCATGGCCATCGACGATCAGCCCGAAGGCTTGCGCGACGACATGGACCAGTTCTTCGCCGTCGAGCTTGCTGGTGACGATCTGCGCTGCGGTCAGCCGCGCCGGGTCGATTGTGGCCATCAAGTGCGCAACCAGCATGGACTTACCCGCGCCGACTTCGCCCGTGATCACCACGAAACCTTCGCCCTGGGCCAGCCCGTACGAAAGGTACGACAGCGCCTTGCGGTGCGTCAGGCTCTCAAAATAGAAGGTCGGGTCCGGCGTAAGCTGGAACGGCCGTCCGGTGAGCCCGTAGAAATCGTTGAACATTACAAGTACCCCCGAAAATCAGGCTCAGAACGACAGGCGGACACCGGCCAGCGCCGAAGCCGACCAGTAATCCTCAAGCTGCTCGCGGTTGACCCCGTTGATCCCTACGGCCAGCCTAGCGGTCAGATTGCGCGCAAGCGTGCGATAATAGGATGCCGATGCCCCAACCGAGCTGGTATCGCCAGCCAAGGCATCTCCGCTTTGGTACCAGTTGGCATAGACATTGGTGCCAAAGCTGGAGTTTCGATCGATCCGGCCGTTCAAATAGGCGGCCACCCAGTAGTTCTCGTCGATCAGGCCATTGGCCACAGCCAAGACAGTGCCCGGTGCAGCGATGAACTTGCGGCGGTCATAACCGGCGCCGATCCCGTACTGCAGCGAATTGCCTCTGACATTGAAGCTGGCGATGGCCCCGCGCCCGCGGAATACCGACGAACGGATCGAGGCCAGCGCGCCGTTCAGGCAGGTCCCGCCGCTTGCCCCTGCTTCAGCCACAGCGGCCACACAGGTGCTGAGACCACCGGTCAGCGGGTTCTGGATGCCCTGGAAGTCAGTCGGCATGTCGGCCAGGCTCTTGTTGAGCCGCCCGCCAAAGCCGGTGACATTGTCATAGACCGAAATGTTCAGGCTGCTGCGCGCGCTGGGCGCATAGGCGAAGCTGCCGAAATAGGTGGTCGAACCATAGCGGCGCCCGACATGGGCCTCCAGTGCAGTGCGCTTGCTGGGCCGCCAGATGACCCCGGCATCCCAGATCAAGCCTTCGCTTTCATAGGCAATCTGGCGCGGCTGGCTCTTGTCGGTGACGTACTGGCCATTGCTGTCCACGACCGGGAGGAGCGTAATCGGATCGATCAGTGCGTCGCGGTGCGAAACCTTGACGTCTTCATAGCCAACGCCGCCCACCAGCGCGAGGCTGCTGCCGATCGGCAGAGTGACGTCGCCGCGCACATTCTTGTCATCGACGCGCTGATCCAGGTTCGACGAATCCTCGCGCAGCCAGCCAGCGCCAACCCCGACGCCCACCGGCAGCGGTTCACCCGGGCGGGTGCCCATGTGGAGCCGGGCGGCATGGACCGTGCCGTCGCTATAGCGATCAACCGCGCCCTGGCCGGGTACGATCGCAACCGCGTTGGGCGTAGTCACCTTGTTGTAGCCGAAGCGGTAGTGGCCTTCGATCGAAACGTCGCCGGCCTGGGTCTTAACCGAAGGCCCGACATAGGCGGCATAGACCTGGGTCGCGCTGTCACCGAAATCCCGGCCGTTGATGGTCGAACCGTTGTTTTCTGCGCCAAGCCGCGCAGCCATCGCGCCGCCCTCGATATAGACCGAGCGCGGGACAACCGCGACGCTGGCGCGGGCCATGCCGCTGATCACATCGCCGTCGTTGCCGGCATTGCTGCCCCAGCCAAAGCGCCGTTCATAGCGCACTGCCATCCCGGCATTGTAATTGCGGCCGCTGATATTGGCATCGGCACCAACCGCAACGGTCGAATAGGTCAGCGTGTCATTGCCCGGCGAAAGCTCGGCGGTGACGACCTGCTGCACTTCGATATAGGGCGTGAAGTGGACCTTCTTGAGGTGCGGCGAACCGCCGTTATCCTCGGTGCCCTCGTCCCCGCTGTCCTCGCCATCGGAGACTTCGTCGCCGCTGCCTCCGGCCGAACCGGCGACATCGCCGTAAGGCAGGGTCTGGGCGTGAACCATACCGGGCAAGAAGAATGCCAGTCCGGCAGTAAGCGCGGCAAAGCGCGAGAAGAGGTGCGACTTCATGGTCAGCCTCCGTATCCATAATAGGAGCCGAAGCGACGACCGCTCGGGCTGAAGTGGACGGCATTCAAAAGCAGTTGGATGTTCGGGCAGGCCGAAAGCAGCGAGACCGCGTCTTCCAGCGATCCAGCCCCAGTCCGGTCGGCGCGCGCGACAACCACGGACTGGCCAACATATTTGGCCAGCTCCGCAGCCGGTGAAGCGGCCAATGCGGGCGGGGAATCGAAAATCACAAAACGGTTCGGCGCGCCCTGGACCAAACGGTCGAGCACGTCGCGGGTGCGTGAGGAGGACAGGTATTCGCTGTCCGATGCGGTCGCGCTGCCCGCGGGCATAACCCACAGCCCCGGAATGTCGGTACCGATCACGCATTCGGCGGCATCGACGTCGGGGTTTGACAGCGCATCCATCAGCCCTGGTCCACCCGGCAGCCCCAGCATCGAAAGCACCGAAGGCTTGGCAAAGTCGGCATCAACCAGCAGCACTTCGCTCTCCTTCTCGGCCGCGATTGCGAGTGCGAGATTGACCGCGGTAAAGCTCTTGCCTTCGCCCGGATGCGGCGAGCAGATCAGCACGCGCTGGGCCGCAGGACCCATGCCCTGCTGGGCCAGGTGGCCGGCATTGTAGAGCAGCTGGCGCTTGACGATCCGGAACTCTTCCAGAACCGCGGTCACACTGCTCTCCGGGACAATCAGTCCCTGGTCGCGCAAGTCCTGGCGGTTGACCGGCAGCCGCTCGCCCTTGAACTCGACCGGCTTCAGTGCCGGAACCGGGGGCTTGGCCTTAACAGGAGCAGGAGCAGGAGCAGGAACGGGAGCCTTGGCGACAACTTCTGGCTCCACCACTTCGGGTGCTGCTTCGACCGGTTCATTGACCGGCGTAACTTCGGCCTCCTCGGCCGCCTCATCGGCGCGGCGATAGCGGCGGCGGGCAGACGCAGGCGGCACCAGATCGGCCGGGATTGGCGCAGGCGCCAGGCGGACCAGGTCGTAATTGCGCACCACGCGTTCGATCAGGCTGGGCCCTTGGGGCTTGGCCACATCTTCGTCTGGCAAGGGGATCTTGGTCTGTTCAGTCATCACAATCCCCTCACGCCACCATGCCGCGCTGGACGATCTCGATCGTCAGCAGGATCGCGAAGACCCCGCCCAGCGCCGCGCTGGCTGCGTAGAAATACCGCAAACGCTTTGCGCGAACCTGGCGCGCCGAATCAGTCATCACCTGGGTAATCGAGCCGAGTACCGGCAGGCCGAGCGCCTTTTCGAGCTTGCCGGCAGTGGCAAACGTCGAGCGCAGCTGGCTGACCGCGAAGGCCGTGGCGGCCCCGGCACCCAGCCCCATGATCAACACGCCAAACAGCAGCAGCGGCCGGTTGGGTGCGATCGGCGAACGCGGGGTGGTCGGCGGATCGATCACCTGAAACTTGACCGCGTTGTGTTCGGTTTCCACCGAACCGCGGATCTTGAGTTCCTCGCGCTGGCGGGCCAGCTCGTCGTATTTGGTCTTGAGGACCTCGTAATCGCGGGCGATCTGCTGGTACTCGGCCGCAGCGGCGGGGTTCGAGAATTGCTGCGCGGTCAGCGTGCTGACTTCGGCCTGCAGGGCCGCACGGCGCGCCGACAGCGACTGGACATTGGCCTGCCGCTCGGCACGAATCGATTCAAGCGAAGTATAGGCAGGGTTCGGCATGCCGACCTGCCCGCCGCCTTCGGCCGCTGCAGCAGAGCGCAAAGCGTTGACCGTATTGCGCGCGGCAATCACGTCAGGGTGGTTTTCGGTGAGCCCGCGTGCCCGCAGGCTGCTCAGCTGGGCCTGGGCATCGGCCAGCGCACCGCGTGCGCCGCCTACCGAACCGGTCCCGGCAATCGTCCGGGGAGTACCCGCAATCTGGCCATTGATCGCCGCGAGCGCGCTTTGCGCCGCCGAAAGGTCGGCATCGACACCGCGCAGTTCAGCCCGCATCGATTCCAGCTTCTGTGCCGCCGCTCCGGCCCCGCCAGCAAGGCTGGGGTTCTGCGCTTCGTAGGCAAGCTTCTTCTGCTGGGCGACATCCAGTTCCTTCTGACGCGCGGCCAGCTGCTGGTCCATGAAGTCCATCGACTGGTTGACCTGGCCGCGATTGCCCGAGAGGTTTTCCTCACGGAACAGGTCGATCAGCTTCTGCACTATCGCCTGGGCGATCTTGGCGTTGGCCGCGTCGGAATTGGAACCGTTGCCGTATGTCGCGGTGATCGTGAACAGGTTGTCCTTGTCGTTTTCGACCTTGATCTTCTTGCCCAGCGAAAGCACCGCGGCTTCCATTTCCTTGGGGCTGGAAATGCTGGCCCCCATCGGCGTGCCGCGGATGACCTTTTCGAGATTGACCGCGCTGGTCAGCGTTTGCTGGACCCGTTCGATATCGCGCTTGGTGTTGCTGGGAACGCCGGTAACGTCGGCCAGCATGTCGTCCAGCTGGACGAAGATCCGGGCCTTCGATTCATAGCTGTTGGGCACCATCGCCACGGCCAGCCAACCGAGCAGGCACAGGCCCCAGGCCACGGCCAGCGCCAGCCAGCGGCGGTGCCAGACCGAGAAGAGCGCTGCGCGCAGTTCGTCGAAAATGTTGGTCATTGCTGGTCCCCGGGCCCCTTCCTCAGAACTGGCTTTCGGGGATGATGATCACGTCGCCGGGCATCAGCATGACGTTGGCCTTGGTATCGCCCTTGCGCAGCAAGTCGTTCAGCCGCAGCGAGTATTCCTGCTGCTTGCCGCTAACCTTGTCGAAGCGGATCAGTTTGGCCCGGTTGCCCGCGGCATACTCACCAAGCCCGCCGACCGCGATCATCGCATCGAGGACAGTCATATTGGCCCTGTAGGGCAGCGAGGCCGGCTTGCCGGTCGCGCCGATGATGCGGACCTGTTGGCCGTATGTGCCCGAGAACTTGTTGACGATCACCGAAACCAGCGGATCCTGAATGAACTGCGAGAGTTGCAGCGTGACGTCGTCGGCCAGCATCTTGGGCGTCTTGCCAACCGCCGGCATGTCGGTGATCAGCGGGGTGGTGATCCGCCCGTCGGGCCGGACCTGTACTTTTGCGCCGAGTTCCGGGTTGCGCCAGACGAAGATGGTCAGTTCGTCGAGCGGGCCGATGATGTAATCCTCGCCCGGACCTTCCTGCATCGCCACAAACGTCGTTGGCGGTAGCTGCGGACCACTCGCACCGCCAGCGCAGCCGGACAGCGCCAGGCTCATCACGGCACTGCTGGCCAGCAGGCAGGAGAAGCGACTGATTTTCATCGGGCATTTCCTTCAAATGCGCCGAACCTGCGTGTAGGTATGCCCAACCCACGACGGAGACCCGGCTATTCAGGCTCCGCTATCGGAAAAAAGGGTGAATATTGCGTTAGCCCTATGTGCAGATTGTGTGTTCACCCGGAGGCGGTCCCGAAACGGGACGCAAGCGGAGTGAATTGTTAAATCAGCATTTCCGGGGCCGGACCGTGACCCAGGAACTGCGCCGGGCTGGCGCTGGCACCGTAAGCTCCGGCGCAGAACACTGCGACCAGATCGCCCACCTCGGCGCGGGGGAAATGGCCCTTCTCGGCCAGGCGGTCGAGCGGAGTGCACAGGCAACCCACGACGCTTGCCGCTTCCGAAGGTTCGGCATCGAAACGGTTGGCGATCGCGACGGGGTAATTGCGGCGCACCACCGTGCCGAAGTTGCCGGACGCGGCAAGCTGGTGGTGCAGCCCGCCATCGACAACCAGGAAGATCTCGCCGTGGCTGACCTTGCGGTCAACGACCCGGGTCAGATAGACCCCGGCCTCGCCCACCAGATAGCGCCCCAGTTCGACGCAGAATTGCGTGTATTTCAGCACTTGCGGCACATTCTCGAGCGCCTCGCCTAGCGCCTCGCCAACCGCGGCCAGATCGACCGGCTCATCACCCGGGAAATAGGGGATGCCCAGGCCCCCGCCCAGATTGCAATGCGGCAGCGGCGCTCCGCTGGCCTCGGCCAGTTCGGTCGCGAGCGCCAGGGCCTGAGCCTGGGTTTCAATGATTGCAGCGGCCGACAAGGCCTGGCTGCCGGCGAAGATATGAAACCCACGCCATTCCGCACCGCTGGCGATCACTTCGCGGGCCATGGCGGGCACGCGCTCGGCATCGACGCCGAATTGCTTGGCCCCGCCGCCCATTTTCATGCCCGACCCTTTGAGGTCAAAGCTGGGATTGACCCGGATCGCGAGCCGCGGGGTGACGCCAAGGCGGTGCCCGGCTTCCAGCGCGCGCACGGCCTCGCCTTCGCTTTCAAGGTTGAGCGTGACCCCCGCCTGAATCGCCGCTTCAAGTTCGTCAGTGCGTTTGCCAGGTCCGGCAAAGGAAATCCGGTTCGCCGCTACCCCCGCCGCCAGAGCCAGTTTGAGTTCGCCTGCCGATGCAATATCGAACCCGTCAACCAGCTCAGACATCAGCTGAAGAATCGGGCCGTAAGGGTTCGCTTTCATCGCAAAATTTAGCGCCACACGCGAAGGCAGCGCGGCATAGAGATCGGCCACGCGGCGCTTGATCAGCGCGCCCGAATAGACGAACAGCGGCGTAGCCCCAGCCTCGGCGACCAGATCGCTCGCCTTGCGCCCTGCGATCGCCAGCTCGCCATCAATTATGGCAAAGCCGGCAGGAATCGGACCAAGCGGCTTCATGCCGCCAACTCCTGATAGAGCCCGCTGCGGTCGATCTTGCCATTGGGCGAAATCGGCATCGCCTCGCGCCAGTGGATCACCTTAGGCTGCATGAAATTGGGGAGTGTTTGCATAAGTTTACGCGGCAATTCTTCTTGGGCACCTGAGATTCCGGCAACTGGCCGGACGATCAGGTGGATCGCATGGCCCAATCGCTCGTCAGGAATGCCCAGCGCAACGGCTTCGGCAACCAGCCCGGTCGCCAGGGCGCCGTCCTCAACCTCTTGCGGGCTGATCCGGTTGCCCGCGCACTTGATCATCGCATCGCGGCGCCCGACGAAATAGAGCAGGCCATCGGCATCGCGCTTGACCCGGTCGCCCGACCAGACCGCCATGCCGCCATAGCGGGATTCCGGCGGGGCCGGCTTGTATCGCTCAGCAGTGCGGACCGGGTCTTGCCAATAGCCTTGGGCTACCAATGGCCCGCAATGAACCAGTTCGCCCTCCTCGCCATCGGCGGCCACTTCGCCCTTGTCGTTCACCACCAGGATCTCGGCATGCGGGATCGCCTTGCCCATCGAGGTCGGGTGGCTATCGACCAGCGCGGGATCGAGATAAGTCGAGCGGAAGGCCTCGGTCAGTCCATACATCGGGAACAGCCGTGCCGCCGGAAACAGGCTGCGCAGCCTGCGCACCAGTTCGACCGTCAAGGCCCCGCCCGAATTGGTCAGGCGGCGCAGTTTCGCGGCGGTTTCAGCGGGCCAGTCGAGCTCGGTCAGTTGCACCCACAGCGGCGGCACTGCGGCCAGTGTGGTGACGCCGTGGCGCTCCACCGCTTTCACCACATCCCGCGGGGTCAGGTAGTCGAGTGGAACCACGCAGCCCCCGGCGTGCCAGGTGCTGAACAGCTGGTTCTGGCCATAATCAAACGACAGCGGCAGCACCGCCAGCGTGACATCGTCTGCCGCCATGCCGAGATAGTCCGCAACCGAGTCCGCCCCCAGCCACATGTTGGCGTGGCTCAGCATCACGCCCTTGGGCTTGCCGGTCGATCCGCTGGTATAGAGGATCGCGGCGAGCGTATCTGGATCGGCGCTGGAAGGCCCAATCCGATCGGCCAAGGCTGCTTTCGCCAGTGCCTCATCCTCGCTCAGGACCAGAACATCCGTGTCCAGATCGCTTGCTTCCAGCGTGGTGAGCCTTGAGTGCGTTCCGAGTAACACTTTGGTGCCACTGTCCCGCACGATGTGTGCCACTTGTGTGCGCTTCAAAAGCGGGTTTACGGGCACGTGAACCAGCCCGGCGCGCGGCGCGGCCAGCGGCAGCAGGCAAGTCAGCTCGCCCTTGGCTGCCCAGCTCGCCACCCGGTCGCCCGGTGCCAGCCCCAGCCCTTTCAGCCACCCGGCGAGCCGAGCGACACGATCCCTTAAGTCCTTGTGGTTAAGAGTGCCCCCACGCAGCACCAGTGCAGGGGCTGCGTCTGCGCCCAACTCGGCGAGATGGTCGATCGGCCGGACCTCGGGATTGGGATTGCAGGACAAGGGTTTACTCGCTCCGGGGGTTTGAATTTCGCTGTGGCAATCGTGGTTACCTATCACGATGATCTTAACGAAGTGCAAGGCGATGCGGCACTGGCCGCATTGCTGAGCGCGCCGCACGCCCGCGCCCCGTTCGACCGGCTGGAATGGTGGCGCATGCTGCAGAAGCACTGCGGCCACGTTCCCCTGATCGCCGTCGCCCGCGATGGAGAAAACCGCGCAGTTCTGCCGCTGTTGCGCAAAAAGCGTGATATCGTTGCCTTGGCCAACTGGTATTCGTTCCGCGTCGCACCGCTAGTCACCCCCGGTGCAGATGCCCCAACACTGCTGACCGCAATGGCTGCCGGCCTGGCGGCAGAAGCACCGCGCATTACCCTCTCCCCCCTGCCCAACGAGAACGGCGAAACGGACCTTCTTGAAGCGGCTTTCCGCAAGGCCGGATGGACGGTGTTCCGCAGCCAATGCGATGTAAACCACGTGCTGCCCGTAAACGGCCGCAGCTTCGCCGAATATATGGCAGAGCGCCCCGGCCAATTGCGCACCACGCTAAAGCGCAAGGCCGGCAAGGTCACCTTGTCGCTCGAAAGCCATTTCAACCCGGAAAGCTGGGCCGCTTACGAAGCGGTTTATGCCCGGAGCTGGAAGCCCGAAGAAGGCTCTCCCGCTTTCCTGCGCGCCTTTGCCGAAGCCGAGGGCAAGGCAGGCCGTTTGCGGCTGGGCCTGGCCTTTGCCGAAGGCGAACCCGTTGCAGCGCAATTCTGGAGCGTCGAGAACGGCACCGCTTTCATCCACAAATTGGCCCATACCGAGGGATCGAAACCGCTTTCGCCTGGCACCACGCTGTCCGCCGCGCTGTTCGAGCAGGTAATCGACCGCGATCATATCGACTTGGTCGATTTCGGCACCGGCAACGATCCTTACAAGCGCGACTGGATGGAACTTGTCCGCCCGCGTTACCGAGTTGAAATGTATCGCCCGAAATGGCCCGGCAACTGGCCGCGGATCGTCCGCGCCGCCTTGCGCCATGCCTTGGGCAAAGGCTAGAGAACGGAAGTCATGGATACCACCGACCAGAAATTGCGCGCCATCCTCTCCGACGTGCTGGGCCTCAAGCCTGGGCAAGCCGATTCCTTTACGGCCGAAACCGGCCTGTTCGGCGATCTGCCCGAACTCGATTCGATGGCGGTCGCAGGACTGCTGACCGAAATGGAAGACCGGCTCGACATCGTCATCGACGAGGACGAAATCGACGGCGAGCTGTTCGAAAGCTACGGGAGCCTGCTGGCTTTCGCCCGGAGCAAGCTGGACGCAGCGTGAAGGCTGAGAGCTATCCCTGCCCCCTGCCCGGCGGCGCTGCGGCGAGCGAATATGCCCTGGTGTTCGATGCGGGGCGCAAGCACCGCGTGCTGATTGCCCCGGCGCTGTTCGACGAGGGCCACAAGTTGCGCCGTTTCACGGTCGAAGTGATGCGCCGCCTCGATGGCTCGGGGATCGACAGCGTGCTGCCCGACTTGCCCGGCTGCAACGAAAGCGAGCAGGACCTGGCTCTGATCGAGCCCGAGGACTGGCGCATGGCGCTTGACGCTGCCGCGCGGCACTTTGGTGCAACCCACGTTCTGGCGATCCGCGGCGGTGGGCTGGTTCTGCCTGAAAAGCTGGGCGGTTGGCACTATGCCCCGGTCAAGGGCGCAAGCCTGCTGCGCACCATGCTGCGCGCCCGGATCCTTTCGGCGCGCGAAGCGGGCCGCGAGGAAAGCGTCGATGCGCTGATGGAACAGGGCCTGCAGATGGGGCTCGAATTGGCCGGATTTTCGCTCTCAGGCGAAATGCTGCGGCAGCTGAACACGCTTGTTCCGGGCAAGAAAGTCGGCATCACGGCGCTGGAGCATGAACTGGTTGGCGGCGGTGCGTTGTGGCTGCGGGCCGAGCCGGACGAGGATGCCGAGCAGGCCGATGCTTTGGCGGCCGTAATCGCGGTGGGGATCGGGGCATGAAGCGCCGCCACTTCACTTTCGAGTGTCAGGGCGAGACGCTGGCCGGAACGCTCGACATGGCAGAAGCCAGGGCCGGGCTGCTGATCGTCACCGGCGGCAATGAGTTGCGCTCGGGCCCCTTCGGCGGCCATGCCGAGCTGGCCGGCAAGGTCGCGACGGCAGGCTTTCCGGTGATGCGCTATGACCGGCGCGGAGTGGGCGATAGTTCGGGCACTAACGCTACTTTTGCCGACAGCGCGGACGATATCGCAGCCGCGCTGCTGGCGTTCCGCGCCCAGGTTCGCGGGCTCAAGCACATCGTCGCCTACGGGAATTGCGATGCCGCCAGCGCGCTGATGCTGGCCGAAGGCAAAGGCTGCGATGCGCTGGTGCTGGCCAATCCCTGGACTTTTGAACCCCAATCAGAGCCCGAGGCACCGACTGCCGAAGAACCGCAACCCCAGATGACCCCGGCCGCGATCCGCCGCCATTACCTGCGCCGCCTGACCGATCCCAAGGCGCTGCTGCGGCTGCTGACCGGCAAGGTCAAGGTTGGCCAGCTCGCCGAAAGTCTGGTCGAAGCGGTCAAGCCCGCGCCGCCGCCTTCATCGCTGGCGCAAGGCATGGCCCAAGGGCTCAAGACTTTCACCGGGCCGGTCACGCTGCTGATCGCCGAGAACGACCGCACCGGGCAGGTGTTCCTCGACAACTGGGACAAGGTCGACCCGCGCCTGCGCAAATGCCCGGGTGCGGGCCACAGCTTTGCCGAACCGCAAGCGCGGATCTGGCTTCAAGGGCAGATTTTGGGGGCCTTGCGCGGGCTGGGCTAGGCCTTGCTCGCCGCGAAGTCCCGCTCAGCCAGGAACCGCTCGGCATCAAGCGCGGCCATGCAGCCGGTGCCGGCCGCGGTGACCGCCTGGCGATAAATGTGGTCCATCACGTCGCCGCAGGCGAAGACGCCCGGGATCGCGGTCTTGGGCGTGCCGGGCTCGACGATCAGATAACCGCCGTCATCCATTTCGAGCTTGCCTTTGAACAGCTCGGTCGAAGGCGCATGTCCGATGGCGACGAACGCACCATCGGTCGGTTCGACCGATGCTTCGCCGGTCACCGTGTCCTTCAGCGCCACCCCGATCAGGCCGCTTTCGCCGCCCACAAAGTGATCGACCGCCTTGTTCCACAGCACCTTGATGTTGGGATGGGCAAACAGCCGGTCCTGCAAAATCTTCTCCGCGCGAAGCGAATCGCGGCGGTGGATCAGGGTTACATCCGGTGAGTGGTTGGTGAGGTAGAGCGCCTCTTCGACCGCGGTATTGCCGCCGCCGATCACTACAACCTTCTTGCCGCGATAGAAGAACCCGTCGCAAGTGGCGCAGGCGGAGACGCCCTTGCCAGACAGCTCCTGTTCGCTGGGAGCGCCCAGCCACTTGGCCTGTGCGCCGGTGGCAATCACCAAGGTATCGCCTTCATAAACATCGCCGCTGTCACCAATCGCGCGGAATGGCGAGCTTGTAAGGTCAACCTCGGTGATCGTGTCCCACAGCATCCGCGTGCCGACATGTTCGGCCTGGGCCTGCATTTCCTGCATCAGCCAGGGGCCCTGGATCACGTCGCGAAAGCCGGGGTAATTCTCGACATCGGTGGTGATGGTCAGCTGACCGCCGGGCTGCAGCCCCTGCACCACAATCGGCTGCATGCCTGCGCGCGCGCCATAAATCGCTGCCGAAAGGCCGGCCGGGCCGGAACCGATAATCAGCATGCGGGTGGTGTGGGTGGTCATTGGCTTCTCCGTTGCTCGGTGCCCAGATAGGAACTGCCGCGCCGCTTGGCGAGTCTGGCGGGGCGGAATTTCCCCGGATTGACGCAGCGCAGCAAAACGCGCAAATCCGCGCGCATGACGATCCACGGACCCACCGCCAACAGCTTCATCTCGCAGCGCCTGCGCCTTCACTATGTTGACTGGGGCAACCCTGAGGCTCCGCCCTTGATCCTACAGCACGGCGGGCGCGACCATTGCCGCAGCTGGGACTGGGTGGCGGAGGAGCTGGCCAAGGACTGGCACGTGATCGCGCCTGACTTGCGCGGCCACGGCGACAGCGCCTGGGTGCCCGACGGGAACTATGGCACCAACGCCTTCGTCTATGACTTTGCCCAGCTGGTGCACACGCTGGGGCATGATCAGGTGACGATTGTCGCGCATTCGCTGGGCGGCAATATCGCCACGCGGTTCACCGGGCTTTACCCTGAAAAGGTCCGCAAGCTGGTCAATATCGAGGGCCTCGGCCCCTCCCCAGAACAGCGCGCCCGGCGCGAGGGCGAAGGCTATGCCAACCGGTTCCGCAAATGGATCGACGAACGCCGCAAGTCATCGGGCCGGATCCCGCGTCGCTACGAATCCATCGAAGCAGCCTATGCCCGCATGAAGGAAGAGAACGGCTTCCTGACCGACGAGCAGGCCCGGCACCTGACCGTGCACGGCGCGAGCCGCAATGAGGACGGGACCTGGAGCTGGAAGTTCGACCCCTACCTCAACAACTGGCCGTTCGAGGACACCCCCGAAGATCGGCTGGAAGAACTGTGGGGCGCGATTACCTGCCCAATCCTGTTCCTCTATGGCGCAGATTCGTGGGCTTCAAACCCCGAGAAAGACGGCCGCGCGATGGTGTTCCAGGACTGGCGGGTCAGCGAGTTCGAGAATGCCGGGCACTGGCTGCACCACGACCAGTTCGATCGCTTCATGCGCGAAGTGCGGGCGTTTCTTTAACGTTCGAGGTAGTGCGCCAGCAGCGCCTGGCAATCTACATCACCAAGGCCAATTACCGCTGAGAGGTAGTGGTCAATCGTCCCGTGGCGCGCCTCAACCGCGGCCAGCGCGGTGACCAGGTAGTCTTCCTCGACCCCCATCAGCGTGCGGAGCGTTGCTTCGTTGATCTTCCCGTATTTGGAATGGATCTGCTCAGCCCCGGCTGCGACCCGGGCTTCGACGTTGCCTGCCTGGTTGGTCAACACATAGTCGGCCAGGATCGCATCGCGCTCCACCCCCAACACATGCTGCGCCAGCGCCACGGCAAAACCGGTGCGGTCCTTGCCCGCAACGCAGTGGACCAGGCTGGGCCCTTCGGCGCGCTTGAGCACTTCGAAGTAGCAGCGCAGCATTGGCACCAGGTTCTCACGGAACGCAATGCCCTCATAGAGCCGCAGCATCGCCGCGCGTGCTTCAGCAGCGGTCACTACGCCGTCTGCGGCTTCGGTGTGCAGCGCAAGGCCAGCGGTTTCCTCAGGGTACCGGAACACCTGCGCGGCAAATTCGGGGTGGCGGCGGCAGGGTTTGCCCTCGTATTCGCTAGGCCCGCGCAGGTCGATCACCGTGGCGATCCCCAGATCGTGGATCGCATCCAGATCGGCATCGCTGGCATCGCCGTGCTGGGCCGAGCGCCACAGCAGCCCGGCCTTCACTTTTGCGCCTTCGGCCCCGGTGTAGCCGCCATAGTCGCGGAAGTTGTGAACGCCATCGAGCTTGAGAACGCGGTTTTCCATGGCCGCTGCGCTTGGCAGCAAGCAGCCGTCAGCGCAAGCGGATCAGTCCCGGTGTTGGCGCAAGGCAGCGAACCTGGCGATCAACCAACTACGGAAAACCGAGATAGCAGGATCGGACAGATCGTCGGCGTGCAGCTTCAGATAATAGCCATAGCCATCTTCAAGTCCCGCTTCGTAAGGCATGACCAGTTGCCCGGAGGCGATCTCAGCCGCGAACATGTCGACATCGCCCAGGAACACCCCGCCGCCGGTCATCGCATATTTGGCCACCGAAATCGAAGTGTCGAACGCCAGTCCGCCATCGGTCGGCAGCGCAATGCCTGACTGGTTGAGGTAGGCCCCCCACAACAGATCGCGCGGCTGCTTGTCGAGCTTGAGGTGGAGCAGTTCCTGCCCGGCGAGGAATTCGGCCAGGGTCTTGCCTTCGGCGGCCTTGGCAGTCTCGGGCGAGCACAACGGGGCAACACGAACCATCCAGAGCAGATCGGTTACCCTGTCATCGACATTGGGACGGTCATAGACAATTGCCATGTCGATGTCCGCCGAGGGCAGTCCGGTAACCCCGGCACTCGACACGTCGATTCGGATCTCAGGGTGCTCGCGGTGGAACTCACCCAGCATCGGCAGGAACGTCTGTTGGAGCAGCGAGGGCGGTACATGCAACCGCATCGCCCGGCCCGGCATGGTGTCATCGCGAATCGAATTGAGCGTGATCTCGATCCGGTCGAGCGATTTGCTGACCACGCCGAGCAGTTCCTCACCCGCCGGGGTCAAGGTCAAGCGGCCGGAATCACGCTCAAACAATTGCTTGCCCAGCAACTGCTCCAACCCGGCAACGTGCCGGCTCATCGCGCTTTGCGAAACCGAAAGCGCCGCTGCGCCGCCGGTGAAGCTGAGGTTCTTGCCGACAGCTTCGAAGGCCCGCAGCGCATTGAGCGGAAGCCAGCGCCGATTGATGGCGGACTTGTTAGCGATGGCGCCCTCCCTGACAGGCCTCTTGATTGTTCAGCCCCTGATAGCGCCTGTCCTTGAGATAGGGCTATGCGAAAATTCAATTGTTCCACCGTGGCCGAATTGCCCAGATGCTGACTCCGTTCATTGGGAGCACCGAATGCAGCATCTCGCCTGGGCAGCCGAGCAATTGGACGCCCGTAAACCCGACCACTGCTTGCCGCAGGGACTATACACCGATCCCCGCGCCTTCGATTTCGATTTGGAGGCGGTTTATGCGCGTTCGTGGTTGATGGCAGGGCTCGAATGCGAGCTGCCCACACCAGGCAGCTATCTGGCGTTCAATGTCGGCACCTGGCCGGTTCTGGTGGTGCGCGACAAGGCCGGCGCAATCCGCGCCTTCCACAACAGCTGCCGCCATCGCGGCTCGATCCTGTGCCAGCCCGGGCACGGTTCGTCCCCCAAGCTGGTCTGCCCGTATCATCGTTGGACCTACGACCTCGATGGTTCGCTGTTCGCTGCAGGCCGGATGCCCGAACACTTTGACAAGCGCGAGCACGGCTTGCGGCCAATCGCCTTGCGGCGCGTTGGCGGTGTGATCTTTGTTTGCCTGGCGGACGATCCGCCGCGCTTCGATGACTTCGGTGATGCTTTCGCCAACTACGCCGGACCGCTCGATTTCACCCAGCTCAAGCTGGCCGCGACCGACCTGCTGGTCGAGGAAGCGAACTGGAAGCTGGTGATGGAAAACGCCCGCGAATGCTATCACTGCCCCACCGGACACCCGGAGCTGGGCACCAGCTTTCCGGTGCACATGGTCCGGCACTTCGATACCCATCGCAATCCCGATGGCCCGAGCTTTGCCGAGCAGATGGACGCGGCCGGGCTGCCGCACGCAGCGATCGAAGGAACGTGGTGGCAACTGGCCCGCTTCGCTCTCAATCCGGGTGCGAGCAGCATTTCGATGGATGGTCAGCCGGTCAGCGCCAAGCCGCTGACCATGCTCAATGGCGGCAATGTCGGCTCGCTGCGCTGGGCGATCGATCCGCACATTTTCGCCCATGCCACTGGCGATCATGTCTTCGTGTTCAGCTGCATGCCGGTTGGCCCGCGTGAGACCCATGTGTTCAGCCGCTGGTACGTCCACAAGGACGCTGTCGAGGGCGTCGATTACCAGCTCGATGACCTGAAAGAGCTGTGGCTCAAGACCAACCTCCAGGACAAGGAACTGGCCGAAAACAACCAGCGCGGGATCCTGAGCCCGGGCTTCGTTCCCGGCCCCTACTCGCTCGAAGCCGAAGCGCTGGTGGCTCGCTTTACCGACTGGTATTGCGACACGGCCCGAGACTATGTTGAGTGCCATGCCTGACCCAAAGAAACCCCAGTTCCGCCCCGAAACCCTGGCGATAGTCTCTGGCTACAACCCGGAGGATGCCTCGCGTTCGGCCAAGCCGCCGGTCTACATGACCGCGACTTTTACCTACCCATCGGCGCAAGTCGCCAAGGACGTGCACCGCGCCTATTTCGACGGCGACGGACCCGAGGCCGGAGGCAGCGGGCACATCTATTCGCGGCTTGGCCATCCGGGGCTCGACATCCTGGAAGAGCGGCTGGCGGCGATTGATGGCACCGAGGCGGCGCTGGCCTATTGCAGCGGCATGGCGGCGCATACCGCCGTGGCGCTGGCCTATCTCAAGCCCGGCGAAGGGGTGGTCCACGGGCGACCGTTCTATTCAGGCGTCGATGGCCTGTTCAACGAGATCATGCCCCAGTTCGGCAGCCACTCGGCCTACTGGACCGACGGCTGCGACGAGGCGAACATGTGGGCGGCGTGCGAGGAGGCGATGGCCAAAGGGCCGGTTGCACTGCTGGCCGCTGAAAGCCCTGGGAACCCGACCGCGGCGCTGGTCGATCTGGACCTGTTGGTGAAGATCGCTGGGCGTGTCGAGGCGGCACAGGGTCGGCGGCCGATCGTGATGGTCGATAACACCCTCCTGGGGCCGTTCCACCAGCGACCGTTCGAGCACGGGGTGGACCTGTGCGTCACTTCGCTGACCAAGTACTGCGCGGGCCATTCGGACTTGCTGGCAGGCGCGATCACGGGCAGCAAGGACCTGATCGAACCGCTGAAATTGCAGCGGCTGGTCTGGGGCAGTCACCTCGATCCCTACACTGCCTGGCTGGTGCTGCGCAGCCTTGAGACGGTGTCGCTCAGAACCGAGCGGGCGATGGAGAACGCCAAGACAGTCGCCGACTGGCTGAAGGCCCATCCCAAGGTGGCAGGTGTTACCTACCTGGGCTTCACTCCCGAGGGCACCCCGGCCCGCGCGGTGTTCGAGCACCAGTGCAAGGGGGCGGGATCGACCTTTTCGTTCCACCTCCACGGCGGCGAGGCTGAGGCGTTCCGGATGCTCGACAGTCTCAAGCTGCTGAAGATGGCGGTCAATCTGGGCGGGTCGAACACCTTGATCTGCCATTCAGCCAGCACCACCCACTATGCCGTGGCGCGCGACATGCGGCTGGCGAGCGGGATCACCGACGGGACGATCCGGCTCTCGGTCGGTCTTGAGCATGTCGATGATATCATTGCCGATCTGGCCCAGGCACTGGAGGCGGTATGAGCGAGCGCGGGCACGATCCCCACGCCATTGATGGCAAGTTTCCCGCGCCGTCACAGCACTACCACACCGTGGTAATCGGGGGTGGGACAAGCGGCACTCAAGCAGCACTCAAGGCCGCGACCAATGGCACACGGGTGTTACTTGTCGATGAGAACCCGGTTTCGGGCGCGTTGATCGGCACCGATGTCCCGTTCTTCTTCGGCGGCCGCGCCACCACGGCGGTGCAGAACCGCGAACGGATGGTCGAGACGGTGTTCATGAACATGCCGTGGTTGGAGCCGGCCTTCGAAGCAGGGATCGACGTCCAGCTCGCAACGACTGCCTGGGGAGTCTATCGCAACGGGCCATTGGTCGGCAGCCTGCCGGGCCAAGTTGTCGGCCTCGCAGATGCGGATCGCTCGTGGCTGGTGGGCTTTGACAAGCTCGTGATCGCCACCGGCGCGCGCGACTTGCCGCTGGCTTTCCCTGGATGGAACCAGCCCGGGGTGATGGGGGCCAAGGCGCTCGCCATGCTGCTTGAGCGTTACGATGCCTTCGCCGGGCGGCAGATCGCGGTAGTGGGATCGCACGATCTTGGCCTCGAAACTGCCTTACTTGCGCTAAGCAAGGGACTCGAAGTTCTCGCAATTTTTGAAGTGCGCGATGCCGTTCAAGGCAATGCCGATCTGGCCGCTCAGGTCGCCGCCGCCGGGATCCCGGTGCGCTGCGGAGTTACACCGGTTGAGGCCAAGGGCGGGCTTGACGGAGTTGAGGCACTGGTTCTGTCGGATGGCACGGCCCTCGACTGCGACTCTGTCGTCATGGCCGTAGGCCTGGTGCCGATGATCGAGCTCAACGACGCCGCCAATGGCCCGCGCCGCTTTGATGCCAATCGCGGCGGTTGGCTGCCTGAAACGAGTGAGAACATCGCCTTCGCCGGAAGCTGCGCCGGGCTGGCGGACACCGGCTTTGACCACGCGGCTTACCGGCAAGACTGGATGGATGCACTGGGCGGAGCTTGCGGCGGCGATACGATCATCTGCCAGTGCGAGGAAATGACCCTGGCCGACCTGACCGGACTCCAGCCGCCGCGCTATCTCGATCGCCCCCCGGCGCTGCAGCAGCGTTCGCTCAAGACCCTTCTGCAGGATGGCCCGCCCAACCAGGACCAGGTCAAACGCCTGACCCGCACCGGCATGGGCCAGTGCCAGGGCCGCCGCTGCCGCGATCAGGTGGCGATGATCCTTGCCGCAGAAGCCGGCAAGAGCCTCGCAGAGGTACCGCTTTCCACCCACCGCGCGCCGGTGCGCCCCTTGTCTCTCAAGGTGATCGCCGACTGGGAGGAAAGCGATGAAATGCGGGCCGGTTGGGACGTGTGGATGGGCATTCCCACCCAGTGGGTGCCCTATGCCGATATCGGCACCCCCTATGAGGAGGAAAACAGGCGACGCCTGGGCGGAGCGATGGCGCTATGAGCGCGCAGAAAGTTGTCGTCGTCGGCGCTGGGGCCTCGGGGCTGAGCGCCGCCTGGTGGCTGGCGCGCGCGGGCGTTGCCGTCACGGTGCTCGACAAAGGAATCGTCGGCTGGGAGGCATCGGGCCGCAACGGCGGCGGCTGCTCGCACTACCAAAGCCCGCTGTTCAAGGAAGAGCAGCGCCTGTGGCCGCAGATGGACGAATTGCTGGGCTATCCCACCGAATTCAGCCCTGAGCGGATCGTCATGGCGGTAACTCCGCGCCAGCTTGAGCAGTACCATTACATCGCCGAAATGAATAACCGGCTCGGTCACCGGGTCGATCTGCTTGATGCTAGCCAAGTCCGCGAGGCGGTTCCGCTGGCGGGCGACAATTGCCTGGGCGGGATCCACTACCGGTTCGGCGGCCACGCCAACCCGCATCGCACCGTGCAAGCCTATGCCTGGGCCTTGCAGGACCTGGGCGGGCGGATCGTGCAGCACTCGCCGGTCACTGGCTTCCAGATGGCGGGCGGCAAAGTCACCGCAGTCGAAAGCACCAGCGGCACTTATGAGTGCGACGCCGTGGTGATCGCTGCAGGTCCGCAGACCGGGAACCTCGCCGCACAGCTCGGGATCGACCTGCCGCTGGCCAATGCCCGCGCCGAGATGATCGTTACCGAACCTGCGCCGATGATGAAGCTGGGCGGGGTAGACGGCAACGGGCTCTACGGCCGCCAGACGCTGCGCGGCAACCTCGCCTATGGCGGCGGCCCGCACGAATGGGTGGAATTCGGCGATCTGGGCCCCGAAGTGAAACCCAGCACTCCGTTGACGCGCAACCTCGCGCGGCGGCTTGCCGAATTGTTGCCCGGTGCCGCACACCTGGGCGTGATCCGGTCCTGGGCCGGGGTGATCGAAATGACCCCCGATGGCCGTCCGGTGATCGACCGGCGTGAGAATGTCACGGTTTGCACCATGTCGGGCGTCGGCTTTGGCCTGTCCCCCGCCAGCGGCCACGCGATCAGCGATCTGGTGCTCGAAGGCAAATGCAGCTTCACCGATATTGAGAAACTGGGGCTCAGCCGGTTTGACGGGATCGAGGCTGACTGGCGGACCAGCAAGGGGTGGTTGGCGTTATGAACGTTGAGCCCGGCAACTGCCCTTCGCCCCTAACCCCGACTGTCCTGAGCTTGTCGAAGGACTGTCCTTGCATTCTGCGTTTGCCTGTGTGGCACGAAGAAAAGGACAATCCTCCGACTAGCTCAGGACAGTCGGGTTTGGGGGTTGGGGTCGGGGGTGCCGGTGAGTAAATACTCCGCCCTTTCCCTGCTGCGCGGTGCCTTTAACGGGCAGTCACACTGGCAGCCAGCCTGGCGCGATCCGGAGCCCAAGGCCAGCTATGACGTGGTGATCATCGGTGGCGGCGGGCATGGGCTGGCGACGGCCTATTACCTCGCCAAGGTCCACGGTATCACCAATGTCGCGGTGCTGGAAAAAGGCTACATCGGCGGCGGTAACGTGGGCCGCAACACCACCATCGTGCGGTCGAACTATCGGCAGGAGCCGCTGAGTCGGTTCTTCGAATTCAGCCTCAAGCTGTGGGAAGGCCTGTCGGACGATCTCAACTACAACGTGATGTTCTCACCCCGCGGCGCGCTGACGCTGGGGCATTCGGATGCCGACATGATCCAGCTCGCCCAAAAGGGCGACGCCATGGCGGTGCAAGGGATCGACGCCGAACTGCTGACTCGCGACCAGGTCATGAAGCTTGAACCGTGCCTGGACTTCTCCCGCCAGGCCCGCTTCCCGATCGAAGGCGCGATGATCCAGTGGCGCGGCGGCACTGCCCGGCACGATGCGGTCGCCTGGGGCTTCGCGCGCGGGGCCGACAGCTGCGGAGTGGACATCATCCAGAAGTGCGAAGTCACCGGGATGGTGATGGACGGGAACCGGGTGGTCGGGGTGGAAACCACGCGCGGGCGGATCAATGCCGGCACGGTCGCGATTTGCGCGGCGGGCCACAGCGGCCATGTCGCCGCGATGGCAGGGCTCAAGCTGCCGGTCGAAAGTCAGACTTTGCAGGCGATGGTCACCGAAGGCGTCAAGCCGATGGTCAATACCGTGGTGATGACCCAGTCCTTGCACTGCTACATCAGCCAGAGCGACAAAGGCGGGATCGTGTTCGGCGGTGATCCGGACAATTGGCCAAGCTATGCCCAGCGCGGGCAGCCCATGACGATGGAACTGGCGGTGCAGCAAGGGCTGGCGCTGATCCCGGCACTGTCGCGCCTGCGCATGCTGCGCTGCTGGGCCGGGGTCACCGACATGAGCTTTGACGGCAGCCCGATCATCGGCACCACCCCGGTGGACGGCCTGTGGATCAACGGCGGCTGGTGTTACGGCGGGTTCAAGGCCACGCCGGGCTCGGGCTACCTCTTCGCCCATTCGCTGGCGCACCAGCGTCCCCACGAAATTGTCGAGCCGTTCAGCCTCGACCGGTTCGAGCGCGGCTCGCCGGTGGATGAGAATGGTACCGGCCCGTTTC
>JAGXTB010000079.1 GCA_018334165.1 Sphingomonadales bacterium | reverse complement strand
GCGCCGGACCGCCGGGCGCACCGCTCCACACCGCGACCGGCTCGCCCAGCGCGGGCAAATTCGGAGCAGCGCGCGGCGGCGGCGCTGGCGGCGCTGGCGATTCGGCCACCACGGCGGCGGTGGTCATGAACAGGATCAGCGACAGGTCGGCCAGCACGGTCTGCCAGCCGCTGCCGGCGCGCGCGATCATATCGCCTCGGCGCGCAGCGCGCGCGGGCCCGTTGGAACCGAACCGGCGACTTGCACGGCCAGCCAGTCGATCACTTTCTGGCGCTCGACCTCCTCAGCCGCGGCCTTGCGTTCGATCACCCGCGCCAGCGGAGCAAGCAGCAGGTTGGCGCCAAGCAGCCCGTAAAGCGTGGTCACCACCGCCATCGAGATCGCCGCAGTGAACGATCCGCGCGCGATCCCATCAACCGGCAGCTGGCTGAGCGAGATCAGTGTGCCCGCAAGGCCAAAGACCGGCGAAAGCTCGGCCGCCTGGGACAGCGTGCGCACCGCGCGGTCAGCCTCGCCCAGCCGCCGCGCCTTGTGCGCCTCGTGGGCTTCCATCAGCGCAGGCAGCGAGCGACGGGTAATCAGCGCGTCGGTCGCCTCGTCAAATTCGCGGTCGCCGAAATGGTGCGGCTGGGCGCGCAGCAGGCCGTCGCGCTGGATCTCCTGGATCTGCTGGGCCAGCTCGGCGCGGGTGGTTTCAGGATCAAACTGCTCGTCGCCAAGGCCGCGCAGCTTGCGCAAGGTCATCCGGCAATCGCTCCAGCCGCTGCGCAGCACGGTCGCCAGCGCCGTCCCGCCAAAGACGATCAGTGCCGATGGGCCATCGATCAGGTTCATCAGGTTCATGGCGGCTCCCTTCGCACGCGGTCAGTCCGTTAGAACGGCAGCCCCGCGCAGCTTTCAGTCAGCGGAACCAATTTGCCGCTTGCGGCAGGGTCTTGCCGCCCCACCCCGCCCGGCTCCCACGCATTTGCGCCATTTTCCGAACTGGCACGGCGCTTGCTGAGCATTGGCACGCACAGATGCGAAGGAGCATGTCATGGCTGGCCGCCTGTTTGGAATTCACGGAGATGCCCTCCTGCTGCGCTCGCAGCGGATGGGGATGATCACGTCCAACATCGCCAATGCCGGGACCCCCGGATACAAGGCGCGCGACATCGATTTCGCCGCGGCGCTCAAAGCCCGCCAGCAAGGCGCCTCGCTCGATCAGGCAGCGGGCGGTGCGGTGCAATACCGCGTGCCGGTGATGCCCGCGCTCGATGGCAACACGGTCGAAATGGCGACCGAGCAGACCGCCTTTGCCGAAAACGCAGTCGCCTATCAGGCGACGCTCAGCTTCATTCGCGGGCGGATCGAATCGCTAACCCGCGCGCTGAAAGGCGAATGAGCGTGGCCGGCACCCCTCCACCGCTCACCCTGTTCGGTGTCGCCCAGCGCGGCATGTCGGCCCAGCTGGTGCGGATGAACGCGGCCAGCTCAAACCTGGCCAATGCCGGATCGGTCGCACCCAGCGAAGGCGAGGCTTATCGCCCGATCCGCGCAGTCTTTGCCGAGCAGTACGACCGCGCCTCCGGGCTTTCGACCGTGAACGTCGCAGGCGTGATGCGCACCAGCGCCGCGCCGATGAAGGAATACAACCCCAACCACCCGTTAGCCGACAGCGAAGGCTACATTTTTACCGCCCCGGTCGATGAGAACGCCGAGATGGTCGAGATGCTCGACGCCTCGCGCCAGTACGCAAACCTGGTCGAGGCCATTTCCACCGCCAAGCAGCTGATGCTCGACACCATGAGGATGAAATAATGTCTGTATCTTCAGTAACGTCCGCCGGAACGCCGGTGGCCCCAAAACCCCAGTCCCAGAATCTGGGTCAGGCCGATTTCATCCGCCTGATGACCACCCAGATGAAAATGCAGGACCCGACCGATCCGGTCGATAACAAGGAGATGATCGCCCAGATGGCGCAGTTCTCCTCGCTGAGCGGGATCGAGAACGTCAATTCCACCCTCAAGGCCATCTCGGCCCAGCTTGACCGCGTCCTCAGCACCCAAAACGCACCCACACCGGAGTAACACCCATGTCCTTCTACACCTCTTTGAACGGCCTCAAGAACGCCCAGACCGAACTGTCGGTGATCGCCAACAACCTGGCCAATGCCGAAACCACCGGCTTCAAGAAAAGCCGGATCAACTTTGCCGATATCGTCTCCAGCTCGGCCTCGACCAATCCGAAGCTGGTCAAAGGGATCGGCGCGACAGTGCAGTCGATCGACCAGAACTTTTCGCTGGGGCCCGTCCAGCAGACCGGCGCGGCGCTCGATCTGGCGATCGACGGCGAAGGCTTCTTCACCAAAGTCAACCCGGTCTCGGGCAAGACCTTTTACACCCGCAACGGCAATTTCAGCCTCGATGGCGGCGGTTTCATCACCGATGCCAGCGGCGACCGGCTGCAGGTCCTCCCGGTCGACGCCACCAACACCGTCACCTCGCTGACCCCGCAGGATGCCGTGGCCCCGCTGACCAATGGCGCGGGTTCGGACTTCATCGGGGTGACCGTCACCAACGACGGCTCGGTCATGGCCTCCTATGCCGATGGCACTGTCCAGTCGATCGGCAAGGTCGCGCTGGCGGCCTTCGTTGCGCCGGGCGGATTGCTGCAGCTGGGCAACCAGGACTGGTCTTCGACCGGCATTTCGGGCCCGGCCAATTACAACCAGCCGGGTGCCGCGCGGTTCGGCAACATCATGTCGGGCAGCCTTGAGCAGTCCAACGTCGATATCGCCGAGGAGATGGTCGGACTGATCACCGCCCAACGCTATTTCCAGGCCAACGCCAAGGCGATCGATACCGCCACCCAGCTGTCGCAAACCGTGATCAACCTGCGCAGCTAGGACTGAGAGATGGACCGCCTGATCTGGACCGCCGTCACCGGCATGAACGCCTCGATGGCGCGCGAGCGGATGATTGCCAGCAACATGGCCAATGCCCAGACCCCCGGCTTTCGCGCCGAGGTGATGGCCCACACGCCGATGACGCTGCAGGGTCCCAGCCTGGAAGTGCGTTCGATGACCGACGCCTCGGTCTATGGCGCGGCGATGGACCCGGGATCGCTGATCGAAACCGGGCGTCCGCTCGATCTTGCCATGCAAGGCCAGGCGCTGCTGACCGTCCAGGCCAGCGACGGAACCGAGGCCTATACCCGCCGCGGCGACCTGACCGTTTCGCCCGCCGGGCTGCTGGTCAACGGCGACGGAGTGCCGGTGCTGGGCGAAAGCGGGCCGATCAATGTCCCGCCCGGCAGCAATGTTGCGATCGGGCAGGACGGCGCGGTGCTGCTCCACGATCCGGCCAACCGCGAGGCTCCGCCGCAGCAGATTGGCCGGATCAAGCTGGCCAGCTGGCAAGGCACTAGAATCGAGAAAGGCCTTGATGGCCTGTTCCGGGTCCATGGCGGCGGGGTCTTGCCGCAAGACCCTGAGGCCCGCGTGATCCCCGGCGCGCTGGAACAGTCGAACGTCAAACCCGCGCAAGTCCTGATCGAAATGGTCGAGGCCCAGCGGCTCTACGACATGCGCACCAAGCTGGTCGCGACCGCCAAGGAACTCGACGAAGGCGGCGCCAGCCTGATGCGGCTCACCTAAAAATAGGGACTGTCCCTACTTTTTATCTTTCGGAGTTAGTTATGCCAACCTCAGCCCTCCACGTCGCCCGCACGGGCCTGGAAGCGCAGGACGCGCGGATGCGGGTGATTGCCAACAACCTGGCGAACATCGGCACCACCGGATACAAACGCGACCGCGCCAATTTCGCGACGCTTGCCTACCAGGATGACCGTGTTGCCGGGCAGCAAAGCTCCAACGAAACCGCCTATGCTACCGGGCTGAACCTGGGCACCGGGGTATCGGTCCAGTCGACCACCTCGATCACCACGCAAGGCACGCTGAGCACCACCGGCAACGCGCTGGATCTCGCGCTTGATGGCGATGGCTATTTCCAGGTCCAGCTGCCCGGCGGCAAGCTCGGCTATACCCGCGCGGGCAATTTCAGTCGCTCGGCCGAAGGCCAGCTGGTCACCGCGCAGGGCTATCCGCTCCAGCCCGCGATCTCGGTGCCAGCAGATGCGGCCTCGCTCACGGTGGCCAACGACGGCACCGTTTCGGTCACGACCTCCGCCAGCGCGTTGCCGACAGAGATCGGCCAGATCACCATCGCCAGCTTCGCCAACCCGGCGGGCCTGCAGGCGCTGGGCGACAACTTCCTCAGCGAGACAGCCGCCAGCGGCGCGGCCCAGATTGGCCCGGCGGCCGACGGCATTCGCGGGGCGATTCGCCAGGGGATGCTCGAGGCCTCGAACGTCAATGTGGTCGAGGAACTGGTCGACATGATCGAATGCCAGCGCGCCTACGAAATCAATTCGAAGATGATCAGCGCGGTCGATGAAATGCTGCGCAACGCCAACCAGACCCTGTGAGGCCAAAATCTGTGAGAACCATGATGCAAATCAGACGCAAGATTGCCCTGCCACTCTGCGCGCTGGCCTTTGCCACCCAGGCCTGCGCCGGCCCCAAGCCGCAAGCCGGCTTCGAAGCCGCGCTGCCCCCGCCGCCGCCCGCACCCAGGCAGGCCGATGGTTCGATCTTCAACGCCGGGAATGGCTATGCCGCGCTCTATTCGGGGCACCGCGCCCGCGCGGTCGGCGATCCGCTGACGATCGTGCTGGTCGAGAACACCGCCACCACCAAGAGCGCGGGCTCCAAGAGCGCCAAAAGCGGCAGCTTCGGCGTGACCCCGCCCGCCACGGGGCCGCTGAGCTTCATCAAGCCCGAAAGCGTCAGCGCCAGCGGCAACACTTCGTTCAAGGGCGATGGCAGCGCCCAGCAGACCAGCTCGCTGTCGGGCGAAGTCTCAGTCACGATCGCCGAAGTGCGCCCCAACGGGACCGCCGTGGTGCGCGGGCAGAAGCGGCTGATGCTGAGCCAGGGCGAGGAATGGGTGCAGGTTTCGGGCATCGTCCGCCTCGCCGATCTCGATGCCAGTAACCGCATCGCCTCGACCCGGGTGGCCGACGCACGGATTGCCTATGTCGGCAACGGCCCGGTCAGCCGCGCCAGCCGCGAGGGCTGGCTGTCCAAATTTTTCAACCTGGTCAGCCCGTTTTGAGGAGCCCTGTGATGGTCCGGATCCTTGCGCGGATGCTGCTGATCGCGGCGCTGATCGCTCCCCTCCCCGCCCACGCCGAGCGCATCCGCGATCTCGGTGCGTTCCAGGGCGTGCGGACCAACCAGCTAACGGGATATGGCATTGTGGTCGGCCTGTCGGGCACTGGCGACGATAGCCTTGAGTACCTCACCCAGGCGATGCACGGCGTCTCGGGCCGGGTCGGGGTGCAATTGCCGCCTGGGGTCAATCCGGCGCTGAAGAACGCGGCGGCGGTGATTGTCACTGCGGAACTGCCCGCCTTCGCCAAGCCCGGCCAGCGGATCGACGTGACCGTCTCGGCAATCGGCAAGGCCAAGTCACTGCGCGGCGGCGCGCTGATCCTGGCGCCGCTGTATGGCGCAGACGGGCAGATCTACGCGATGGCGCAGGGCAACCTGGCAGTCGGCGGCCTGGGCATTTCCGGCGCGGACGGATCCAAGCTGACCGTGAATGTCGCCACCGTAGGCCGGATCGCCGATGGTGCCAGCGTGGAACGCGGGGTCGCCACCGGGTTCGATTCTGGCGAAGTGCTGCGCTGGAACCTCTACCAGTCCGATTTCCTCACCGCGACGCGGGTTCGCGATGCGATCAACCGGCGCTGGCCGGGCACCGCGACGATCGACGACGGAATCACCCTGGCATTGCGTCTGCCGGCCGGGCCCAATGATCGCGCCAGCATGATGGCCGCGATCGAGATGATCGAAGTCACCCCGGCCGAAGCCGCCGCCAAGGTTGTGGTCAACAGCCGCACCGGCACGGTGGTGATCAATTCGGCGGTCAAGCTGTACCCGGCGGCAATCAGCCACGGCAAATTGACCGTGCGGATCGACGAAAACCCGCAAGTTATCCAGCCCGCCCCTTTAAGCCGCGGCCAGACTGCCGTTCAGGAAGACAGCAAGCTTAGTGCCGAGGAAGAAAGGCGCAGCGTGATGCTGTTCAAACCCGGCGCCTCGCTGGCCAAGCTGGTCGATGCGCTGAACCTCTTGGGGGTCGGTCCGTCGGACCTGGTCGCGATCCTCGAGGCGCTGAAACAGGCCGGTGCGCTCAAGGCGGAGATCGAAGTGATATGATGCCGATCAGTTCCCCCCTCTTGGCAACTGGCAGCCTGACCCAAAGCCACGGCACGAACCGCGACCAGCTCGCCAAGGCGGCGCAGCAGTTCGAGGCGATCTTCGTGCGTCAGATGCTGGCCGCCGCGCGCAAGAGCGAGTTCGGCGGCGAGCTGCTGGGCGGGCAAGCGCTCGATACCTTTCGCCAGATGCAGGACGAACACTTCGCCGATCTCGCCGCAAAGCAGGGCTCGTTTGGGCTGGGAACAATGATCGAGACCCATCTGGCCGCGCAGCTTGCCCCCCTCCCGCCTGCGGGAGGGGTTGGGGGTGGGCCAGTCAGCCAATCCAGCGCTGTGCAGAAACTCACTCACCCACCCCTAACCCCTCCCGCAAGCGGGAGGGGGATTGATCGCTCTTCAACAGAGGGATCTGACTGATGTCCTCCGATCTCCTCAACATCGCTGCCAGCGGGGTCCGCGCGGCGCGGGCCGGGCTGGATGTGACCAGCCAGAACATCGCCAATGCCGCGACCGAAGGCTATGTCCGCCGAACTTTGCGGCAGAGCGAAGTAGCGCTGGCGGGCGGCTATGGCCGGGTTGGCGATCTCTCGCTCTCGGGGGTCCGGATCGACGGACTCCAGCGCAATGCTGATATGTTTCGTCAAGCCGAAGTGCGCCGGACCGGCGGCGATGCCGCGCGTGCCGCGAGCGAGCTTAACACCTGGCAGAACGTCGAAGCCGCACTCGAACAGGCGCGGGTCTTTCCCGCGCTGACCCAGTTCGAGAATGCCCTGCAACGCCTGGCGACCGATCCGGTCGATCCTTCGCTGCGCACCGCCGTGCTGGAAGATGCGCGCACCCTGACCCGGACTTTCGGGATCGCTGCCAACGGCCTTGATACCGTGGCCGCCGGGCTGCAATTCGATGCCGCTGCCGGGGTAGGGCAAGTCAACCTGTTTGCCGGTCAGCTGGCCCAGCTCAACGTTCAGCTGGCCCGCGCCACCCCGGGGTCCAGCGATCAGGTTTCGCTGCTCGACCGGCGCGATGCGCTGCTCGCCAACCTGTCGGACTATGCCGACATTTCCGCCAGCTTTGCCGCCGACCAGACCGTCACCGTGCGGATTGGCGGCAGTGCCGGGCCGGTCATGGTCAGCGGCAACAGCGCTGGAACCTTGTCTTCCACCACCGCCCCAGACGGGACGATTTCCTTCGCGCTGGGCGCCAGCCCGGTGACTTTGTCTTCGGGCACGCTGGCCGCCGCGCAGCAAGGGCTGGTGATGGTGCGCGACACCAGGATCAGCCTCGACACGGTCGCGGATGCACTGATCGCCACCGCCAACGGGGCGCAGGCCACCGGCGTCGCGCTCGATGGCACGCCGGGTCAGCCGATGTTCTCAGGCTCTGGCGCGGCCGGGATCGCCTTGGCGCTGACCAGCGGATCGCAGCTCGCCACCGCGCCTGCTGGAGCGCCTGCAAGTAGCCGCGATCCCGCCAACCTTGTCGCGATGCGCGCTGCCTTCGACACCGCAGACATTTCCGGCCAGGCCAGCGGCCTGTTGTTCCAGGTCGCCAGTGCGACGCAGGGCCGCAAACTGACCAGCGAAGCGCTCGATTCAATCGCCAGTGGGGCCAAGCTCGCGCTCGACAGCCAGGCCGGGGTCAACCTTGATGAAGAAGCGGTCAACCTGGTGCGTTTCCAGCAGGCTTTCCAGGCCAGTAGCAAGGCGATCCAGGTCGCTTCCGACATGTTCGATACCCTTTTGGCGATCCGCTAGCGGGCAAGGAGACCGGCGATGACCTCTGTCAGTACCAGCGCCTTTTACGAGCGGTCGAACCAGGACCTCGCGACGCTGCGCGCCCGCGCCACCGCGCTGCAAGGCTCGATCAGCAGCGGGCAGCGGCTGACCACCGGGTCGGACGATCCGGTCGCCGCCGCGCGAATGCGCACGCTGTCCCGGGCTGACAGCACCGCCGCGATTGACCAGGCCGTTGCTGCGCGGGCGACCTCTGACCTGACCCTGACCGATCAGGCGCTCTCAGCCTTCGCGGATTCGCTGATCCGGGTGCAAGAGCTGGCGACTCAGGCCGCCAACGGGGTGCTCACCGCCAGCCAGCGTGCCGGGATCGCGACCGAGATCGAGCAGATCCATGGCGAGCTGATCCGCCTGGCCAATACCCGCGACGGCGCCGGACACGCGCTGTTTGGCGGTAACACGTCGGGCGCGGCCTATACGATCGGCGCTGGCGGCGTGCCGACATATGCCGGGACTGCCACTGCCAGCGATTTGCCGCTGGGCGACGGCCAAAGCGTGACCCGCGGGCTGACCGGGCCGGAGTTCCTGAACTTCAACATCAATGGCTCGCCAACCGATCTGTTCGCGGTGGTCAAGACGCTGGCCGACGCCTTGCGCGGGGCGGTGGCCGATCCGGCGCAGGCCGCGCGCGATGCAATGGGCTCGCTCGATACCGGGTTGGAGACGATCACCACCCAGCAGACCGTAGTGGGCGCGCGGCTCAACTGGATTGACCTCAACACCGAGCGCCAGACCCAGATGGGCCAGCTGCGCGCCGAGGAAGAGGCCGAAGTTGGCGGCACCGATATCGCGCTGGCAGTCTCGCAGCTTCAACAGACCATGACCGTGCTGGAGGCCAGCCAGGCCTCGTTCGCCCGGCTCGCTTCGCTCTCGCTGTTCGAAATGCTGCGCTGACGCATAAAGACTTGATTTTCAGGGGGTAAGAATGTTCGCCGCAGTCGGTTTTGTCGTTTTGATCGTGATTGTCTTCGGGGGCTTTGTCCTGACCGGCGGCTCGCTGGGCCCGGTGCTGAAAGCCCTGCCAGGAGAAATGCTGATCATCGGCGGTGCCGCCATTGCTGCGCTGATCACCGGCAACAACGCGCATGGCCTCAAGGCCATCGGCGGCGGCTTTGCCAAGATCTTCAAAGGGCCCAAACATACCAAGCAGGACCATATCGACGCGATCATCCTGACCACCAAGCTGATGAAATTGCTGCGCGCCGAAGGCCCGGTCGCGCTGGAAAACCATGTGACCGAGCCGCAGAACAGCGCGATCTTTGCCGAATTTCCGCGGCTGCTCGCCAACAAGGCACTGACCGCGCTGATCTGCGACACGCTGACCCTGATCGTCGTTTCCTCCGGCACGCTGGAAGTCCACGCGGTCGAGGAAGTGATGGACAATGCGATGAAGCAGATCTTTCACGAATTTCACGAGCCGCAGCACGCCTTGCAGGGTCTGGCCGATGCCCTGCCCGCGCTGGGGATCGTCGCGGCGGTGCTGGGCGTGGTCAAGACCATGGGCTCGATCGACAAGCCGCCCTCGGTGCTGGGGGGCATGATCGGGGCGGCGCTGGTCGGAACCTTCCTGGGGGTTCTGCTGGCCTATGGTATTGTCGGGCCCATGGCCGGGCGGCTCAAGCAGATCGTCGAAGCCGATGAGCAGATCTTCCACGCGGTCAAGCAAGTGGTGATCGCCAGCCTCCACGGCTGGCCGCAGCCGCTGGTGGTCGAAGGCGCACGCTCGGGCCTGGGCCATGATTTCCGCCCGGGCCTGAGCGAACTGCTCGACGCACTGCGCGGCCGCTAAGCGATGGCTGCCAAGTCAAACGCCCGCGGCAAGAACGAGCCGCTGCCGCCGATCATCGTCAAGAAAGTGACGGTGGTGGCCGGCGGGCATCACGGCGGGGCCTGGAAAGTCGCCTATGCCGACTTTGTCACCGCAATGATGGCTTTCTTCCTGCTGCTGTGGCTGCTGGGCGCCACCACCGAGAAACAGCGCAAAGGCGTAGCGGATTACTTTACCCCCACCCTGGTCAAACTGCGTCAGGAAAGCGCCGGGTCCAACGGCATGCTCGGCGGCAGCTCGATCACCGATGTCGATAACTACCCCAACCGCGCCGGCCAGACCGGAACCAAATCGATGACGATCCCGCGCGACACCACCGGCGGCCCCAAGGAAGGTGCCGAAAAGATCAAGCAGATGAAGAAGATGCAGGAAAAACTGGCAGCCAAGCTGGAGGCCAACCAGCGCCTGGCCAAATTGGCCAAGCAGGTGCGGATGATCGACACCAGCGAGGGGATCCGGATCGATCTGGTCGACGACGCCGACTTCTCGATGTTCCAGCTGGGCACCACCGTGCTCACCCCCGACGCGGCGCAACTGCTGGCGGCGATTGCCGATATGCTCAGCAGCGAACTCGGCGGCATCTCGATCCGCGGCCACACCGATGCCTTGCCCTGGAACGGCGGCGCGGGTGCCAACAACTGGTCGCTTTCGGCCGGCCGCGCCGAAGCCACCCGCCAGGCGCTGATGCAGCGCGGGATCGGCGAGGCCCGCTTCCGCAAGATCGAAGGCGTGGCCGACCGCGAGCCGCTGGTAAGGGACAGGCCCGATGACCCAAGGAACCGGCGGATTTCGATTTTGCTGATGCGGTGAATTGGCTCCAAAATCGTGGAATTTAGCTTGCCCGCCCTTGACTGGAACAAGCTGAGAACATAGCCCTGATGCATCAGGGAGATTTCCATGCGATCGATCGAATTTTGTGCGGGTGCCGGCGGTCAGGCCCTTGGTCTGGAAATGGCTGGATTTAAGCACGAAGCGTTGGTTGAAATCGACTCAGATTGCACCAAGACGCTCTCGCTAAATCGGCCAACTTGGGACGTTCGCACTGCGGATATGAATACGTTTGACGGTCGTCCGTTCAAAGGTGTGGATCTGCTGGCCGGTGGTTTGCCTTGCCCGCCCTTTTCCGTTGCTGGCAAGCAGCTTGGCGAAAACGATGAGCGTAACCTGTTCCCGGCTGCACTTAGGCTAGTGGACGAGATTCAGCCCAAAGCCGTCATGATCGAAAACGTGCGGGGATTTCTCTCACCAGTTTTTGAAGATTATCGCCTCCATCTGAAAAGGGAATTCGCCAAACTCGGTTACACAGTCGATTGGCGTCCATTCTTTGCATCACACTATGGTGTGTCGCAGCTTCGCCCTCGGGTCGTAATCGTTGCACTACGCAATGAGCTACTGGACGCATTCGAATGGCCGGATGTTTTGCCGACCAATCCCCCCCCGGTTGGCCGTCTGCTTCACGATTTGATGGCTGCGAACGGCTGGAAAGGCGTCGATGCATGGGCCGAACGCGCCAATGATATTGCCCCAACTATTGTCGGTGGCTCAAAGAAGCATGGCGGTCCTGATTTGGGTCCGACCCGAGCGCGCAAAGCATGGGCAGCAATGGGAGTTGAGGGCCGTAGCATGGCAGATACAGCGCCCGAACCTGACTTTGTTGGAATGCCGCGTCTGACAGTCCGGATGGTCGCTCGCCTTCAGGGCTTTCCAGACGATTGGCAGTTCTTTGGCCGCAAGACCGCGGCTTATCGGCAAGTTGGAAATGCCTTCCCGCCGCCGGTGGCGCGGGCAGTGGCACAGCAGATCAGGATTGCTTTACGCGTCAATCGCGCTGTTCCGGTGCGAGCGGTGGCATGAGAGCAATCGGTAGCTCCGGTTATCAACCGCTCCCGGCAAACCATATCGACTTTGCCGACTTGAAAAAGCTCGAATCCGACCTGCTATCGGCCGCGGGCGGCTTGGAACTTTTTGAGGAAAAGCTGCGCTCGTTTTTTCGTTCAGCAATTGACGAAGTGATTGATACGGCCCGAACAGGAAGGTTCTTCCTTGCCGATTTGGAGAAGACCGAAAAGACCTATCTCGGCACAAAGTTTGAAATGCTCTTGCGGGATTGGCTTCAGGTGCCTCGCGGAGTGACGCTAGACCTCTTAATTGGGGGCGAAGAAGTGGATGTAAAATCCACAACCATTGGGAAATCCGGTTGGATGATCCCGCGCGAAGCAATCGACCAGCTTTGCATACTCTTGCGAGTGAACGAGAAAAGATCACAATGCGCAGTAGGTTTAGTTAGGGCCCGAACGCCATATCTGCGACTTGGGAAAAATCAGGATAAGAAAACGAGTCTATCCGCGGAAGGAACCCAGAACATCTGGTGGGTCGTAGAGGACTTTCCATATACGCCCAATTTTTGGTCGTTGATCGACAAATCACTGCGCGAAAAAATTATGGCATCAGGGGGCGGTAGTAGACGAATTGCGGCAATGTTTGAGCAATGCCTAGAAACACCTGTTTCAAGGGTCGTGATCGCCAGCATAGGTGCCCAAGACGACTTTATGAGGCGAATTCGGCGAGGAGGAGGCGCGCGCGACTTTCTGGCACCGAAAGGCATAGCGATTCTCTATTCTGAAAACGACCGGGAGTTAATGCGATCCCTGGGTATGAAGTTCGGGAAGCGCGAGTTTGTGTCATATCGATCCAAAAATATTGAGGAAGCTGCCTTGCTTCGCGCCAGCAAACACATCGACTAATCCACCCAGTCCCTGCTCCGCGCAACAGCCTTGTTCCACTTGGCATAGAGCGTGGCCCGGCGATCCTCCGCCATCCCCGGCTGCCAACGTCTATCGACGCCCCAATTGGTGGTGATGTCCTGGGTCGAAGCCCAGTAGCCCACCGCCAGGCCCGCGGCATAGGCGGCGCCGAGCGCAGTGGTTTCGATCACTTTGGGGCGCACGACCGGCACGCCCAGAATGTCGGACTGGAACTGCATCAGCAGTTCGTTGACCACCATGCCGCCGTCGGTCCTCAGCTCCTTGATCTCGACGCCCGAATCGCGGGTCATCGCGTCGATCACTTCGCGGGTCTGGAAAGCGACCGCTTCGAGCGCGGCGCGGGCGAAGTGGGCTTTGGTGGCAAACCGCGTCAGGCCCGCGACCACGCCGCGGGCCTTGTCGTCCCAGTGCGGGGCGTAGAGGCCCGAGAAGGCCGGGACGATATAGACGTCGCCGTTGTCCTCAACACTGCGGGCCAACGCCTCGATCTCGCTGGCATTGCTGACCAGCCCCAGGTTGTCGCGCAGCCACTGGACCAGCGCGCCCGCGATCGAGATCGAGCCTTCGAGCGCATAGACCGCCGGGGCATCGCCGAGCTTGTAGCCGAGCGTGGTGAGCAGGCCGGAGGTGGAAGGAAACGGCTTCTCTCCGGTGTTCATCAGCATGAAGCAGCCGGTGCCGTAAGTGTTCTTGGCCTCGCCCGGCGCCAGACAGGCCTGCCCGAACAGCGCGGCCTGCTGGTCGCCCAGGATCCCCGCGAGCGACACGCCTTCGAGCACGCCTTTGCAAGTGCCATAGACTTCGCTTGAGGAACGGATTTCGGGCAGGCAGGCGCGCGGGATCTGGAACAGGGCGAGCACTTCAGGGTCCCAATCGAGGCTCTCCAGCTCCATCAACTGCGTGCGCGAGGCATTGGTGACATCGGTGATGTGCAGCCCCGTCAGCTGCCAGGCGAGCCATGTGTCGATCGTCCCGAACAGCAGCTCGCCAGCCTCGGCGCGCGCCTGCGCTCCCGGCACGTTATCGAGCAGCCAGCGCAGCTTCAGCCCCGAGAAATAGGTCGCCAGCGGCAATCCGGTCTTGCCGCGCAGCTTGTCCTGCCCGCCATCTGCGGTATGCGCGGCGACCAGATCGGCGGTGCGGGTGTCCATCCAGACCAGCGCATTGTGGACCGGCTGGCCAGTGGCCTTGTCCCACAGCACAGTGGTTTCGCGCTGGTTGGTGATCCCCACGGCGGCAAGTTCAGCCGGGGTCAGCCCGCCCTTGGCCAATGCGCCGGCGATCACCTTTTGCGTGTTGGCCCAGATCTCGCCCGCATCATGCTCGACCCAGCCGGGCTGCGGCATGATCTGGGCATGCTCCATCTGATCGACCGCCACGGTATTGCCGGCATGGTCGAAAACGATGAAGCGGGTGCTGGTGGTCCCCTGGTCGATTGCGCCAACGTAACGAGTCATGGTCTCTCCCTCTTGGCACCTCGCTATTTCAGGTCGTTAGGCGGAGCAAGGTTGAAGCGCGATCTGATTTGGTCATACTGCACCCATGCACCTGGCCTTCCTGCTCTTCCCGAACGTCACCCAGTTGGACCTGACCGGCCCGGCGCAGTTCCTCTCGCGCCTGCCCGGTGCCAAAGTCGATCTGGTCTGGGAGAGCATCGCCCCGGTACCGACCGATGCCGGGTTCTCGATCCTGCCCACCGCAACCTTTGCCAATGTTCCCGCCGCCGATCTGATCTGCGTACCCGGCGGAATGGGGATCGCCGACGTGATCGACCATGCCCCGGCGCTCGATTGGGTGCGGCAAGTGGGTAGCGGGGCGCAATGGGTGACCAGCGTCTGCACCGGCGCGCTGGTGCTGGGCGCTGCGGGTTTGTTGGAAGGCTACAAGGCCACCACCCACTGGGCCTGGCATGACAAGCTGGCGCTGTTCGGGGCCGAGCCGGTTCAGGCCCGCCACGTGATCGACCGCAACCGCGCGACCGGCGGCGGGGTGACCGCGGGGATCGACTTTGCCCTGGCGCTGATGCGCGAAATCGCAGGTGAGGACCACGCCCGGATGGTCCAGCTCGCGCTCGAATACGATCCCGCCCCGCCGTTTGACAGCGGCAGCCC
>JAGXTB010000078.1 GCA_018334165.1 Sphingomonadales bacterium | reverse complement strand
AGGGGCGCTTCGCCCAGCAAGGCTTCCCAGCCATCGACCAGACACTCAAGTCTTGCCCGCCGATCGCCAAACACCTGCAAGGCCGCCAGCACCGGCTCGCCCTGCGGCTGCTGCTCAAGCGGCCGGGCCAGGGCTTCGCGCCACCAGGCCAGGCGCAATTGCCCCAGCATCGCTTCGCGGGTTGAGCGCACCACCCGCCCAAGCGCGCCATCAAGCGCGAACAGCGCCAGAGTCGCCGGCCTGGCACGCGACGGGGCATAGCTTAGTGCGAGGCGGCGTTCGAGCGGCAGGTCGGCAGTCAGGAGGGCAGAATCCATCGCCTGAACCTAGCCCGCGCGCCCGGCGATGCAATGGTGGCGGCCCCGATTTCGGCAAAGAGTCCAACCCTTTGTTAACCCTGAATTTTGAGAGTGCGGATACCACGCGTCGCTATAGGCAGACTGTTCGGAACACATCGAGGGCCCCATGCTCAGCAAAATTCGGCGCACGATTGCAGACCTGAAGGGCAACACCAGCGGCAATGCCGCGCTGTTGGTGGCCATCGGCATGCCCGCGCTGATGGGCAGCTCGGGGCTCGCGGTCGACGTTGCGCAATGGTACATGTGGAAGCAGGAATTGCAGTATGCGGTTGACCAGGCCGCATTGGGCGGTGCCTGGGCGCGCAGCTCCACCACGTCGCGCGACAGCTATGTTTCCCGGGCCCGGCAGGAATTCGGGGTCAACCTGGCAACGACGACCGGAACCACCACCACGCCGTCGGTGACGCTGGGTAATTACAACGGCGGCTCGAACAATGCCGTGCGGGTCAACGCCAGCGCCACGCGTTCGCTGCCATTCTCCAGCATGATCACCGGCCGCGCGACGACTGTGTCGGTCAGTGCCCGTGCGACTTTTTCGGTCGCGGCGACTTTCAACGCCTGCATTCTGGCGGTCAATCCGGTCGAAAATCGCTCGGCCGTGTTCGGCAACGCGATCACCGGCGGATCGAACTGCGGGGTCGGCGCGCTGTCGGTCAGCGACCAGGCAATTTTCGAAACGGGCGATTCCGAGGTTGCACTCGGTGATATCATCTCGGCCGGCGGGGTCGAGGATTCGTTTTCGAACAACGGCACGATCCACGAATATGTGGGCGGCCTGGCTGATCCCTATTCCGGCCTGACCGCACCCAGTTCTTCGGGTAGCCCCGCACGCACCTACTCGTGCCCGACAGCCTCGTCCGGGACCACGACCTGGACTGCGGACCGGACTGTCCGGACCGTCACGACCTATGTCTATAGGCGCGGCAATCCGGTTGCCTCGGCCACGCCGATTACCGTGACCTCATCACAGGCCGGGTATATGGCGCCAAGCGACATCACTGCCGGACCGACAAACCAGACAGTTGCCACTGCGCCGACGGCTGGCACCAGCTCGGTTGGCCCAGTCACCGGCAGCTTTTCGCAAGTCGGGGGCAGCGGCCAAAATCGCGTCTGGCGGGCCGCAGTAACCACGACCACCACCACGATTGCCAACGTCGTCGGCCCCACCACCACGGGTGCCTCCGATGGCATCGCCAGGCCGCTGCCAGGCATCTACACCAATATCTCGATCGCTTGTCCCACGGAGTTCCAGAGCGGGATCTACTTCGTCAGCGGTTCGATCGATTTCGGCAACAACAACACGGTTACGGGTTCGGACGTGATGTTCGTAATCACGGGTTCCTCCGGCAATGTCCGGATCAACTCGAATTCCGACGTGACCTTGACCGGGATTTCGGCGTCCACTTTGCAGGGCACGTATGGCTATTCCGCCAGCGATGCCAACAAATGGAAAAACATGCTGTTCTTTGACAAGAACAACACCAGCGATTTTGATATCAATGGCAATGCCGAACTCGACCTCAACGGCATCCTCTACATGCCGTCACGCGAAGTGAAGATCAACGGCAACATGAGTGCCGGGAGCCGCTGCATCATGGTGGTGTCGGACACGTTCTGGATCACCGGTTCGGCCAACCTGACCAATTTCTGTTCGCCCGATGGCGGCGCCGGCATGCAGATCGGCGACCAGACCGCAACCGTGAGGCTGATCGCATGAGCCGCGCCCTGTTCCAGACGCTCTGCCGCGACGAGCGCGGTGCGATGCTGGTCGAAACTGCGATCGTTGCACCCGTGCTGGTGCTGATGAGCATGGGGGCCTTCCAGGTTTCCCAGGTGATCGCCCGCCAGACCGAACTGCAAGGGGCCATGGCCGAGGCATCGGCGATTGCCATGACTGCGCTCCCGACCACGACAACCCAGCGCACTGCCCTGAAAGGCGTAATTGTCACCTCGACCGGCTTGGATGCCCAAAAGGTCGTTGTGACTGAAGCCTTCCGCTGCGGTTCGGCGACAACCTATGTCACTTCTGCTGATCAATGCGTCGGCACGAAAGTGGCCAACTATGTGCGAATCGAACTGAACGATACCTACACCCCGGCCTGGACCGAATGGGGCATAGGGTCGCCGATTCAGTTCAATGTCGATCGCTATGTGATGGTCAAACAGACATGATTCGTACGACCAAACCCCTCGCAAACCTTTACCAGGACCGCAGCGGTTCGGTGATTGTCGAATTTGCAATCCTTGGTCCGGCCATGCTGGCCATGCTGTTTGGCGTCTTGCAGTTCGGCATCGGCATGCAGAACTACAACGCGCTGCGTTCGATCTCGGCTGACCTTGCCCGCTATGCGGTGATCGACGCCCAGGACGCTGCCGCGCAGTCCGACATGACCCTGCGCGATACCAATGACGAACTGGAAGCCTATGCAGAGGAAATCGCGGGGGCTGCGCCCTATGGCCTGCAGACCGATCGCTTGACCGTAACCGTAACCAGTGTCGTGACCCGGATCGACGAGGCGAGCGAGCGGACCATCACCTTGCAATACAACATCCCCTCGGTGCTGGGCATGATCGGGATCGATTCGATTCCGATCACTTATACCCGGCCGGTGTTCATCGCCTGATCCGCGCCCGTTCCGGCTGGCCGCGCCCCCAGGGTCGCGGCCGGTCGACGCCCCCCACTGCAGCAGTTTGCGGCTGAATTTCTCACCATGTTAACCATGTTCCTCAGCCAAGGGGTTACGCGCGTCGGCTAGGGTCTTGCCAGGATATCCGGAGATTCCGTCCGTAATGGCGATCGCTCGTGCCTTCAATGCCCTGACCCGCGGCCTGTCGCGGCTGCTGCGCGATCGCGCGGGCAATACGCTGGCGATGATCGCGGCCGGGCTGGTGCCGCTTCTGGCGATGGTCGGTGGCGGGATCGATATGGGGCGCAGCTACCTCTCGCAGACCCGCTTGCAGCAGGCCTGCGATGCCGGCGTGCTGGCGGCGCGCAAGCGGCTGGGGTCTGATGTGATCGCCACCGGGATCATTCCCGACGCTGTGGTCGAAACTGGCAACCGGTTCTTCAACATCAACTACCGCGACGGGGCCTATTGGACCAAGAACCGCAGCTTCGAAATGACGCTGGAAGAGGACTATTCGATCAGCGGCGCTGCCTCGGTCGATGTCCCCACCACTTTGATGACGCTGTTCGGCTATGACGAAGTTGCAATCGAAGTCAGCTGTGGGGCCAAGCTCAACTTTTCCAACACCGACATCATGTTCGTGCTCGACAGCACCGGGTCGATGGCGATGACCAATCCGGGCGACTCAGCGCCCCGGATCGACATCCTGAAGACTGTTGTGAAAGACTTTCACACCCAGCTGGAAGGCAGCAAGAGCCCCGGCACCCGTGTGCGCTATGGGTTCCTGCCCTATTCGACCAACGTCAATGTTGGCTATCTGCTTAAGTCTGACTGGGTGGTTGACGACTGGAACTATCATGGCCGCGAAGCCATGGATACCGGCCGGACCGAGACCTACAATACGTCCAGAACGGACTACACCTATATCAGCGGCAGCGCCGGCTACATTACATCCTACAATGCTGCGAGCTGCCCGACCGACACCTACACCTGGACGCAAACCGCCGGCGGGACCAACCCCGACCGCGGCAGCTTTGGCACCGCTGTCGCCAACGGCACCTACTATTGGTGTGATGTAAGTGCAGATGGCTCGCTTATCACGGTCAACGGCATTGCCTACAACAACTACACTTACAGATGGGTGGTGACCCCAACCGGCACCGCAACCCGCCAGATCTACAACTGGAAGTACAAGTCGATGCCTTTCGACGTCTCGTTCGTCAAAGGCGCAACCGGCGACGACACTTTGAAAAGCGGCTCGATCGACGTGCGGATGTACGGTTATCCCTCGCCCTCGCCAGAGAACATCACCGCCTGGTTCCGCGGCTGCATCGAAGAGCGCGATACCTATGAGATCGACGACTACGACAATGTCGATCTGTCCAAGGCGCTCGATCTCGATATTGATCTGGTCCCCACCCCCGGTGATGCCAAGACCCAGTGGCGCCCGATGCTCCACGAGATCTCGTTCGAGCCGGAAATCTGGTGGGACGGCACCGGTGATTTCAAATCGCCCGCCACCACGTCCAACGACTATCTCATGGCCGGCTGGGCCGGGCTGAGCTCATGCCCTGCCGAAGCGCGCAAGCTCGACGAGATGGACGGCGGCGAAGTCGATGCCTACCTGTCGACCCTGACTCCCGATGGCAGCACCTATCACGATATCGGGATGATCTGGGGCGGCCGCCTGCTTTCGCCGACCGGGCTGTTTTCGAGCGAGAACGCCGACCTTTCCGGCAAGCCGACCAGTCGCCACATGATCTTCCTGACCGACGGTGAAACCGCGCCCTATGATCTTTCCTACGGCACTTACGGGATCGAACCGCTCGACAAGCGGCGCTGGGATCCGAAGAAGCCTGCGCTGGGGCTACCGCTTACCGACGTTGTCGAACGCCGCTTTGCCGTGGCCTGCAAGGAAGTGAAGAAGCGCAATATCACCGTCTGGGTGATCGGCTTCGGGGTCAGCCTGGATGACTTCATGACCGAATGCGCCGGCCCCGGCCACTACTTCGAAGCCAGGGACGCCGCTGAATTGCAAGACGTGTTCAGCAAGATCGCTGCTCAGATGGGCGACCTTCGGATCTCGAAGTGATGCGGCGCCTGCTATCCCGCCTGCGCCGCGACGAGACCGGGGTCAGCGCGGTCGAGTTCGCGATGATTTCCCCGGCGCTGTTCGTCATGCTGTTCGGGCTGTTTGACCTGTCCTACAACATGTACACCGCCGAAATGCTGCAAGGCGCGATCCAGAAGGCCGCGCGTGATTCGACCATTGAAGGCGCGGCATCGGATACCGCGCAGCTCGACGGCAGGGTCGCCAAAGCGGTACACGCGGTTGCCCCGCATGCCACGATTACCTTTACGCGCACCAACTATGCCAATTTCACCGATGCCGGCCGGCCCGAGGACTTTACCGACCTCAACGACGACGGCACCTGCAACGATGGCGAACCCTACGAAGATGCCAATGGCAACGACACCTGGGACGCGCAGGGCAAGGCGGGACTGGGCAGTGCCCGCGATGCGGTGCTCTACAGCGTGACAGTCAACTACAAACGCGCTTTCCCGATCGCCAAATTCATCCCTGGCCAGACCGACGACTTTACCCTGGTGGCCAACACCGTGCTGCGCAACCAGCCCTATGGTCAGTCGGATTCGCCGCCGGTACCGCCCAAGGGGAACTGCCCATGACCCTGCGCAACCTGGCCCGGCGGTTGCGCCGCAACCGTTCGGGCGTGGCAATGGTCGAATTCGCGATTGGCGCGCCGTTCCTGCTGATGGCGGGCCTGTGGGGCAGCGAGATGGCCAACTATGCATTGGTCACCATGCGGATCAGTCAGCTGGCCGAACATGTGGCCGACAACGCCAGCCGGGTTGGCGATACCAGCACGCTGCAGAACCGGCGAATCTACGAGAGCGACATCAACGAAGTGATCTATGGTGCGCAGCTTCAGGGCGGCACTGGCCTTGACCTGTACGAGAACGGCCGGGTGATTGTTTCCAGCGTCCAGGTCTCGCCAGCGGGCAACCAGTACATTCACTGGCAGCGTTGCCGCGGGGCGAAGAACATCGTGTCGGACTACGGCGCGGAAGGCGCGGACCTGGGAAGCGAAGGGATCGGACCCGAGGGCGAAGAAGTGCAGGCCTTGCCTGACGACGCGCTGATTTTCGTCGAACTCAACTACACTTACCAGCCGCTGGTTTCCGAGCGGTTCCTGGGCAGCCTCGACATCAAGGCGATCGCCTCGTTCATGGTTCGCGACGACCGGGATATCAGCCAGATCTACCAGCGCGATCCGGCCAGCCCCGATCCGGTGCAGACCTGCAACCAGTTCAAGGGCCGGGCCGTAGTCGAAACCGACGGCGATTTTACCTAGCGGTAGCAGACCTGGCGAACCGCCGCCGCGATCCGCGCCGCATCGATGATCGCGGCCTTTTCGAGGTTGGCGGCATAGGGCAGCGGCACGTCTTCGTTGCAGACCCGCAGTACCGGTGCGTCGAGATTGTCGAAGCCGTCCTCCATGCAGATCGCGATGATCTCGCTGGCAATCGAGCACTGCGGCCAGCCTTCTTCGGCCACCACCACGCGGTTGGTCTTGGCGAGTGAAGTCAGCACCGCCTCACGGTCCAGCGGACGCAGCGTGCGCAGGTCGAGCACTTCGGCGTCGATCCCCTCGCCCGCCAGCAGGTCGGCGGCTTCGAGCGCGAGGCCGACGCCGATCGAGTACGACACGATCGTCACGTCCTTGCCTTCGCGCATGATCCGCGCCTTGCCAATCGGCAGGACGTGATCGTCAAGCTCGGGCAAGTCGAAGCTGCGGCCATAGACCAGCTCGTTCTCAAGGAAGACCACCGGGTCCTCGCTGCGGATCGCGGCCTTCAAGAGCCCCTTGGCGTCGGCCGCGTCATAGGGCGCGATCACGATCAGGCCGGGGACACTGGCGTACCACGGGCCATAGTTCTGGCTGTGCTGCGCCCCCACCCGGCTGGCCGCACCGTTGGGACCGCGGAACACCACCGGACAGCGCATCTGCCCGCCCGACATGTAATTGGTCTTGGCGGCCGAGTTGATGACGTGGTCGATCGCCTGCATGGCGAAGTTGAAGGTCATGAATTCGACGATCGGACGCAGGCCGCCCATCGCTGCCCCTGCCCCGATTCCAGCAAAGCCGTATTCGGTGATCGGAGTGTCAATGACCCGCTTGGGTCCGAACTCATCGAGCAGGCCCTGGGTAACCTTGTAGGCGCCCTGGTACTGCGCCACTTCCTCGCCCATCACGAAGACGCGGGCATCGCGGCGCATTTCCTCGGCCATGGCATCGCGCAGCGCCTCGCGGACGGTGCACTGGCGCATCTGGGTGCCGACGGGGACCTCAGGGTCATTGGCCCGCGCCTTGGGTGCGGGCGGAGTGACTGCGGTGTGCGTGCTTGGTGCCGGTTCAGGCGCTGCGGCTGGCGGCGCGGCAGTCACCTCGCCATCGCCGATCACCGCGATGACCGTGCCGACTTTCACGCCTTCGGTGCCCTCGGCCACCAGGATCTTGCCGATCACGCCTTCGTCGATCGATTCGAATTCCATCGTCGCCTTGTCAGTCTCGATCTCAGCCAGGATGTCACCCGATTTGACCGTGTCGCCTTCCTTGACCAGCCATTTGGCCAGGGTCCCCTCTTCCATCGTCGGGGACAGCGCGGGCATTTTGAGTTCGATCGCCATCAGTAGCGCTCCACCAAGACATCGGTGTAGAGTTCGCTCATCTCAGGCTCCGGTGAGTTTTCTGCAAAATCAGCAGCTTCGTTGACCTTGCTGCGAATTTGCTTTTCCAATTCCTTGAGCCGGTCCTCGGCCACGCCGCGCTTCAGCAGCTCGGCCTTGGCGGCATCGATCGGGTCGTGCTTGTCGCGCATTTCCTGGACTTCCTCGCGGCTGCGGTACTTGGCCGGGTCGGACATCGAGTGGCCGCGATAGCGATAGGTGATCAGCTCCATCAGCACCGGCCCCTTGCCGCTGCGAACATGGGCAACCGCCACTTCGGCGGCCGAGCGCACTTCGAGCACGTCCATCCCATTGACGCTGATCCCGGGGATCCGGAAGGCCGTGCCGCGGCGGTGGAAGTGGGTTTCGGCCGAACCGCGCTGCACCGCGGTGCCCATCGCATAGCCGTTGTTCTCAACCACGAAGATGATTGGCAGGTTCCACAATGCGGCCATGTTGAAGGCCTCATAGACCTGGCCCTGGTTGGCCGCGCCATCACCGAAATAGGCCATGCACAGTCCGCCGTCCTCGGCATACTGGTGGGCAAAGGCCAGCCCGGCCCCCAACGGCACCTGCGCACCGACGATGCCGTGGCCGCCATAGAATTTGTGCTCGGTCGAGAACATGTGCATCGACCCGCCCTTGCCGCGCGAAATCCCCGCGCCGCGCCCGGTCAGTTCGGCCATGATCACCTTGGGATCAATCCCGTAAGCCAGCATGTGGCCGTGATCGCGATAGCCGGTGATCACAGAGTCCTTGCCGCCATCGAGCGCCGATTGCAGCCCCACCGCGACCGCTTCCTGGCCGATGTAAAGGTGGCAAAAGCCGCCGATCAGACCCAGGCCGTAAAGCTGGCCGGCCTTCTCTTCAAACCGGCGGATCAACAGCATCTGCTCGTAGAACGTCAGCAGCTGCTCGTCGCTCGCCGCATAGCGCGGATTGGCGTCGTGGGCATCCTGCAGGCTACGCAGCGCGAAGGTGTCATCGCCGGCAGCGACCGTGCTGGGCGTCTTGCTCTTGGCCAAGTGGGGCTCCCCTGGGGTTGGAACGCTGGAGCCCAGCCTATAGGGGCAGTTTGCCCTAAGGGAAACTGCTCCCATACGTATTTCGATGATAGAATTGGCGGACTTTGCGGATGGTAGCGTCAGGCGCGTGCTGCCTAGTCGAGCAACAGGACCATTTCGTCCGGATTGACCACGTTGAGGTTGGTTCGCAGCAGCTGCCCGGCCAGGTCCGGATCGACGTGATTCGGATCGAGCAGGGCAACGCGGTTGCGGATGACATTGGTTTCCGCCGAGAGCTGCTGCAGCTCCTTCTGGCGTTCAGTCAGCAAGCGGCTGTTTTCGCTCCAGGAAATAACGCCACTGGGGCCAAACAGAACCCAGGCGCTCATCACCAGCAGGCACGCGAGTGCCACGCCTTGCGTCAGCCGCTCATTCGCCAGTCTTGGAGCACCCCGCCCTTTCATAGTTAACACTAGAATCACAATTGATTCAGCAGTTCAAGCCCAAAGTTTGAATTTGGACGCAAGAAGCGGTGAACGGAGTTTCCACAGGCTTGTTCACAAGGCGTGTGAAGTGCGGTTTTGGGGGTGTGGGAGGTGGTGCGCCCGACGGGATTGACCTCGCCTTCGGCTCGGCCGTCTCCGCGCCTCAGGCGCTCCGACACCGAACAGTTCGATCCCGAAGCACCAAACCACCTTTCGGCGATGCCAAGGCATCACTGAAAGGTGGTGCGCCCGACGGGATTCGAACCCATGGCCCCCAGATTAGGAATCTGATGCTCTATCCTGCTGAGCTACGGGCGCACTCAAGGAGCCTCTAAGGCGTGGCGTGCATTGGGGCAAGGTCGGACGACGGGATTGGCCTGCGCTGCGCTCCGGCCGTCTTCGCTTCGCTACGACTCCGAACCCATGGCCCCCAGATTAGGGAAGCGCAGCTGACCGCAGGTCAATCTGATGCTCTATCCTGCTGAGCTACGGGCGCACGCGGTACTGCCATAGGCAGGCTTGCGGCGCGGCGCAATCAGTTGAGTTCGTCGGGCGGGGCAACCGGGAACGGCAGCGGCATCAGGGCAATGCCTTCGTCAAGCAAGTCCTTGGCCTGTTCCGGCGTGGCCTGACCGTGGATCGTCTCAGTCTCTGCCTCGCCATAATGCATCTTGCGCGATTCAGCAGCGAAGTCATTGCCAACCCAGCGCGACTGCTTGAGCGCTTCGGCCTGGAGCTCAACCAATTTGGCCATCAGTTCCTTGGCTTCGGCGGGCAATTGACCGCCGACAATGGGCTGCGAAGCAGCCGCCCGTGCTGACAATTGGTTGCCCTTGCGAGCAACATTGGGAGCCATTACCGCTTTGCCAACATCACCGCTGCCGCAGTGCGGACAGCTAACCAGGCCGCGCTGCTGCTGATCCGCAAAGTCCTGCGAACTGGCGAACCAGCCTTCAAAGCGGTGGCCAAGAGCCCGGCATTCAAGATCGAAGACAATCATTGCTGCTCGCTATGTGGCGATCGGCCGCTTGTTTGCAAGGCACGGCACTTGCGCCCGCACCGCAGTGATCCGCGCGGGATCGAGCTCGGCAAAGCTCAGCCCCGGCGCCTCGCCGCCCATGTCGAGCAGGACCTCGCCCCAGGGATCGATCACCAGGCTGTGACCATAGGTCTCGCGCCCGTCTTCATGTTTGCCGACCTGTGCAGCCGAAACGACAAAGGCGGTCGCCTCGATCGCCCGGGCGCGTTGCATGACGTGCCAGTGGGCCTGCCCGGTGGGCACCGTGAAAGCGGCGGGGATCGCGATCAGATCGCACTTGGCCCGGCCATAGGCTTCGAACAGCGCCGGAAAGCGCAAGTCATAGCAGACCGTCAGCCCCAGCAGTCCCAGCGGGGTTTCGACCGTCACCGGCCCTTCCCCCGGCGCATAGGCATTGGATTCGCGCCAGCTTTCGCCGGTCGCCAGATCGACATCGAACATGTGGATCTTGTCATAACGGGCGACCACTTCGCCGCTTGAATCGATCACCAAAGCGCGGTTGGCCCAGCGCCCGTCCGCGCGCAGCGTGGCCATCGAGCCGATCGAAACCCAGATCCCCGCTCCGGCCGCGGCTTCGCGAACCTTGGCCAGAAAAGTACTTTCGGCCTCGGCCACAACATGGGCGCTGCCGCGTTCGCGGTTGCGATCGACCAGCGCCGACATCTCGGGCGTGAACAGCATCGAAGCCCCGCCCATTGCCGCCGCGCCGATCGCGCCGACCACGCTCTCGGCATTGGCGTCGGGATCGATACCCGAGCACATCTGCAGCAGGGCAATCCGTTTGGACATCAAAGGCCCAGCATCGGGTCAAGCTGGCCGGCACGCTCGAGCGCATAGAGCTCGTCGCAGCCGCCAACCGCTGCGCCGCCGATCATGATCTGCGGCACGGTCGCAGCCCCGGGAACGCGTTCCAGCATCTCGGCCTTCTTGGGCCCGCCCAGCGTTATGTCGAACTCGTCATAGGCCACGCCCTTGCCGTCGAACAGCGCCTTGGCGCTCACGCAATAGGGGCAGCCCCATTTGGTGTAGATCTCGACTTTGGGGGTGGTCACGGCGTGCTCCTCTTGAAACCTGGCGGGGCTAACATACATCGGGTGCGGTGTCATGGTCCGCAAGGCATGTCCTGAGCATGTCGAAGGAGGATGGCGCCAGTCGCGGGACGCCGGTTTCGGGTTCCGCATTTGCACGATTGCTCAAACAGAGGATTTTGCCATGAACCGTTTTGATTTCACTCCCTATCGCCGCTCCATGGTCGGCTTCGACCGGCTGTTCGACCTGCTGGAAAACCAGTCACGGATGAACAGCGGCGACAATTACCCCCCGTTCAACATCGAACGCCGCGGTGAGGATGCCTATCGCATCACCCTGGCAGTCGCCGGCTTCAAACCCGCCGATATCGAGATTACCGCCCAGCAGAACCTGCTGGTGGTCCAGGGCAAGAAAGGCGAGGATACCTCGGCCGGACAGTTCCTCCACGTCGGCATCGCCCAGCGCGGGTTTGAGCGCCGTTTCGAACTGGCCGACTATGTCCGGGTCGAGGACGCCAACATCGAAGACGGGTTGCTGTCGATCGATCTGGTCCGCGAAGTGCCCGAAGCAATGAAGCCCAAGAAGATCCCGGTCGGAACGCAAAAGGTGCTGAGCGTGGTCAAGGACGCGGCCAAGGACTCTGGCGACAGCGCCGCTGCCTGATAAGTTCGGGGGCGGAGCTTTTGGCGCCGCCCCCACGGCGCTTGCGCGCCGCCTTGCCTTTTCATGATCGTCCGGGTCGCAGAAGACGATCAGATCGGGCAAGCCTGTGTCGTGGAACCAGGCAGGACCACGAGAAACCTCTGTGTGCGGTCATGGACCGCCACGCCGCAAGGTGCCCGCAACAGAATAGGTTATTTTGCCCTTACAACCATTCTCCGGCAGGTCCCCTTACCTAACCCGAACAGGTTTCGATTCGATTTCCGAGCCGTTCGCTATCGGCTC